>DATDCH010000675.1:0-15893 GCA_036524455.1 Kofleriaceae bacterium | reverse complement strand
GGCAACGACATTTCGACGTTCCCCGACTTCCCCGCAGAGATCCGCGCGCCCGCCGGTAGCTTGTTCGGCGTGTCCGGATTCCAACTGCACTTCTCGTCGTCCGAGATTCACACCCCAGGCGACGCGCCCGACGTGCTCGTGGTGATGAACCCGGCGGCGCTGAAGACGAACCTCAAAGATCTCGTCGACAACGGCACGGTGATCATCAATACCGGCGCGTTCATCGAAGCGAACCTCAAGAAGGCCGGCTATCAAACGAATCCGCTCGAAGACGGCAGCCTCGACAAGTACAAAGTTCACGCCGTCGACATCAGTCACCTGACGATCGCAGCGCTCGATGGCAGCGAGCTGTCGAACAAAGACAAAGGCCGCAGCAAGAACTTCTTCGCGCTCGGTCTCGTGTTCTGGATGTACGGCCGCGAGCCCGAAGGCGAGGTTCGCCGCATCTACCAACAGTTCGCGAAGAAGCCCGGCTTCGGCGAAGCGAACGTGAAGGTGTTCAAAGCCGGCTATCACTACGGCGAAACCGCCGAAGTGTTCCAGACCGTCTACAAGGTGCCGCCGGCGACGTTCACGCCCGGCATGTATCGCAACATCACGGGCAACGAAGCGATCGCGCTCGGCCTCGTTGTCGGCGCGGAACTCGCCGGCAAGAAGCTGTTCTACTCGGGCTATCCGATCACGCCGGCGTCGTCGATCCTGCACTCGCTCGCCAAGTACAAAAACTTCGGCACGATGACGTTCCAAGCCGAAGACGAGATCGCGGCGATGGGCGCTGCGCTCGGCGCGGCGTACGGCGGCTCGATCGCGGTCACCGCGTCGTCGGGTCCGGGTATCGCGCTCAAGGGCGAAGCGATCGGTCTCGGCGTGATGACCGAGCTGCCGGTCGTGATCTTGAACATCCAGCGCGGCGGTCCGTCGACGGGCCTGCCGACGAAGACCGAGCAATCGGATCTCTCGCAGTCGCTGTACGGCCGCAACGGCGAATCGCCGGTGCCGGTGCTCGCGGCGAAGAGCCCGGGCGACACGTTCTACTGCGCTGTCGAGGCGGTGAAGATCGCCACGCGCTACATGACGCCGGTGATCTTGCTCAGCGACGGTTACATCGCGAACGGCTCGGAGCCGTGGCCGCTGCCGAACCTCACCGCGCTGCCGCGGTTCGACGTCATTCATCGCACCGACCCGAATGGCTACTTCGTCTACCAACGCGACGAGCGCAACCTCGCGCGCGCGTGGGTCGTGCCCGGCACGCCCGGTCTCGAGCACCGCATCGGCGGCATCGAGAAGGACGCGCTCACCGGCAACATCTCCTACGCGCCGGAGAACCACGAGAAGCAGACGCTGGTTCGCCAAGCGAAGGTCGATCGCATCGCGCAAGACATCGGCGAGCTCGACCTCGCGGGCCCGACATCGGGTGACGTGCTGATCATCGGCTGGGGCGGCACGTTTGGCGCGCTTCGCCAGGCGCAGCAGACCGTCTCGCAGCAGGGCAAGAAGGTCACCCACGCGCACCTGCGCTGGCTGTCGCCGCTCGAGCCCGGCCTCGCGAAGATCATCCACAACTTCAAGCATGTCATCGTCGCCGAGCTCAACATGGGCCAGCTGCGGCAGGTGATTCGCGACAAATTCCTCGTCGACGCGGTCGGTCTCAACAAGATCCAAGGCCTGCCGTTCAAGGTCCGCGAAGTGATCTCCGCGATCGACAAGCAACTCGAAATGCCGACTGCGAGCGCGTCGTCGTCTCAGCAGATCCAGGTGAACGCATGAGTGAAGCAGTAAAGCTCAAACTGTCGAAGAAGGACCTCGAGTCCGACCAGGACGTGCGGTGGTGCCCGGGTTGCGGTGACTACGCGATCCTCGCCACCGTGCAGCGCACGCTCGCGCAGCTCGGCATCAAGCGCGAGAACACCGTGTTCGTGTCGGGCATCGGCTGCTCGAGCCGCTTCCCGTACTACATGAACACGTACGGCTTCCACACGATTCACGGCCGCGCGCCGGCGATCGCGTCGGGCCTCAAGATCACGCGCCCCGATCTCGATGTCTGGGTGATCACCGGCGACGGCGACGGCCTGTCGATCGGCGGCAATCACATGATCCATGCGCTGCGCCGCAACATGGATCTCAAGATCATCCTGTTCAACAACCAGATCTACGGCCTCACCAAAGGTCAGTACTCGCCGACCAGCACGCTCGGTACGCGCGCGCCGTCGACGCCGACCGGCTCGATCGACCACCCGCTCAACCCGATCTCACTCGCACTCGGCGTCGGTGCGACGTTCATCGCGCGCGCGGCCGACACCGACGCGAAGCTGATGGGCAAGCTCCTCGAGGAGGCCTACAAGCACAAGGGCGCCGTGTTCATCGAGATGCTGCAGAACTGCCCCGTCTTCAACGACGGCGTGTGGGAAGGCGTCAAGGACGATCCGGCCAACCGCCAGATCGTGCTCGCCGAAGGCAAGCCGCTCGTGTTCGCGGGCGGCACCAAGGGCATCAAGCTCGGTCCGGGCATGGTGCCGGAGATCGTCGACGTGAAGGACGGCGACACTTCGCAACTGCTCGTGCACAGCGAGCGCGGCTCGCCGCTCTACGCGAATCTGCTCGCGCAGCTGGTGCAGCCGAACTTCCCGATTCCGATGGGTGTGCTGTATCGCCAGGACAAGCCGACGTACGACCAACTCGCGAACAGCCAGATCGCGGAAGCGATCGAGAAGCAGGGCGCGGGCGACCTCAACAAACTGATGTACTCAGGAATGGTGTGGGAAGTCGGCGCCGACGGCACGCGGCACTAGTCGCCACGCTCGGCGCGCTCGCGCTGAGCTGTACAGCAGGCCCTCCGCCCGGGTTTTCCGATGGCGACCACTGGATGATCCCGATGGTCGGGCCGCTCGAGGACGGGCTTCTGCTCGTTCCCGCGCTCGTCACCGACAAAGGACCGTTCGTGTTCGCGATCGATCCCGACGCGCACGTGTCGATCATCGACGAGGAAGTACTCGCGGCGACGAAAGCAGCGACCGGCGAGGGTCCGCGCATGCTCGACGAGAGCGACACCCAGCGGAACAAGTTCTACGCGGAGATCCTGTCGTGGCAGATCGGCTCGTTGACCGTCAAAGGTCCGAAGCCGGCGCAGATCGTCGGTAAGGGCACGTTCGACGTCGATGGACGGCGGGTCCACGGCGTGATCGGTCGCGACATCATCGCCGACTCGCTGGTGTTCGCGTTCGATCGCGATGCCGGTGTGGTCACGCTCGCGACGCAGAAGGACTTCAAGCCGCCCCCGGGCGCAACGCCGATCACGTATTCGAAGCTCAAGAGCAGCGTGATGAACGCGGAGGTCGTGCCGATCCCACGCCGCCTCGTGAACGCCACCATCGGCGGCATGCGCGTCGCGGTGCACCTCGATCTCGGCGCGTTCACGAGTCAGCTTCGCCCGCGTGCTTGGACTCGCGCCAAGCTCACGCCCACCGACGTCAAGCTCGCAGTCGTCGACGAAGTAGGCATTCTGCGCGAGGTGAAGCAGCAGGTCGTCGCGCCGACGGTGAGCGCAGCCGGCGTCACCGCGAACGATGTCGTGTTTGTCGCGTACGTCGACAGGCGCTGGCCGGATCAAGACATCGAGGGCACGCTCGGCCTCGGCTTCTTCAAGCGGTTCTCGGTGACCGTCAACTGGGACAAGGACACGTTCTACGTGCGACCGCGCGGCAGCATCGAAAGGATCGCGGAACGCATCTCGCGCTGGCAGTCGAAGACGCTGACGAGCTGCGTGAATCCGGGCTGTGCGAAGGTCAGCATGATCGATCCGCTCGCCGGTAAGTCGCCCGACCAGATGCCGGCGAAGCATCCCGGCCTCGTCGTGTCGATCGTGCGCGACCCATCGGCGAAGCAACTCGAGCTCGAGGTGCTGATCGCGGTCACCCCAGCCGCTGGCAAGGGGCCGCTCAAGTGGCTCGTCGCGAACCTGCCGGCCGGCACCGATCGCGCGATGACCCACCTGTCCGTCGATTATCTCGGCGCGACGCTCACCGTCGTCGACGCGAGCCCGTTCCCGCGCGCGTGCCCGGGCGACGGCTCGTGTGTCGACCTGGTCGCCGCCCCGCAAGACTTCGTCGCGCCCGTCGCGCCCGGCGCGGCCACGCCTGCGCCTGCTCCCGCGCCCGTCGTGCCGCCGACGGAGACGCCGCCGCCGGCGAATGCGCCGCAGCCCGCGCCGGCGCCGTAGAAGTGATAAAAGATCCGCCCATGTCTTCGCAGCTCGTTTCTCAGGAGGACGTCGAGAAAACCATCTCCGCCTTCACGCGCCTCGATCAGCGCGGCGACAAGAAGGCGATGAACAAGCTCGCGCAGCGCCTGCAGAAGGAACAGCCGTTCCTGCTCCAGCACGCCGCGGCGGTGCGCACCGAGCATGGCGACGCCGTCGGCGAAGCGGCCGTGTTCTACGCGACGCTCGTGTGGGCGATGTTCGATCGCGGCCGCGACGGCACGCTGCCGCGGCTCACCGCGCAGAACCTCACCGACGCCGACAAGATCGTCACCGAGGAGCTGTCGAAGATCGAAGGCCTCGCCGAGATGCCGCCGCACGAGCGCGTCGCGCCGGACCTCGTCAAGGCGCAGCCGCATGTCTACGCGAAGCTCGCCGAGCTGCTCGCCGAGGACGTCAAAGAGAACGCGATGACCGCCGACACCGCGACGACGATCATCAAGCCGACCGAGGTCGTGATCGAAGCATTCGACGCCGCGCTCGCGGGTCGTCGTCCCGGCGAGAAGCAGGGCACCATCGTCGCCGCCGCAAAGGTCGGCCGCAACGAGCCGTGTCCGTGCGGTAGTGGCAAGAAATTCAAGAAGTGCCACGGCCTCGAAGCGGCGTGAGATTTCGCGCCGCGGCCGTGACAAGCCGTGCCCGTGCGGCAGCGGCAAGAAGTTCAAGAAGTGCCACGGCCTCGAAGCGGCGTGAGATTTCGCGCCTCGCACATTGGGCTCGCGATACTCTGATCCCATGAAGATCGCCGTGGTGGCTGCGATCGTTTGTGCGTCCGCGCGCGCGTACGCGGGACCGCCGACGTTCGACAGCGTCAAGTTGGTCAGCGAGCGGCCCGCGGTGCACAAGGCCGCCGACGTTCACAAGGCGCTCAAGCCGCTGCGCAGCTCGCTCGTCGCGTGCGGCACACCGCGCATCGATCCGCGACTGTCGGCGACGCTGACCGCGAACCTCGAGCTGAAGATCGGCGGTGATGGTGCGGTCGGCGACGTCACGCTCGACAGCAAGACGCTCGGCGAGGACACCGTCGACTGCATCGCGACCGCGATGCGTACGGTGAAGCTGCCGGCGAAGAAGAAGCCGAGCGTCGTGCGGCTCGTGCTCGTCTACAAGCGCAAGTAGCTACTTCGCGAGGCCTTCGACGCGAATCCACGGTCCCGCGGTGTACGGGAACGATTGATCGAAGTGCACGTGTGCGACGTACCAGAGCGAGAGGTCTTGGCCCTCGAGCTCCTCTTGGCCGACGTACGCGGCGGGAAACGGTTGCGAGCCGGCCGAGCTGCGCGGCGAGAACGGGGCCCATTCGCCGTCGTGGTAGCGAACCGCGAACACCTCGGCGTCGTCCCACGAGTGCGGGCGCACGTTGATCGATGCGCGCGAGCCGAAATCGATCTGGCGCCACACGTTGCCTTCGCTGTCGGCTTCGCCCGAGTACGGGAACCAGCCTTCCTGCTTGACGCGCTGCCACTTGCCGTCTTCGAAGAACTCGAATGCATCCTGCTCGGCGCCGTCGAGATCGAAGTCGAAGCGGAAGTGCGGGTGATACGTGTGCTGATCGTGCACGCCCGGGCCGTAGATCGTGAGCCACGGGCAGAGCCGGCCATCGTCGTGGAAGCGCCACAGCTGCGTGTACTGATACGGACCGGAGGCGAAGCTCGCGGACAGCTCGATGCCGCCGCGGAACGACTGGACGCGGACGGGACCTTGCAGCGTGCGCGTGCCGAGCGGCACCCACCACGGCCCGCGCGCTTCAGGGTCGGCCTCGACCTCGAGCGAGTGACGCTGATGATCGACGGTGACGTACGGCAGCGAGCCTTCCCACAGCACGCGCCGACCCTTGTAGTCCGCGAGGTAGACCATGATGCCGGCCGACTCGGTGAGTCGCCAATGAAACTTCCAGTTGGCTTCCGTGATCACGTTGCTCATCACCACAACTCCGCCGGGACCACTTGGGTCACCTGTTGATCGATGAGATCGACGACGGCGATCAATGACGCGTGACCGCCTTCGCGTCCGAAGATCACGGCCGCGCTGCGCCGCGCGTACGCGAGATCGTTCGGCGTGCGGCCCCAGTAGTGCATCGTGGACTGCGGAGCGTCGCCCATCTGCAGCTTGTCGCGCACGCGCGTATCGACCATCGCGATCGACATCGCGAGTGCTTCCTCTTCGCGCGACAGCATCGGTTGCGCGCGGGTGAGATCGAGGTGCGCGACGGTACCGGCGTCGAGGTCGACCGTCGCGTCGACGGCACGATCGGCCGAGTAGTCGTACGCGACAACGCGCGCGAGGCGGTGCCCGGCCATCCAGTGCGGCGGCTTGACGACAAGCGGCTCGGTGCAGATCACGCGATAGCGGCCGACCTTCGCCATCGACGACAGCCGGCGATCCTCGATCAGCGTGCGCAATGCATCGGCGGTCTCGCCGGGGGTCAGCGGATCGAACAACGAGGGATCGGCTTCGGTGACATCGGCGGCTTTGCGCTTCGCCTTGCCGTTGGTCGCCTTGCCGTTCGCCTTGACGGGCTTGACGGGCTTGACGGGCTTGACGGGCTTCGCGGGCTTTCCCTTGGCTTTTACGGGCGTCTTCGACGGAGCCATGGCGCGGACTATACACGCCTACATGCGCAAATCGCTGAAAAGCCAGAGCTGTTTTGGCTTCACCAAGAGTAGATCGCCGAGCGGGGTCGGGCGTTTGGAAGAGCCATGAGGATGCTCTTCGCTTCGCTGCTATTCACCACCGCCTGCTCGGGATCGGCGTACGCCGACCAAGCTGCTATCGCGCACACCGGTCCACGCATCGCGCTCGCGGTGTCCCCCGACAAAATTCGCGCCCCGTACGACGTCCAGGTCGTCACCGAGTCGGGCGAGACCGCACCGACGTACGCGTTCAAGGGTCGCTACTACGTTCAGGGCAACGACAACGAGCGCTACACGATTCGCGTCACGAACCCGACCGGCAATCGCGTCGAAGCGGTGGTCTCGGTCGACGGTCTCGACGTGGTCGATGGCGAAGACGGTGACCTCAAGAAGCGCGGTTACATCGTGCCCGCGTACGGCGAAGTTCGCATCGAAGGTTTCCGCACGTCGCTTGCCGACGTCGCGACGTTCCGGTTCTCGTCGGTCGACAATTCGTACGCCGGCAAGAAGGGCAAGTCGCGCAACGTCGGTGTGATCGCGGTCGCGATCTTCGAAGAGCAAGCGCGGCCTCCCGAACAGCAGATCATCATCGGTCGCGCGCAACCGCGCCCCACCTACCACTGGACCGACGACGTCGACGCGAACGAAGAGGCGAGCGCCAGCAAGGACTCGTCGCGCCGCGATCGCGCGACTGCCACGGGTGGCACGGGCGGTCGCGTTGCGGTTCGCCCGTCGCCGAAGGCCGAGAAGAAGGCCGCCGAGGCACCGGCTGAAGCCGCGCCGTCACGTCCGGCTCCGCCGCCGCGCGGTGGTGGTGCACCGGGCGCGGACTACGCGGGTGGCGTCGCCGTCGCGCCGCAGCGCCAGATCATGCAGGACGAGGGCGACTATTACGAGCCGGCCCCGCCGACGACGACGACCGCACCGCGCACGAACCGCCCGGGCCTCGGCACCGAGTTCGGCGAGTCGCGCTACTCGGCGGCGGCGTACACGAAGTTCGTACGCGCACAGAATCGCCCGATCGCGATTGCGGAGCTCCGCTACAACGACGTGTCCGGTCTCGTCGCGCTCGGCATCCCGGTCGCGCCGATTCCCGACGAAGGCGAGATCATGCTGCGTGAGACCGCGGACCCGTTCCCCGGCGACACGCGGTTCTCGCGCCCGCCCGGCCGCTAAGCCTCAGTCGAGCATCCACACGACGCCGCCCGCGAGGCGGCGTTTTGCATTCCGGACGATCGCGTCCGAACCATTACTAACCTGCGTTTAATACCGTACCGGGGTTAGTTTTGACGCGCGTCAAGTCGTAGCGACGGCTCGACTCCGCTTCTGTCCGAGTGTCCGAGGCCGCGTCCGAGCAGCCGATCTCTGATGCCGTACCGGGGTTAGTTTTGACGCGCGTCAAGGTCTCGGCGGTGGCCTCGACTCTGTGGCTCGGTCTGTGATGCCGTACCGGGGTTAGTTTTCTCTGATGCCGTACCGGGGTTAGTTTTGCGCGCGTCAAGGTCTCCGCGGTGGCCTCGACTCGGTGGTTCGACTCTGCGTCTGTCCGGTGTCCGAGGCCGCGTCCGAGCAGGTGCCGGTCACGGACCTGCGTTCGGATCTTCTTCGCAGTCGTCGAACGGGTTCTTGAGACCCGCTACGCAGAAGCGGTTGCGCGACACCGTGCACATCACCGCCGTGACCTTGCCGTCGAACACGACGTCGACGCTGCCTTTCATCCGATCGGTCTTGCACTCGATGTGTCGCTTCGTACCGAACGGCTCGGTGATCCTGACGCCGCTCGGGCCGCGGAAGTTCGGCACGATAAACACGTTCGCATCGCCGGGACGGGTCAGCACCTCGATCGTCACGTTGCCCTTGCCGGGCGGGCGGTGGACGGTCGCGATGCCGGCGTCGCGCGGTAGCGTCGCGACCACCTTCGTACCGGCGTCGGGTGGCAGGTCGATGATCACCGGCGCGTCGATCGGCGTCGGCACGTCGGCATCGCGCGCCTCGACGACGAGCGCGGCGTCCTGCGGCACGACCACGCGATCGTCGTGCCGTTGCAGCTTGCCGATCAGCAGCACCATACCGCCCGCACCGACGAGCAGCATCAACAGGCCGGCGAGCCACAGCGGCCAGCGCTTGCGATCGGGTGCCGGCTCGGCGTCGTCGTAGACGTGCGAGAACGACACCGGCGCGCCGGGCGCGACAAACTCGGGCTCGTGCAGCGGCCTCGTCGCCGGCTTCATTCGCCTCGACGCTCCGCCGTCGAGGATCGGCACACCGGGCGCCGGCGTGATCGCGGAGTCCGCGCCCGGCGGCAGCGCCGGCAACGACGCCTGCGCGACGAGCCGCGCGTGGATCTCCTCGAGCGCGACGAGCATTGCGCTCATCGAGTCGTAGCGGTCCTCGCGTTGCTTCGCGAGCGCCTTCATCACGATCGCCTCGATCGCCGCCGGGATGCGCAGGCTCGGATTGACCTGGCTCGGTGGGATGACCGGCTCGAGCAGCTGCATCGCGATCGTGCGGATCATGCTCTCGCCCTTGTGCGGCACCTTGCCGACAAGCATCTCGTAGAGGATCACGCCGAGCGCATAGATGTCGACGCGGTGATCGGTATCGCCGCGCCCCGATGCTTGTTCGGGCGCCATGTACTCGGGCGTGCCGAACACCGAGCCCGCGCGGGTGAGGCGAGGCGCCGTCGGATCGTGTGGTGCGCCGTCGACGGGCGTCACCTTCGCAATGCCGAAGTCGACGATCTTGACGAAGTCGGGCCGACCATCGCGATCGATGAGGAACACGTTCTCCGGCTTGAGATCGCGATGGACGATGCCCTTCACGTGTGCGGCGGCGAGCGCACGTGCGATCTGCGCCGCGATCCGCACGGCGCGCTCGGCAGGCAGCGGCGAGGCACTCTTGATCACGCTCTTCAGCGTCGTGCCGTCGACGAACTCCATCACGGAGTACGTCATGCCATCGGGCGTCTTGCCGAAGTCGGTGACGTCGACGATGTTCGGGTGGCCGATCCGCGACGCGGCCTTCGCCTCCTGAATGAAGCGCTGGATCACCGCGGCATCGCGCATCACCTCGCGCTTGAGCACCTTGATCGCGAGCGGTCGCTCGATCACCGCGTGCTTGACCGCGAACACCACGCCCATGCCGCCCTCGCCGAGCTTGCGCTGAACGTAATAGCGGCCGTCGAGCGTCTCGCCGATGAGCCGGTCGTACTCGCTGACCCGGCCCTGCTTGCGCATCGTGTCCATCACCTGGGCGTGGCCTTCGTGGGCCGACATCGCCAGGAGCTTGTTCGTCGTCGCGCTATCGCCGAGACCGGGCTTGGTCTCGAGGCGTTTGTCGAGCTGGGTGTCGGCGTCGCTCTGCGCGCGCTGCTCCGACGACACGACCGTTGGCTGATCGGCCGCTTTGGTGTCGACGAGGTGTTTACCGTCGAACGGACAGAAGCCCGGCTCGGCGAACGAGCGCTGGCAAACCGGGCATTGGAACGTCATCTACGGCAACGCATCGTACAGCGCAGTCTTGTAGTAGGCGAAGACTTCACTGTTCGCAGCGATGACGAGGATTTGCTTGTCGTTGAACTTCATCGTCGTCACGGCACGGCCGAACAACTGGCCGGACTCGGCCTGCGCATCGTTGAGCGACAGCGCGGGCGTTTTCGTCAGCGTACCCGCCGTCGTGTCGAGCGCGAACAGGTCGACCTGACCGGCGACCACGCCACCGACCGCGCGATCGGGCACGCCGATCACGACATATGTGGTGGTACCAAATACCGCGACCGCGGAGCTGCGCAGCCCCTCGACAGCCAACGTGTCGCTCTCCGCGACGGTCGATAGATCGACGACGAAGATCTGCCCCATGCGCGACGTCGGTGCGTGCGCCGTCAGCACGGCAAAGTTGCCGACAATGTGCACACGCGCGCCGGCCGCAGGCATGAGCGGCGTCGTCAACGTGCTGCCCGCCGACGGCAACATGCCGCCGTTGCAAGGCGTCAGCGCCGAGCTCGGGATCCCGAAGAACGCGCCGCTCTTCGACCACACCCACAGCGTCGACGTCGCCGAATCCAACGCCATCGCGGCGACCGCGAACGTCGAATCCATGCTCTTGCACGGCACCTGCATCGCAGTCTGCAGCGTGTAGAACGTATCGCCTGCCGCGACCACGACGTCGGCGCCGACGAACGTGACCGCATCGGGCGCCAGCGCCGCGAACTCGATGCCCGCGGGCGCGGTCGCCGAGCCGAACACCACGGCAACGTTGCCACCCGTCGTCGAGCGCTCCGCGATCGCGATCTTGCCGTTGCCATCCGTCACGAACAGCGGAGGATCGGTGAGCGCCGCGATGCGATGCTGGCCGAGCTTGACGTCATTCCCACCCGCGGTGTCGGTGCCGTCGTTGTCGTAGTCGATCGTCGAGTAGTCGGGCGTGTCATCGCTGACCACGCCGAGCTGACCGCCGCTGGTGCCGGTTGTCAGACCGACGATCGCGAGCGCGTAGTTGCGCGAGCCGACGTTTGGCTCGTCGGTCGAGCGCACCCAGGTGGTGTCCGCGAGGTCGTCGAACTCCGACCACGCACAACCGGCCATCGAGAGGAGCCCGAGCGCAGCAATGAAGAGTGATGTCCGCATTAGAACCGCGCCTCCATGCCGAGGCCCGCGTACGTGGGGCCGATCTGCGGCTGCACCGCGATCGCGTGCACATCGATCGACGCGCGCGATGCTGGGCCTTTGTCGCGGAACGTGTAGTACAGCGCGGTCAGCAACGTGACGCCGGCGATCGCGAAGCAACCGTCGGCGGCGATCGCGTAGATCTTGCCGCGCAAGAATCGCGGATCGTTGTTGTCGACGGGCGGGCTTCCCGCATCGATCTCCGACTGCAAGTCCGTCTTCAAGCCCTTCGCTTGCGTGCCGAGGTAGATGCCGCCACCGGCGAACGCCGCGGTCAGCACGTAGGCGACGACTGCATCGGTGCGGCCCGGCTTCGGCGCCGCCTGCACTCGGATCGTGGTCTCGGTCTTCGGCGTGATCACGATCTTGCGCGAGTACGTCTTGTAGCCGCTGCGCCGCACCGTGATCTCGTGCGAGCCCTCGGGCACGCTGCGCAAGCACGGACCCTGCGGGCACACGACCTTGCCGTCGATCAACACCTCCGACTCCTCGATGCCCATGCCGCTCACGACCAACTTGCCGACGGGCGAGCCCTTCAAGTTCGCGTGGATCTCTTTCGTCTTGCCCGGAAAGATCTCGACCTGCTCGCTGTACTCGTCGTAGCCCTCAGCGCTGATCCAGATCGTGTGCTTGCCGGGCTCGATGTTCTGGCCAGGCGATAGCGGCGTCTTCGCGACCGCGCCGACCGATTTGTCGTCGATGTAGATCTCGGCGCCCGGCACGTTCGACGTGATCTTGATCCAGCCGAGGTGGAACTCTTGCGACATCGGCGAGATCACCTGCACGAGCTTCGTCGGGTCAGCCGCGATCACGGTCTCGACCGGCTTGTAGCCCTGCTTCTCGATGATCAGCTTGTGCTCGCCTTCGAGCGAGCCCGACCACGGTGTCTGCGCGAACGGCCCCTTCTTCTTGTCGTCGAGATAGATCGTCGCGTTCTGCGGCTCGGTCACGATCACGACGAGACCGCGCACCTTCACGTCGCCGAGGTTTTGCACTTCCGCTGACGCCGCCACTTGCGGTGCCGCGGATCCCGCCGCCGAGCCTTGGCTCGCGCCCAGCTCCTGCAGCCGCTTGATCTCGGCCTCGAGCACGCCGATCGCTTTTTCGACCTTCGCCTTGTCGCTCGCCTGCGGCTCTTCTTTGAGATAGCGCCGATAAAACTCGACGGCCTTCGTGTACGACGGCACGTCGCTCGTCTTCTTCCCTTTCATGTGGAAGCTGGCGCCGACGTTGTACAGAAACTGCGGGAACGGTCGCGCCGCATACGCGTCCTGAAACCCTTGCGCGGCTTCGTCGTACTTGGTTTGCAGATAATCGGTTTGTGCCTGATCGAACGAGGCTTGCGCTTTCCTGAGTGCTTCAGGTGATTGCGCCGCCGCAGGCGACGCCAGCGCCGCGATCGCAAAGGCGACCGCGAAGAGCACGCGTAATTTCATAAGCTTCTCACCCCGAGGAGGACCTCAGAATAACATACGGATCGGCGCCGCCCACGTTCCCACGCCCCGTCGCTAGGCCCCGACACCCCGTGTCACCGATCATTTGTCGGGGCGCTAGGCCCCGACAAATGTGACGTTCGCCTCGACGGGTTCCCGGGTAGTGCGTGTTCGATTAGCAGGCGCCGCTACATCCGCGCGGCCAAGTGCGATGCCAAACAACACGATGTCGGTCTCGGCGAGGGGCAAGTGTGCGCGCAGGGGCTCCGGATACGCCGCCACCGACGCCATCGGGCAGTTGTCGATACCGAGCGCGGCCGCCGCACTCAGTAGATACCCGAGCCACACTCCAACGTCGATGTACACGTACGGGCCGAGCCGGCGGTCGCACGCCACCACCGCGACGTGCGGCGCGTCGAAGAAACCATAATTGCGCAGCCACGCGTCATAGCGCGAGGCCTTGTCATCGCGCGCGATGCCCATCGCCTGGTACAGCGCGACGCCGCACGCGACGCGACGCTCCTTGTACGGCGGCGGATAATCGAGCGGGAACGGCACCTCCGCGTGCGGCAAGCTCGACTTCGCGGCCGCGATCATCGCGTCACTCAGCTGCTTCGTCTTCGGCGGCTCCGTCACGAACACGTGCCACGGCTGAATGTTGCACCAGCTCGGCGCGCTCTGCGCCGCGGCGAACATCTCCACCAGCGTCGCCCTCTCGATCGGCTCGGGGCGAAACCCGCGCACGCTGCTTCGCGCACGCCACGTCTTCGCGAGCTCGTCGAGCGACGCCGTCATCGCGGCCTCTGCAAATTGCGAAACCGAAAAATCCCCGTCGTGTGTCCATCGCTGAAGTGAATGCCGACGCCGTAATTGCCCATCAGGCTCATGTCCGTGACGCTGATGTCCTCGGGCACGGTCTTCGGATCGAGCAAGCGCTCGCCGGTCGCCTCGCTCTGGCAGTTCGCGCACGTGCAGCTGATGCGCAGCTCGCGCGCCGACCACACGTCCTCCACGCCCTCTTCCCACACAAACCGCACCTCGCGCTTTCCGAGGCCGATGATCTCCAGCGGCATGGGCATGCGCCGCATATAGCATGCGCGCCACCGCTGCCTTCTCCGTGACGGCGGCTCGATCTAGCTCCGCAACGCATCCGCGTTGCTGCGCGCCCTGGCGGAGCCGGAGCTTGCGATCTGCGGTATACGTGCGCGCCGTGCCTCGCGCTCCTCAGCGGCAACGCCGCTCGCTCTCGATGGCCCGCACCCCGGGTCGCATTCATCGCGATGGCCTCACCGCGACCGCGGCAGTCCTCGTCGAGGCCCTTGAAGCCGCCCAACAAGATCGCGAGACCGCGGAAACCCT
The DNA here is from genome assembly GCA_036524455.1 of Kofleriaceae bacterium. GTDB lineage: Bacteria > Myxococcota_A > Polyangia > Haliangiales > Haliangiaceae > JABFXX01. The sequence continues at coordinate 1,549 of DATDCH010000675.1, read as the reverse complement.
CACCCATCCGTTCCACACGTATCCCGCGCGCCTCCACCCCGCGACCGCCAAAGTCCTCGTCGAATTTATCGGTGCAGGCGCGGGTCGCACCGCACCGCTCGTCGATCCGTTCTGCGGCTCTGGCACGGTCCTCGTCGAGGCTCGCGCCGCAGGCCTGCGCACGATCGGCGTCGATCTCAATCCACTCGCCGTTCTGATCGCGCGCGCAAAAACGTGGACCGCGCCGCCGCGCCGCCGCAAGCAACTCGCCGAAGCCGGCCACGCGATCGCCGCCGCCTCACTCGCCGCCGGCAAAGCCGCTCGTCGCTCCGCCGCCTCCGCCGCAGAGCTCGAAGTCTCCCCGCGCCACCGCGGCCAAGCCCCTCTGCGCAAGGTCGCCGGCTTCGATCCCAACGCGCGCAACCGCCGCCTTGCCTCGTGGTTCGCACCCCACGTGCGACGCGAGCTCGAATTTCTCGCCTCGCAGCTCGATGCGCTGCGCTCCGACGACGCCGAGCTCGCCGACATCCTCACCGCCTGCCTCTCCGCCGTCCTCTACAAAGTCAGCTCGCGTACATCCGATACAGACGCAACCTGGACCGATCGCAACGTCGCGCGCGGTCAAGCCGCACGGCTGTTTGTCCAGCGCACCGACCTGCTCGTCGCCGGGCTCGCCGATCTAGCCAAAGTGCACGCGACTCAACCCGAGGTCCACGAGCTCGACGTCCGCAAGCTCGGCGACGCCGTCCCCGACGGCACCGCCTCCGGCATCATTACGTCGCCGCCCTACGCCGGGACCTACGACTACGCCGAGCACCAGCGGCTGCGCTTCGACTTTCTGGGCCTTCGTCACCGCGAGCTCGACGCCGGCGAAATCGGCTCGCGGCGCTCGTTCGAAGACGACCCGCACGACGCCCTGCGGCGTTGGAAGAAGGCGCTCGCCGGCATCGTCGATCGCATCACCACCGCGCTCGCCCCGGGCCGCGCCGCCGCTATCGTGATCGGTGACTCGGTCGCCCGTGGCCGCGCGCTCTATGCCCTCGATGATCTGCGGGAAGCCCTGACCTCGGATGTCGTCATCGAGGCCTGGGCTTCTCAAGAACGGCCGATGCTGGGGACTGTCGAACGCCGGGCATTCGGCGACCGGCCCAAGGCCGAGCACATCGTTGTGCTGCGTCGGTCGTAACGACTATCGCGTCTTGATCGTCGCGTTCGGTTGAAAGCTCGGTGACACCGCCGACGGAGTCAGCGTTGGCTCGACGCCTTCGGGTGTGTACGTCTGAAGAAAGCCGACGCTGCCTCCGCCGCCGCCACCGCGTGCAGCCGTTACCGCCGGCTTCAGACCGATCCTCGGAGCCACCGTACCCACTCCGCCAGAACCTCCGCTCCCCGCGTCATTCTCTGCAATGCCACCAGCCGCTGCTTGCGTCGCCGACTCGCCCCCATCGTTGCCAGCTTGAGCGGTCAAGAGATTTGAGCTCATTCCGGCTCCGCCTCCTCCGCCGTTCGCAAACACACCGCCAGAGATCGAGATGTGTTGGCCTTGAAACACGACGTAGCCGCCAGCTCC
>DATDCH010000674.1:0-14291 GCA_036524455.1 Kofleriaceae bacterium | reverse complement strand
GCGCGCGGGGGGTGAATTACGAAACGCATCAGCGGGGACCGTCGGCAGACGTCGCCTGGCGCTGCGCGCCTCTCAGATGGAACGCCAAAACGCCAGCGGAGCCAAAAACGCCACCAGAAACGAATGGTGGGCGCGTTCTGCACGCGCGATCGTTCGAGCAGAGCGCGATCCGAAGTTCGCGTTCTGCACGCGCGGTCGTTCGAGCAGAGCGCGATCCCGAAACTTCTTTGGCGTGTTTGGCGGCTTGGCGTCCTTGGCGATCAACTCTGAGGCGCGAAGCGCCTGACGCGACTACGACCGGCCGTCATCGGGCTACTACCGGCTAGCGCGCGGCCAACGCCTCGAGCAGCTTGCGCCGCGTGATCGGTTTGGCGACGAGCGCGCGCACACCGAGATCCTTCGCGCGCCGGCGGTGCTCGGGGTTCGCGCGCGACGTGATGATCACGATCGGCGTGGTCTTGAACCGCTCGTCCTTGCGCAGCCGCGCGATCAGATCGAAGCCCGACAGCTCGGGCATCTCGAGGTCGGTGACGACGAGGTCGTAGCGGAGCTGGCGCGTCATCTGGAGTGCGCGCGCGCCGTCCTCGGCGACGTCGACGATCCAACCTTCGCGGCCGAGCATCGAGGTCATCGCTTCGCGAATCGCGCGCGAATCGTCGACGACGAGGGCGCGGCCCGCGAGCACCATCGGTGCGCCCGACGGATCTTGGTATGCGTGCGCGTCGGGATAGACGCGGCGCACGAGCTGCGCGGGATCGAGGATGAGCTGGACCTTGCCCGAGCCGCTGATCGTCGCGGCGGCGTAGAGTGTGAGCGGCGCGAGCAGCGGGCCGAGCGGTTTGATGATGATTTCGCGCGGGCCGACGATCTTGTCGACGCTGCACACCATCGTCTTGCCGGCGAACGACACGACGACGCCGGGGCGCTTGTCGCTACCGCCGCTACCGCCGAGTAGCGTTTCGAGGCGCAGCACCGGTACTTGTTCTTGGCGCACGTTCGCGGTGGTCGCGGCCGGCTCGACGATCGTGGTCTCGCTGACGTGGACGGCGGGAATCGCGTAGACCTGGCCGCCGACCTTGAACAGCATCGCTTGCGCGAGCGAGGTGGAGAGTGGGAGTCGCAGCGAGAACGTGGTGCCGCGCCCCGGCGCGGAAATCACCTTGACCTCGCCGCCGAGGCGGGCGATCGCCTGGCGCACGAGATCGAGACCGATGCCGCGGCCGGCGAGCTCGTCGGCGTCACCGCGCACCGAGACGCCGGTACCGAGCGCGTCGAGCACGTCGGCGTCGGTGGCGAGCTGCGCGCGGGCGAGCGACCATCGGCTGGTCGCGACGAGGCGATCGCGCAGCGCGGTGGTGTCGACGCCACGGCCGTCGTCGGAGATTTCGAGGACGAGGAGATTGCCGTCTTGGCGGGCGCGGATCGTGATCGTTGCGGTGGGCGGCTTGCCGCGCGCGGCGCGCTCCTCGGGCGGCTCGATCGCATGCGCGACCGCGTTGCGCAGCAACTGCGTGATCGGATCGATCAGCTGCTCGGCGACTGCCTTGTCGAACTCGGTCTCTTCGCCGAGTGTGCGCAGCTCGACGCGTACGCCGGTGGCGCGGCGCAACGCGCGCAGCGTGCGTGCCGCGTGCGTCATGAGATTGCGCGCGCTCTCCATGCGGATGCGGACGAGGCCGCGCTGGAGCTCGCCGATCGTGCGGCGCAGCGCCTCGATCTCGTCGAGCAGCGCCGCGGTGGTTTGCGACAGTAGCGTGGCCTGGCTCGCGAGCTCGTTCTCGGCTTCGCCGAGGCCGCGCGAGTTTTGACCGCGCGTGTCGGAGGAAATCGCGTCGCGCAGGTTCTGCCGCGTGCGCGCGAGATCGCGGGCGAGCGTGCGCAGTAGCTGGACCCGGCGCTCGATGCGCGTGCGATCGAACAGCAGCTCGCCGGCACTCGACATCAGCGCATCGATGCGCTCGGGCTCGACGCGCAGGTACGACTTGGGCTCGGGCACGCCGACGTCGGTCGTCGGCATGTCGAGGATCGGCTCGGGCATGCCCTCGGGCGACGCGAGCTCGGTGATCGTCGGCATCGACAGCGAGTCGTTCGGCGACATGTCGGAAAGCGACGGTCGGCCAAATGGTGGGGTCGACGATGTGTCGGCGCGCGTCGGGCGGCCGAACGGTGGCGTCGCTGCGTCGGAGATCGACGGCCGCCCGAACGGTGGCGTCGACGAGTTGTCAGCGCGCGCGGGTCTCCCGAATGGAGGCGTCGAGGCGTCGTGCGTCGGTCGGCCGTAGGGCGGAGTCGATGCATCGGCGAGCCGGCGGCCCGCATCCGAGCGGCTCTGATCGGGCGGGGTCGACGGCGTATCCGCGCGGTCGGTGACCGCGACGCCGAACGGTGGCGTCGATGGCGGATCGGTCGCCGCGACGTCGGGGGACGAGTCGCGCGTGTGCGCGATGCGTTGGATCTGTTCGCGAATGTGCAGCGCGAGCGGCTCGGCGGCACCGGCATCGACCGCGAGCTGATCGAGGTAGCCGCGCAGACCGTCCGTGACCTCGACGATCAGATCCGCGGTCGCCGCCGTCCACGGCGCCTTGTCGCGGCCGATCGCCGCGAACGCGCTCTCGAGCCGGTGCGCGAGATCGACCATGGCATTGAGGCCCACCGTGCCGGCGGCGCCCTTCAGCGTATGGGTGACGCGCATCATTTCCGTCAGCGTTTCTCCGGCCGGCTTTGTGGAACCGGTCGCGAGCACGCGTGCGGTGACCGCTTCGAGCGCGTCGTGCGCTTCGCTACGAAATAGCTGGCGCAACATCGCCAGCTCTTCGGGGTCGAAGTCGACGTCGGAGTCACTCATGCGTTGACCCCGGATCCGACCAGCTCGAGCGCGCGCCGCAGCAGGCGCTGCGGATCGAGCAGGGTGAGCGGTCGCCCCGCCGCATCGACCACTGCGCCACCGTCCTCGAGCAGCGACGCTACGTGATCGACTTGGTCGACGCGTAGACCGCAGATCATGCCATCGGCTTCGAGCACCAAGGCGCCGTCGCCTTGCCGCGGTGGATTGCCGGCCGGCAGATCGAGCAATGCCCCTACGTCGAGAACTGGCAGAATTGTTCCGTGCAGGTTGCAGACGCCGCCGAGTGCGGGCGGCGCGGTCGGAACCGCCGTCACAAACCCCAGCGTGACGACTTCTCGCACCCAACGCAGCTCCACCGCGTAACGGGCAGCACCGATCGCGAACACGATGACGTTGCGCAATTCGGGCACGGAAGCAGCATACCGTAGCCGCTGGAGGTGTGACCGACGTGAGCCAGGGCACCAGACCCCGAGGAAACTGCTGGACGCCGGCCAGCCATCTGTATACTGCGAGCATGCGAGTCTGGTTGGTCGGCGTGTTGATCGCATCCGCTTGCGGTAGCGGCGGCGGCGGCACCGGTGATGACCAACCCGATCCAGATGGCGGGATGGACGGGTCCGATGGCGGCACCGACCCCGGCTGGACCACGCTGATCGAACGCGGCTGGCAGCTGCCTTCCAACGGCGAAGCGTTCAAGTGCATCCGCGTAAAGATTCCAAGCGACACGTACATCAGCGCGTTTCGCGTCAAGACGCCGCCGGGCACGCATCACAGCCTGCTCACGATTTCGACGACCACCACGTCACCGATCGGCAGCTACGAGTGCGACGCGACGAACACCGACATGAACATGCTGTTTGCGGGTGGCATCGGCACTGATGACCTCGTGTTCCCCGCGGGCGTCGCGATCAAGCTGCCCGCGAACACGTACATCAACTTGAATTTGCACGTCGCGAATTACACCGATCAAGCGATGTCGTGCACGCCGCCGGCTTGCAGCTCCGGCATCCAGATCAAGACGCTGACCGCGGCCGAGGTGATGCACGAAGCGGAGGCCGTGTTCCTCGGCTCGTTCAACATCACGATTCCGCCGATGAGCGTCGACCACATGGTCGCGAACAGCTGCTCGGTTCCCGCGACGTGGACGCTCCTCGATCTGTGGCCGCACATGCACGAGTACGCGACTCGCCAGCGCGTCAAAGTTCGGCGCGCGGCCAACAGCCAGGTGCAGACGCTGCTCGACCAGCCCTACACGTACACGGAGCAGAAAAACTATCCGATGACCAACGCGGTCATCCTGCCGAACGACGAGCTCCAGATCGAGTGCTTGTATACGAACCCGACGGCGAACACGATCTACTACGGCGAGATCGCGTCGCAGGAGATGTGCTTCGCCGGTTTCTACAAGTATCCGGCGACCGGCATCAACAAGTACTTCTGCTCGCAGTAGCGAAGTACTTCAGTAGCGCCGGCGACTAGCTCGCGGCCTTCGACTCGAGCACGAGCTCGGGTCGCGCGCGATGCTCGACGACTTCGCGGGTGACGACGCATTCCTTGACGCCCGACAGCGACGGAATCTCGTACATCACGTCGAGCATCACTTCTTCGAGGATCGCGCGCAGACCGCGCGCACCCGAGTTGCGGCGCGACGCCTCTTCCGCGATCGCCTTGAGCGCGTCGGGCCGGAAGTTCAGCTTCACGCCTTCGAGCTCGAACAGGCGCTGGTACTGCTTGGCGAGCGCGTTCCTCGGCTTCCACAGCACCTCGGTCAGCGCCTCGACGTCGAGCGCGTCGCACGACACGATCACCGGCAGGCGTCCCATGAACTCGGGGATCATGCCGAACTTGATCAGGTCTTCGGTGCGGGCTTGCCGGCGCAGCGCGTCCTTGTCGTCTTCAGCAGTCGACACTTCGGCGCCAAAGCCGAGGCCACGCTGGCCGGTGCGGCGACGCACGATGTCTTCGAGGCCGTTGAACGCGCCGCAGCAGATGAACAGGATGTCGGTGGTGTCGATCTGAATCAGCTCTTGCTGCGGCCGATTGCGCGCACCATCGGGCGTGATCGTCGCGGTCTTGCCCTCGAGGATCTTGAGCAGCGCTTGCTGCACGCCTTCGCCGGAGACGTCGCGCGTCGGTGACGGCGTGCCGCCCTTGCGCGCGATCTTGTCGATCTCATCGATGCAGATGATGCCGCGTGCGGTCTTCTCGACATCGCCACCGGCCGCGCGGAACAGCGCCTTGACCACGCTCTCGACGTCTTCGCCGACGTAGCCGGCTTCGGTGAGGGTGGTGGCGTCCGCGATCGCGAACGGCACATCGAGCTTCTTGGCCAGGGTCTGCGCGAGGAGCGTCTTGCCGGAGCCGGTCGGCCCGATCAGCAGGATGTTGCCCTTCTGCAGCTCGACGTCGGTCTGCTTACCGCGCAGGCCGATGCGCTTGTAGTGGTTGTAGACGGCGACCGAGAGAGCGCGCTTGGCGTCCTTCTGGCCGACCACGTAGCGGTCGAGCTCCTCGACAATCGCCCGCGGTGGCGGGTACTTCGGACGCTCCGACGCTTCCTCCTTGGCGAGGATGTCGTTGCACAGAGTCACGCACTGATCGCAGATGAAGACGCGCGGGCCGGAGATGAGCTTTCGAACCTCGCGCCGCTGCTTTCCGCAGAAGGAGCAGTGGAACTCTTCCATCCAGAACCAATTCTTACATGTTCCCGGGGGCTGGCAATAGCTCGAATCGGGGGAGAAAGGGCAGGTCACGGTAAGGGCCATGACGCCTTGACGCGGGTGCTCGGTAACGGAGATCACTCGCATCGTGCGCGCCGTCGTGATCTGCGCGGATCCGGAGCAAACCACGCGTGAACCGGGGTCGGTTGCGACGTTACTCGTCGAACTGGGCGGCCGTGTCTCGCTCGGTCGCTTTGATCTCGGAGGTCTCGACGAGGACGAGCTCGTCACGCATCCCCCGGTCGCGGTGATCGTCGAAGCCGGGGACGAGCTGCAACGTGCGCAGAAGACGATCCAGAAGATCCGTGATGGCGGACCTCTCGTGGAAGTTCCGATCATGATCGCGGTCACGGTCGCGCGGCTGCCGTCGCTCGATTTTTCGATCGGTTTTGACGACTTCGTGCTGATGCCGATCGTGCCGGCCGAGCTCTACGCACGGATGCGTCAGCTCGACTGGAAGAGCGCGACGTTTGGCTCCGATGAGGTGATCAAGATCGACGACCTCGTGATCGACATCGCCGGCTACGAAGCAAAAATCGCAGGCCGTCGTCTCGATCTCACGCATCAAGAGTTCGAGCTGCTGCGTTTCCTGGCGCAACATCGCGGCCGCGTGTTCACGCGCCAAGCGTTGCTCGAGCGCGCGTGGGGCTACGCGTACGCGGGCGGCACCCGCACCGTCGATATCCACGTGCGCCGCGTCAGGTCCAAGCTCGGCCAGGCAGGCGAGCTGATCGAGACGGTCCGCAACGTCGGCTACAAGATGCGCGGGTAGGGGCATGTGCCCCAGGTTGTCCGTGTATTCTGGCTACGTGCCAGGACGCGCCTCCATTGTTGGAGCGGCCGAGACGAGCGTTGGCAAGGTGCGCGACCACAACGAGGACGCGCATTTCATCGATCCCGAAGCCGGCATCTTCATCGTGTGCGACGGCATGGGCGGCCACGCCGCCGGTGAAGTGGCGAGCGCGATCGCGGTCAAAACGATCCGCGCGAACTGGTCCGGCGATGCGATGGCAAACGCCGCCGAGCGCTGGCTGGCGCAGGGCACCGCCGACGCGCGCAAGAATCTGATCTCGACCCTGCAGCAGGGCGTGATCGCCGCCCATAATGCGATCGTCGCCGAGTCCGAGGCCGATCGCGGCAAGGCTGGCATGGGCACGACTCTGGTCGGTGCCTTCGTGGTCGGCGGCGATGTCGTGTTCGCGCACTGCGGTGACTCGCGGGCCTACCTCGTGCGCGACGCCATCGCGATGCAGCTCACCGAGGATCACACGCTGCTGTCCCGCTTGCTCGCGGCCGGTGTCGACGTCGACGTCGATGGCGACGGCCAGCGCTTCAAGAGTATGCTGACGAATGCGCTCGGCATCGGCCACGAGTGCAAGGTCTCGACGTTCGTCGTGCCGGTCGCCGACGGCGATCGCTTCCTGCTGTGCAGCGACGGCATCACCGAGTACGTCAGCGAGCACGAAGTCGGCGAAGTGCTATCGACGATGCCGAGCCCGGCGCGTTCCGCACAGCGACTCGTCGAGATAGCGCTCCAACGCGGCGGTGGTGACAACGCAACCGCGCTCGTCGTGCGCGTGCTCGAAGCAGGCGAGACCGCGCGGCCTTCCGAGCTGCTGCGCCGTGAAGACCAAGCGATTCACGCCTGCCCGCTGTGGGCGAAGGTCAACCCGCAGCAGCGGCTGCGCGCGTTGCGCATCGCACTGCCGCGCGACTACGCGCTCGACGACAAGTTGCCTGCACAAACACTCGGCGATCGCGTCGCGTGGATCGTCGTCGAGGGCGAGCTCGAACAAGACGGCCTCTTGCGCGGCCCGGGCTCGCTGATCTATCCCGAAGCGCTGCTCACCGAGCGGCCGCTGCCCGACAAAGATGGTCTCGCAGTCGCTCAGAGCGAGGTCCGGGCGCTGGCGCTGCGCAGCGACGACTTCCGCGAGCTGTGCGACGACGACCCCGAGCTCGGCCACGCGCTACTCGAGGCGATCGCGACCGAAATCTCGCTGCGCCAGCCGTTTCGCCGCACTAGCCGCGTCGTCGTGCCGGGCGACGCCACCGACGGAACCGATCCGGGTCGCGACGAGACGCAACCCGAGTCGCCGGCGCCGCGCAAGCGGTCGAACACGTCGCCCGGTATCGTCGCGCCGATTCCACGAGCGGCGACGATTCCGCCGCTGCTGCCGTCGTTGCGCCCGCCGACCATGCCGCCGCCGTTGCGCGCCCAGACCGAGCCTCCGCTGCCCGAGCTGCCCGAGCTGCCCGAGCTGCCCGAGCTGCCCGAACCGCCGCCACGGCTCAGCTCGCCGCGCATGCATCCACGCGGCAGCACGCCACCGTCGAGCCTCATCGCGGCGGCGACCGACGTCGAGGGCGACCTCGATCGCGCACTCACCGAGGCGACCGACGTCGTGGGCGCCCTCGATCGCGCGCTCACCGACCTCACCGCCGAAGAACCCAAGCAGCTCGCACCGGCCGATGACGATGATGCCGAGATGATCGTCGAGGCGCAGGAGCGCGAGCCGCCGCCGCCGAAGCCGATCAAAGCGGTTGCGCAGCAGCTGAGCGAACCGGAAATCTCGATCGAGCAGCTCGAGGATGCCGCGGATGCCGAGGATGTCGCGGAGGCCGCGGTCGAGGCCAAGCGTGACATCGACGACGACTGGGGGAATGACTTCGAGGACGAAGGCGGTGCCGTCGTCGAGGTGCTCAAGGACACGTCGTCGCAGAAGATCACGATGGCCGCTACCGAGGCCTCGGATCCCGAAATCGTCGTCGAGCCGCTCGTCGCGGCGGACTCCGGTCCGCAATACACGCGGCCGAAGCGGCAGACCGACGCGCCTGACTAGCGCGACTACGGCCGGCTGTAGTCGGTCAAGTCGACCGTGACGTCGCCGAGCTCGGTGCTCGCGAGCACGCGCAGCGGCACGCGATCGGCGTCGTCCGACAGCCACACCGTGAACGTGCGCATCGGCTTGTCGGTCTCGATCGTGAAGTTCGGCCGCGCGCGGAACGATGCGCCTTCGAACTTGATCGCGCGGCGATTCCCCATCGCCGAGCCAATCGTCTCGGTGCCGAGGAACTTGACGTCGACGCGCCACAACCGCCTGCCACCGACGACGAATACCGAGCGCGTGGTCCCGGGCGCCGGCCGCCAGCCGCGCACCTGCGCCATCGCCGAGTGCGTGTCGTGCACGGTCTGCGTGCCGAAGTTGATCTTGTAGTTGTGCGGCTTCGGATCGTCGCTGCGCGTGTACGTGACGTCGGCGATGTTGCCGACGAACTTCGCCTGCGCGTGGGTCTTGCGCTGGCCCATCTCGACGAGCGTCTCGAGCTGGAGCGGTCGTCCCGACTCCATGTCGATGATCGTCGTCGCTTCGTCACTGATGCGTTTGATCAAGGCGGCGGCACCCGCGGTGTTCGCGCGCGACTTCACCACCACGGCGCGCTTGCCCTCGAACTCGCCCAGCTCGCCGACCGCAAGTGCGGCCTCACCGGCCAGCACGCCGCCCAACCGCACCTCGAACGCCATCTGCTCGCCGGGATTGAGGCCGACCTCGTTGGTCGTCGCCACCACCGCGCCCGGCTTCGCGCTGTGCGGCAAGGTCATCGCCTCGGCGCCGGCACAGCCAGCCAGCGCGAGCACGAGCCATAAGGAACCGCGCCCCATCGATATAGAATGGACGAACCAGCGCCACTGGCAAGCAGTGATAGGGTCGGGTTGTGGACGCGCGCACGAAGGTCGGCATTACGCTCGGCGATCCCGCTGGGATTGGCCCAGAAATCGTCGCAGCAGCGCTTCACGCCGCGCCGCGTGAATGGCGCGACCGGATCATCGTCTATGGCGATCGTGGCCCCCTAGAGCGCGGCGCCAAGGCGATGGGCGTGACCATGCCCGACATCACATTGGTCGGTAGCGCCTCGGGAGACGGTGACCGCGCGACGCCGGGGGCTCCGGACCGCATCAGCGGCGCCGCACAAGTTGCGTATCTCGAAGCGGCGGTGGCAGCGGCGGCGCGAGGCGAGCTGGCCGCGATCGTGACGGCGCCGATTTCAAAAACGTGGGCACGCCGCGCCGGCTTCGGATTCCTCGGCCACACCGAGATGCTCGCCGCCCGGCTCGGTGCGCGCGACGTCTGCATGTTCTTTGTCGGGCCGAAGCTGAAGGTCGCGCTCGCGACCGTGCATCGCCCGCTCGCCGAAGTCGTTACCGATTTGTCGACCGATCGCGTGCGCGTCGTCATCGAGCTCGTTGCGACCTCGATGGTGCGCGACATGGGTGTGACCGCGCCGCGCATCGGTGTGGTCGGCCTCAACCCGCACGCGGGCGAAGACGGCCTGCTCGGCGACGAAGACGCCGAGATCATCGCGCCCGCGCTCGAGCAGCCCTTGCCGCCGGCCACGCTGCTCGGCCCGCTCGTGCCCGACGCCGCGTTCCGCGATGCCGTGCACGGCCGCTACGACGCGCTGATCGCGATGTATCACGACCAAGGCCTCATCCCGGTCAAGCTCGTCGACTTCGAGGAGTCGGTCAACGTCACGCTTGGCTTGCCGATCGTGCGCACGTCGCCCGATCACGGCACCGCATACGACATCGCGGGCAAAGGTGTCGCTCGCGCGGTCTCGATGCAGCGCGCGCTCGCGCTCGCAGTCGAGATGGTCGCGCGACGCGCGGCGTATGCGTGATCGCGCGTGAAGTGATGCGGCCGCCGCGCTACGCTCTGCGCATGCGCCGGCTCGCGATCGTGCTGCTCGCCGTGGGCTGTCATCGCGACAGCGCGCCGCCGGTTGCTGTGCGTGCGCCGTCGTTCAACGAGCGCGTGCTCGCACTGATCGCAGAATATCCGGCGCACGGTTACGGCGGCTACGCATGGCCCGCGCCGCCAGGTAGCGCTGGCACGACGCGCGACCTTCGACTTGGCGAAACCGTGATCGCGCGCGCTGGTGCGGGCAACCACTGCGTCGGCATCACGCTCGAAGTGTTCTGGCGTGCGCTCGAGCAATGCGACGGTGGCGTGCCGCTCGACGTTGCGGCCGCGCACGATCTCAAGCGCCGATGGTTCGTGCCCGAGCTCGGCGGGCAGGGTGCGGCCGATGCGATCGCAACCCACGCGCTCGGTGCGGTGGTGTCGCTCGACCAGGCGCAGCCAGGCGACTTCGTGCAGGCGTGGAACGCCGACGGCACGTTCGGTCACTCGATGGTGTTCCTGGGCCGCGACGCCGACCAGATTCGTTACTGGTCGAGTCAGCCGTGGACCGATGGCATCGATCGATCGGAGAGCGTGCTCGGCGATGGTGGGTTCGAGCCGGCGCGGATCTATGTCGCGCGGGCGAGCTGTCGGTAGCCGCTCGGCTAGGTCGGCATGAGCGGTCCACCGAGCGCGTCGGTCTTGCGCCCCGGGTCGCCGGGAGGATTGCCGGGATTCTCCTTGATGCCGCCGCCGCGCGGCTCGCCGGTGCCGCCGGTCGACGGTCCGATCTGGCGGATCGTGTCGGAGCCCTGGTGCGGCGGCTTGGTCATCATCGGGCTGGGTGCGTCGCCCGGTCTGCCGGTGAACGGTGCACCACTGGCTTGGCCGCCGAAGACGTGAGCGAGCTGATCGAGAGAGAGGTTTTGCATGCTCGCGAGAAATTGCAGCGGTCGTGCCGCCGCTAACCGCGCGAACGGTCTCGCGAGTGAGCTGATCGAAAGCGGTCAGCTGCAGCGAGGTGGTTACGTCCGCGGAGTTCGTGCGGTGCGCGGAACCGGACTGGTTACCAACTTGCGCACGAGTGGCTCTGGTCATGAGCGAACATCGAGCACGCGGGTCCGCGAGAGCAAGACACGCTGCTCGTGTCACATCTATGTCGCGTTCGGTGTCTCGGATCGATGTTACTCACCAGCAATGATGCGCTTGCTCGTGGTGTTGGTTCTCAGCTGGTCGCCGATGGCGGCTGGCGATTCGGCTCGGCCGGTCGTGATTCCCGCCGAGCTGTCGTTTGCCTGGCTATCGTGCGAGCTCGAGCTCCCGGTGCCGTTCTGCGGCTCGGATTCCGACTGCGCGGGCTTCGGCAAGTGCTCGAGCGGAAAGTGCGGCTCGTGCGGCTCGGACTCCGACTGCAAGGGTCACGGCAAGTGCAAGAGCGGCCGCTGCGGCGCGTGCGGCTCGGACTCCGACTGCAAAGTCGGCAAGTGCTCGAGCGGCAGGTGCGGCTCGTGCGGTTCGGACTCGGACTGCAAGGGCAATGGAAAGTGTTCGGGTGGCCACTGCAAGATTGGCAAGTGCAAGAGCAGCCGGTGCGGTGGTTGCGGCTCAGACTCCGACTGTAAAGGTGGCCGCTGCTCGAGTGGCCGCTGCAGCAACGCGGGCTGAGCACGGCGACGGATCCCGCGCTCTACCAAGTCAGCCATTCGCGGAACGACATGCCGAGGCTGTGGCTCTCGCGGACCTCGTTGGGCGGCACGTCGCGCGGGCCGATGAAGTCGATGCGACGAAAGTGCGCGGCCGTGCTCGGCGGTATTTCGATCGGTGCAGCACCGAAGCTCAGCCCGCCGCCGTACTGCACGGTCTGCACGCGGACGGTGCGCGTGGAACGGTTAACGACCCAGACCGGATCGTGACGCTGTGCTTTGCTCGGCGATGACGTGCCCGGGGCGATGGCTACGTTGGGGTTGTCCTCGTAGCTATAGCGGCGCTCGGCGGTCGGGCCCTCGGCGCCGTCGGTGACGATCACGTACTCGATGTTGTGGACGAACGCCCAGAAAAACATCGCAATTCCCAGCACGCTTGCGAGCGGGCGCAACCAACGCACGAGCAACCTTCGCAGCTCACCTTTGCGAGTCATTACCTTCGCGCGGGGGAGCTCGCCGCGGAGGCGGCTCGCATGCACGAGCGACGCGACGGCGAGGGCCGCGACGGCCAGACCGCCGTACATCAGCACCTGGCGCAGCAGCCAGCTGAGCAGCATGAACGCGTTAGTACAACGCGCGCAGGGCTTCGGTGTCGGAAATGATGACCTTGCGGCCCTCGGTCTGGATCAGGCGCTTGCGCTTGAACTGCGAGAGCGTGAGCGAAACGGTCTCGCGCGTGGAACCGATCAGGTTCGCGAGCTCTTGATGCGTGATCTTGAGCGCGACGAGTGTGCCGCGCGCATCGTCGACGCCGTATTCGCCGGCGAGCTTGACGAGTAGCTCGGCGAGCTTCGAGGAGACGTCGCGGAACACGAGCGCTTCGACTTTGTTCTCGAGCTCGCGGCGGCGCACGATCATGAGGCGCGTCATCGCGAGGCCGAGAATCGGGTGGCTGTGCATGAGCTCTTCGAAGTGCTGGCGATCGATTTCGGAGAGCAGTGCGTTCTCGACGGCCTCGGCCATCTCGCTGCGCGGTCCACCGTCGAGGATGCAGGCGTCACCGAACAGCTCGGCGGGGCCGTGATAGGCGAGCGTGAGCGACTTGCCGTCGCGCGTGACTTTGCTGACCTTGATGCGGCCGCCGTGTACGAAGAAGAGCGAGCGACCCGGATCGCCGGGCAGGTAGATGACGTCGCGTCGTCGCGCTTCGCGGAGCTCCACCCTTTCGGCCATGCGTGCGATCGCATCGGGCCCGAGGTCCGCGAGCAGCGGGACTTTGCGCAAATACCAGAGGACTCGCTTTGGATCCGGCACGAATCAATTGTAGCTCGGGTCGCAAGTTGGTGGTTGCTTGTCGCGTCGCTTACTAAAGTGTCACAGGTGTGATTTCACTGAGTTGCGAGAGGGACTGATCTCCGGCGCACCTGAAAGTGACCTTCGGTGGGCATGCCCACGCGCAAAACGGATCAGAAATTCGCCGGCTACCCACTCAGATCGTGATGTCACCCGGCTCACCGGATACGGCGATACGAATGAGTGCGTCGCGCCACGTAGGCTCGCGCGCCATGCGTTCAGCGAGCGGCGCGACGACGAGATCTTCGATCGTGCGGCGCAGTGGACGCGCGCCGAGCTTTGGATCGTGACCGAGCGATGCGAGACGTGCGCGAGCGGCGGGCGTGAGCTCGATGCGGAGATTGCGCGCGATGAAACCGGGACGCGCCCGCAGCTTGTCGAGCTCGAGATCGACGATGCGCTCGAGCGCGGGCGGCGGTAACGGGCGGAATGCGACGACGGAGTCGAGACGGCCGAGCAGCTCGGGCCGGAAGAAGTTCTTGATCGCGTTCGAGGGATCGGGCGCCGCGTCCGGATCGGAGGAGAAGCCGGCGGGGCGCGGATCTGCGGCGCCGAGGTTCGTCGTCATCACGATGAGCGACATGCGGAAATCGATCAGGCGGCCGAGCGCGTCGGTGAGCCGGCCTTCGCCGAGCACGCCGAGGAGGAGGTCGAAAGCGGCGTTGTCGGCCTTTTCGATTTCGTCGAACAGCACGACCGAGAGCGGTTGGCGGCGGATGCGATCGGCGAGCGACGTGCCTCCAGGCGAGGGCGTGATCAGGCGCGCGATCGCGGACGGCGTGGTGATCTCGCTCATGTCGATGCGCACGAGTCGTTCGGCGTCGCCGAACAGATAGCGCGCGAGTTGTTTGGCGAGCTCCGTCTTGCCGACGCCGGTGGGGCCCGCGAACAGGAGCGCACCGACCGGGCGCTGTGGATCGTCGAGACCTGCTTTGAGCCGAGCGATCACACGCGCGGCGACGAAGCAGGCGGGGTCTTGGCCGACGACGCCTTTGCGCAGCTGGGTTGCGATCGCGGCCGTGTCGAGCGCGCGCTCGGGCGCGAGCAG
>DATDCH010000673.1:0-5985 GCA_036524455.1 Kofleriaceae bacterium | reverse complement strand
CGTGGGCGGCACGTTCTGCGGCGGTGCAGGCGGCGGAGGCGGAGGCGGAGGAGGCGGCGGTGCGCCCATCACGCCGTTGAGATCGCCGCCGATGACGCCGCCTTCGACACCACCCTCGACACCACCTTCGACGCCGGCAGCACCGGTCTCTTGGACCTGGGTCTGCTTCTCGATCTTGACCGGCTGGACGATGTCCTTGACCTTGATCTTCTTCGGCTCGATCTTGACCTCGGTCGGCTTCGCGCCACCAGGCGGAGGCGGAGGCGGAGGCGGAGGCGGAGGCGCGACGGCGAGATCGATGCTCGTCTTCGGACGTTCGAGCTGTTCGATCTCCCAGATCGTCTTGATCCACATCGTGAGGAACAACGCGATGTGGAAGATGACGGCGGCGCCGAGCACGGGCATCGCCCACGACGGCATCTTGCGGTTCTTCGCAGCAGTGAAATTCGAGAACATCGGCAGCTACTCTCCTTTTTGGGCGAATCAGCCGCCGGTCTTGGCCGGGCTAGGGGTTGTCGGAGTCGCCGTGCCGGCGCCTGCAGGGGCCGGGGCCGGTGCGGGCGCTGGAGTGACGGGTAGACCTTGAGCCTTCTTCGCCTCATCGCTTAGAACGCGCGACACGATCTGAAGATCTTGCGCGGTTGTGCGATCGAGGCCTGCCGACCAGGACACCCCCTGGGCCAGCGAACGGAAGTTGAAAAGTGAGCCCATCAGGCCGAAGTGCTTGGGGTTCTTCGGCTGGAGCTCGCCTGCCTTCTGGAGCGCGCCGATGCCACGGTCCGCGAGCTCGACGCTGTCCTTGCTGGTCAACGTCTTGCTGTTGAGCTTGGACCACGCAACGTTGCCGATGAAGCCGTAGGCGGCGACCTTGGCCGAGTCGTCCTTCGAGCCCTCGGCGACCTTCGTGTACCACTCGATCGACTTGCGCCAATCACCGGCCTTGAGGTTGATGCCGGCGAGGCTGCCCATGATCTCGGTGTCGCCGGGCTTGGCCTTGAGCAAGTCTTCCCAGTAGTCGAGCGCCTTCTTGTACTGGCTCGAGTCGATCCAGACCTGGGTCATGAGGCTGCGCGTCTCGGCATCTTTGGGGTGGGATTTGATCCACACGCCGAAGTGCTGTGCCGTGATGTCGGCGATCGCGTTGTTGCTGACCGCGCACAGCTCGGCTTGCTTGCACGTGTAGCTCGACGCGCACACGGTCTTCGCATCGCATGCGTCGTAGCGCCGATCGCCGGGCTTGATGCACACCTGCTTGGACACGAACTTCACCTGCGGAACCTGATCGCAGACGAAGCTGCCCTTTTCGCCGATCAGGAGGTCCGTATCGGTCTCCATGCCGGGCTTGAAGATCTTTGAATAGGCGAGCGCGACGTTGTAGTGGATCGTCGGATCATCGACGGTCTTCAACGCCTTCTCGTACTCGGCAACCGCGTCGATGAACTTCATCTCGCGGAAGTAGCGGTTGCCCTTCTTGTTGCGGTTACGGCCATCGAGTTGCTCGCAACCGAGGCTGCCCGTCGCGACGACGATCACAGCAACGAAGGCGAGCAATCGAACCGCGCGGCCGGAGGTCGACCTCATGAGGCGCGCGACTATACATACCTGGGGTAGGTGCATCAACCGATCTCAGGGCCGGTGGTATCACGCATCTACCGCGGGGCGGTGACGACGCAAGGTGACATTCGTTGACGCACTGCTCGGCCGTTTTCGCAGCCGCAGTCGCAACGTCACGCCATCGTCACGGAATCGCGTACGTCACGTTGATCGAATACGAATCGATGTTTTGCTGATCGGGCGCCGGATTCGTGATGCCGACGGATTTCGACTCGATACATTGCTTGGTTGGTTCGACCGATTCGCCGGTGACGTTGCGCAATTGCATCGTCGATTTTGTGATCGTGACGTTGTGATCTTTGATCGCGATGAGGATCTGACCTTCGATGCGTGGCTTGTCGCCGCGAGCATCGCTCGGCAACGCCTTGACGCAGTCGTACACGACGGCTTTCACTTTTTGTGCAATCTCGTGCGTGAGCGTCGACGGAATCGACGGACCCTCAGCGGGATGCACGTTCGGCGGGATGTCGAGCGGCTTGTGGTCGCCCTCGCGGTGATCGCGAACGCGAATGTCGCCGACGACGTAGTCTTTCGGATGCTCGCCGGGCGCGGGGACCGGCAGCTGCGGCGCGGTGCCCGGCAATCCGGGAGTCACGGTCGGTGCGCTCGGCCGCGGCGCGGGAGTCGCCGCGGAGCCCGACCCGGTCGCAGTCGCTTCGGCCGGCGGGCTGTCCTTGTTGATCGCGTACACGAGCGCGATGACCAGTAGGGCCACGACGAGGCCGCCGATCAGGAGCGCTTTGCGCATACCTAGGTGGTAGCACGAGCCGGTGCTAGCAAGCCGGACGCAACACTTCGACATCGCCCGAGCGGACGCGATGCACATTGCCGGCTTCGTCACGCAATAACAGCGCGCCATCGGCGTCTAAGCCCGCCACGCACCCGGTCAGCGAGGCGCCATCGATCGTGGCGCGTGCGGTCAACCCGATCGCCATGCGCTCCTGCCACGCCGGAATGATCGGCTCGATGCCGACCGACACGTAGCGATCGACCCAACGCTCGACCTGTGCGAGCAGGATCTCGATAAACGCATCGCGATCGATCGTGCGGCGCGCCGCTTCGGCGAGCGTGATACCGGTCTCGGCGAGCGACCCCGGCAATTCGCCGGTGCCCGTATCAATGTTCATGCCGATGCCGACGATCACCGCATCGAGCCGGTTGCCCTGGCTCTGCGCCTCGACGAGCACGCCGGCGAGCTTGCGATCCGCGACGAGCAAATCGTTCGGCCACTTCAGCACCGCTGGCGCGCCCGTCGTGCGCGCCGCTTCGCAGAGGCCAATGCCGATCGCGAGCGTCATCGGCGGCACGTCGACGACGGGCATCGGTGGCCGCAGCACCGCGCTCATATAAAGACCGCCCGGCGGCGATTCCCACGCGCGACCATCGCGCCCTCGCCCGCTGTGCTGGCGCTTGGCGATCACGATCGTGCCGTGCTTGGCGCCGGCGCGCGCGAGCCGCGCGGCTTCGTCGTTCGTCGAGCCACACGCTTCGAGCTCGATCCGCTGACAACCGAGCCAGCGCGCCTTTAGATGAAGCGCTTCAAACGTCATGTGCGTACGTCCAAACCGATGTCGACCGCCGGCGCCGAGTGGGTCAATGCGCCGACCGAGATCAAGTCCGCTCCGGCGCGCGCGTAGTCCGCGATCGTCGCGAGCGTGATGCCTCCCGAGACTTCCACCAGCACGCCGCGCCCGTGTGCGCGCGCCGCTGCGACTTCGACCTGCGCAGGCGTCATGTTGTCGAGCAGCACGATCTCGGCGCCCGCCGCCAGCGCCTCGTCGAGCTCACCGAGGTTCGTGACCTCGACCTCGATGCGCAGCGGGTGGGGAGCGCGCGCCTTCGCGGCCTCGACCGCCGCGCGCACCGAGCCGGCTGCCGCGATGTGATTGTCTTTGATCAGGATGCCCGAGCCGAGATCGAAGCGATGGTTCGCGCAGCCACCGGCGAGCACCGCGGCCTTCTCGAGCACGCGATAGCCGGGCGTGGTCTTGCGGGTGTCGACGACCTTCGCCTTCGTCCCCACGACATGGTCGGCGTAGCGCTTCGCTTGGGTCGCGACGCCACTCAGCCGCTGGATGAAGTTGAGCGCGGTGCGCTCGGCCGCAAGCACGTGATGCGCCGGACCGGTGACGGTCATGAGGATGCCGCCGCGATCGACGCGCGTGCCATCGGGTGCGTGGACCTCGACCTCGATGCGCGGATCGACGAGCGCGAACACCGCGACCGCGACGTCGACGCCGAACACGACGATCGGCTCACGCGCGTTCATCTCGGCGGTCACGACGCGACCGTCCGCTCCGAGCGTCACCGAGGAAGTGATGTCGCCGCGGCCGAGATCCTCGTCGAGCGCGAGCTCGATGAGTCTGCGCACGGCGGGAATTGCCGCGAGGCCACGCAAGGCCGGTACACCCATGAACGCGATCACCTTACATGATCGGTCCGACGATCGATCGCGAAATCTTTACTCGCTTCGTCGTCGGGCGCGGGATCACTTGGTCGGCTTGAGCGAGCCGAAGATCGCCTGAATCGCAGATCGGTTCGCCGCATATTTTTCGTGGTCGACGACCGCGAGCAGGATGACGCCCTTCTTGGTCGTCGTCGGGCCGGCGACGAACACGATGACGTCGAGCTGGGTCGACCGACTCGACACCCCGACGCCCTCGATCCATGTGCCCTTGAGCTTGTTGACGGTCAGCTTCTTCGTCTTGTCGACCCACTTGAGGTTCTGAATCGACGAGTACAGCTCACCTTCGAGCTTCTTGACCGCCTCTTTGACATCCGGCGAGTCGACGACCCAGACGACCAGCGCGACCTCGTTGTTCGCCGACGCCGCCTTGACCAACTCGTCGGTCGCGGTGACCGTCCACTTCTTCGGGATGTCGACCTGGACCTTCGCGGCCTTGATCTTGTGAAGGTCGGCGCCAGCAACGCCGCCGCCAACTGTGATCGACGCGAGCACGATCAATGACAGGGGGATTCGCATCAGCTCCACCTCATGATCGGCCACCGGCGCTGTTTTGCAAGCCGAGACAGCCGGGCGTCGGGATTGATCGCGACGGCGTGCCCGACGCGCTCGAGCAGCGGCCGGTCGGTGTAGCTGTCGGAGTAGAAGTAACTCTGCGCCAGATCGATGCCGTGTGACGCGGCCCACTGCTCTGCGAGCTTCACTTTGTAGTGACCGAAGCACATCGCGCGCGCCTTGCCGGTGAACGCGCCGTCCTCGACCTCGAGCTCGGTGGCGAGCACGTGCTCGATGCCGACGCCACCGGCGACCGGTCGCGCCGCGTACACCGTCGAGCCGGTCGCGAGCACGATCGCGTGGCCCTGCTGCCGGTGGCGCTCGATTGCGACCCGCGCTGCAGGGGCGACGAACGGCGCAACATCCTGGTCGTACCAAACCGCGCAGCGCGCGAGCATGTCGGCCTCGAGGTCGCCACGCATGTCCATGCACAGCTTCGTGACCACGCTCTCGATGTCGAGGATGGCGAGCTTGTACAAGGTCGACCAGTAGAGCGCCTTCGCGAGCATCCTGCGCGACAGCTCGCCGCGCCGATATAAGAACCGCGTGTAGCTCACGCCGGTGTCGACCGTGAGCAACGTGTTGTCCATGTCGAAGAAGGCCGCGGTCGCCATGCAGTCGACGTTGTAGCTGATCCGGTTACGCGGGGCAGCCGCGCGAGGACGGCGACGTGAGCTCACCGGGCTCATTGGGGCACGCGTCGTCGACGTCAGCGATACCGTCGTCGTCGTTGTCGGGGTCGGCGCAACCGTCGCTGTCCCGGAAGCCGTCATAGTCTTCAGGCTCGGCGGGGCAGCGATCCTCGGGGACGTACCTGCGGTGATACCCCTCGCGGATCGAGTACGAGCCCGCGCAGCCGATAGCCGCAAACCACAACGCCACGGTTGCCGCCCTCATGCGGTTGGGACCGCGCGCGCGGGTGCGCCGGTTGCCCGCGCGCAACTCAGCGGCTGGCGTCGCGAATCAACCGTGCAAAGGCCGCGGCGGCGGCGACTGCGACCAGCTCGATGCTCTCGACGTGGGCGTCGGGCTCGGTGGCGGTCGCGATCACGGCCATGACCTTGTCGGCGATCGCGATCGGCACGACGACGAGGTCGCCCTGCAATTCGCCGAGCGAACGCATCAGCGCTTCGTCGATCGCGGTTAGCTCGGCGGCGCCCGCGCGCGCGATCGCGTTGTTCGCGATCACGGCGGGCACGAGGCCGGGCTTGTCGAGCGGCACCGCGACCTCGGTCGACGTCTCGCACGCGCGCGCGAACTGCTTCCAGCTGACCGCGACCTCGCCACGGATCACGAGGAGCAGCGCGGCATCGCACGACGCGACGAACCGGTCGAGCGTATCGATCACGAGC
>DATDCH010000672.1:0-16677 GCA_036524455.1 Kofleriaceae bacterium | reverse complement strand
GGTAACCGACGAAGTCGTACGACTGCGCGTACGCGCGATGCGCGGGCAGCTCTTCGCGCGGGAACGATGCGTCGAGTTGATCGATCGGGATCACGCCGCCGAACCACACCATGCCGGCGAGCGTCTCGGTGCGGTCCCACGACCACTCGGCAGAGTGCTGGTAGGCGAAGCCTTCGTGCAGCCAGTGCGGCGCACGCGGACCGAGCGCGGTGCCGAGCGCGATATGCGCGAGCTCGTGGCGCAGCGTCGCTGCCGGATCGACAGGCTGCGCGCCTCGGCGCGTCGCGACCGAGACGACGCCGAGATCGGGATACGCGACGCCGATCGCCCAGGCGGGTGCACCGCGACCCTCGGGCGCGACCGATGGCAGTGCGGATGCGTCGCGCACGAGCTGCACGCGAATGCGCTGCGGCACCGGCAGATTGACGAGGTCGGCGCTGATCCGTGCGAGGACTGCCTCGGCGTTGCCGGCGAGCTCGCGTGCGGTGTCTTGCAGACCCGGCTCGTAGCGCATGTCGATGCGACCGGCGCCGCTCCCTGGCAGGCGCTCGAGCGGAACTGCTGGTGCGTTACCGACGAGGGCGATCAGCCACGCGAGTGCGAGTAGCAGGACGCGCCTCATGGGTACTTCAGCTCCACGCGCTGCGTATCTTCGACGTTACCTTGCGCGTAGATCACGATCGCGCCGGTGAGCACCGCGCCTGCGATCGTTGCGTAGACCCACCAGCGCGTCGTCTCTTCCTTGTCCTCGCGCAACAGGCCGCGCTTGCGCCGTTCCTCGGGTGTCTCGACGAGCAGCGGCTGATCCGGATCGGGCGCGCGATCGGTCCACGTCTGCACGCGATCGGCGACCAGCGCGACGAGCTCGCTCGCTTCGACCAGTGGGCGCACACCATCGTCGTTGCCGAGCCGGCGCACGGGCTCGCCTTCGCCCGCATGTCCCCACGCTTCGACGACATCGCCGTGACGGACCAGCGCGACGCGCGCATCGACTTTGCGCAACGCCCACGCGAGCTCTTTTGGCTTTGGCATGTTGCCGTGCCAGCTCGCGACGCGCGCAGCGAGGCTTGTCCACTTGCCTGACTGGTCCTGCAGCGGGATCGCGATCGCCGGTTGCTTGCGGATCACGGTGCCGGTCACCGTGCCGCGCTGGTTGCCACTCGCCGCCGCCATGATGTGCGGGCCGGTCGGCAACACCAGCTTGAGCGGCGACTTGCCGGCGCGCCGAAAGTCGACGAACACGTCGGCACCGGCGACGTCTGCTTTGATCTCGACCTCCATCATGTCGCGGTTCGAGAGCGCGTCGACGTCGGGATATTTTGCGAGCAGCTTCGCGTCGACTTCGGGTGCACCACCGAGCGTGCGAATGTGCGAGGCGGCGACGATCGCGGTGGCGCCATCGCCCGCGCGATCCGCGCACAGCAGCACGTATGCCCACGCACGCGGCAGCTCCGGCACAGCGAGGCCCGCGGCCTGGCGTGCAGCGCCGATCGAGATCGCGGTCTGCGCAGCGGTGGTCGCTTCGTGGCATGCGAGCGCGCCGAACCGCTCTTTGGCTTCGGCGAGGGCCGCGGCGAGAGCTACGCCGTCGCGCTCGGTATTGCTGCCACCGAGCGCGTCTTCGACGCCGTCGCCGAGCACCGGCTCGAGTCCGCCTGCGACGATCGTGGCGGCGAGTTTCTGGCGCGTGCCGTCGTCAGGCCCGAGATCGATGATCGCGACGCGCTCGCGAACACCGGCCGTCGCAACACCTCCGATCAGGAGGAGGCAGGAAGCGACTCGAAGAACTTGTTGAGGGCCCATACGTCACGCGCGCGCAGGCCGTCGAATTGTAGACCCGTTGTCTTGGCGTCGGACCACCGAACGGTGGCACCGACTTCGATCGGCGTCTCGAGCGTCGGCACCGCGAACGCGATCTGTACGCGCTGCCCCATCGCGAGCTTGGCGCCCGCATTCACCAGCGCACCACCGAGCGACAGGTTCATGACCGTCGCTTCGCGTTGAGTACCGTCGAGCGTGAGCTTGGCGGCGAGCGAGACATCGTGACGAGTAGCTGTACGGCGATTGTCGGCCACAGATTCTCCCGGGTCGAATCATTGTACTGAGCCCGGGAGAAAACGTCATCGCATCCACCCTGAAAGGATGGATCTGAAATAGCGCTGCGCACCTACCTAATCGACGTGGCGACTGAAGCCACCGGCTACTGCAACTTGATGTCGATGTAGGCCTTCTTACGCAGCTCTTCGACCCAAGTCGCGGTCTGCTTGTCCATCTCGCGTCGCCGCAGCTCGCGCTGCAACTGTTCCTTCATGTCGGCGTATGGCTTCAGCGCCGCGGCTTGTACGTCGCTGACGTGAAACACCTCGAGGCCGCGCGCGCCGGTGACCGGACCGCGCGTTTCGCCCTTTTGCATCGAGAACACGATCGGCTCCCAGTCGGCTTGAATGCTGCCGCGCTGGAACCAGCCAAGCTCGACGTTGGTGTCGGACGAGAACTGCTTCGCCACGTCATTGAACGGCGTGCCGGCGTTCACCTGTTGGATCGCCTGCGCCGCCTTCTCCTTCGCCGCAGCAATTTGCTGCTCTGTCGCGTTTTCCGGCAGCGGAATCAGAATGTGGGACAGGTACACCGCGCTGACCGCGTTCGACCGCCGCTGCAGCTCGGCGTAGCGGCTGCGCACGTCGTCCTCTGTGACCTGGACTTTGGGGGCGACGAGCTGGTTGACCGCGCGGAGGCGGAGCAGCTGGCGGCGCAGGTCCATGCGGTAGCCCTGCACGGTGTAGCCCTGCGACGCGAGCGCCTGGGTGAGCCCCGCGTCGTCGAGATTGTTCTGCTGCTTGATCTCGTCGAGCGCGGCCTGGACCTCGGAGCTGTCGACTTCGATCTTCGCGGCCTCGGCGGCCTGCACGATCAACTCTTCATTGACCATCTCGTCGAGGACCTGGCCCCCTAGCTTCGCCATCCGGCGCCGGCGCTCGGTCGGGTCTTGAATCTGGTCGGCCTCGGCACGCACCGGGACGAGCCGTGCTTCGAGCTCGCTCTGCAGAATGATCGAGTCGTTGACGACTGCGACCACACGCTCGAGCCCGAGCTTCTTGCCCGCATTCGGCGACGTGGACTTTTGTGCGGACGCAATGCCGCCGGAGGCCAGCGCCAGGATCAGGACCAGGAGTTTCCGCACGTGGTTACGACCTTCGATTTAGGGAGCGGGTTGCCCGGGCTTCACCGCGGCCGGGGGAAGACCGGGTTTTACCGGGGGGCCGGGCTGTGCCGGGGGAGCCGGTTGTAAATCAGGACCGGGCGCGGGGGGAGGGATGAGGTCATGTCCGTGACCGTCATCGCCGCCGGGCTTCTGGGAGGTGTCGATGCGGACTTTCGCCAGGTTGGGCTCGTTGATCTCGATCTTGGCCTTCGCGCGCAGGTTATCGATGAAGTCCTTCTGCGCCTGCAGCCGCTTCTCGCGGAATAGCTTATTGCGGATCTGCGGCTTGGCGTCGTCGAAGCTCTTCGTGATCGACTTGCGGCGGCCGGTCTGCTTGAGGATGTAGTAGGTGCCGTTGCCGGCCTCGACCACGCCGGAGACATCCCCCGTGTTGATCAGGCCAAACGCTCCTTTGATCACGGCGGGCGGCACGTCCTTCGACTGCACCTCGAGGTAGCGCAGATCGCCGCCGCGCAGCTTCGTCTCTTCGTCGGCGGAGTACTTCATGACGAGGTCGCGAAAGCCCTTGTTGGTCTTGCCGGCTTCGCCCTTTGCCTCGAGCAGCACGCGTTCGGCCTGCGCTTTGTTCTTGAGCACGATCGCCGAGACGCGGACCTCCTCGGGCTTGACGTACTCGGCGAGGTTCGCGTCGTAGTACGCCTTCATCTCGGCGTCGGCGACGGTATCGGCGGTGACCTTCGCGTCGAACTCGTCGCGCATCAGCTTCTGGATCATCACCTGCTTCATCGTGCGGACGACTTCAGGATCTTTGTCGAGACCGCGGCGATACGCTTCCTTCGCGAGCACCTCGAAGCGCACGAGTGAGTCGAGGAATTCCTTCTTCTGCTCGAGCGATGTGTAGCGCGCGCGGATGTACGGCGACTGCCGATTGATGCGCTCCTGGAACTCGCCGAGCGTGATCGTGACGTCATCGATCTTCGCGAGCGGCGTCTTCAGCTCTTCGGCACTCTGCGGCGCGACCTTCGGCCCGCCCGCGGCGCGCGATTGCGAGCCGGCTTTGTCTTGGTCGGATTTCTTGCAAGCACCGAAGCTCAGCGCGGCCGCGATTACAAGAAAGTGCCCGAGCTTTTGCATGCTTACCTTGTTTCGGTAGCACGAGCCGCGAGTACCAACAAGGCTTGTCTGGCCGGCGGTGTGCTCGCGTAGCGGCCATCCGGCAAACGCCGCCAGTTGGCGGGGATGCGCTTGTGCAGCGGCGAGCCGTCGGGCAGCGCGATCGCGACGCGGCTCGACGACACTTCGAGCGCGACGACGCCGAGCTTGCGCGCCATCGCTTTGATGCCCATCAGCTCGCCGAGCAAAATCGCGTCGCCGGGCAACGGCCCGTAGCGGTCGGAGATTTCGTTCATCACGCTCTTGAGCTCGTCGTCGTCGACGACCGCCGACAGCCGCTTGTAGAGCTCGAGCCGCTGGCCCGGGTCGGGGACGTAATCATCGGGGATGAAGCCCGGCACCTCGATCGTGAGCTCGGGATCGACCTCGCTATGGATCGGTTCGCCGCGCAGCTCGGCGACCGCGACTTCGAGCATCTTGACGTATTGATCGAAGCCGACCGCCGCGATCGAGCCCGACTGCTTGGCGCCGAGTAGCTCGCCGCCGCCACGGATCTCGAGATCCTGCGATGCGATCTGAAAGCCCGCGCCTAGCTCGGTGAAGCGCTGCAGTGCTTCGAGCCGGCGTCGCGCCTCGTCGGTGATGTGCTCGGGCTCCGGGACGAGCAGGTAGCAGTACGCGCGGTCCTTACTGCGGCCGATACGTCCGCGCAGCTGATAGAGCTGGGCGAGGCCGAACGCGTCGGCGCGTGCGACGAACATCGTATTCGCGCGCGGGATGTCGAGGCCGCTCTCGACGATCGTGGTCGCGACCACCACGTCGAGCTCGCATTGGACGAACTGCAACATCACCTTCTCGAGCTGCTCCGGCGTCAGCGAGCCGTGGCCGATGCCGACGCGTGCGGTCGGCACGAGGCCCTGGAGGTACTCGGCCCACTCGACGATCGTGCGGTCGTCGTCGCGCGGTTTTGTGCGGCGCTGCGGCCGGCTGTCGTTCGGCAGCCGGTGATCGGTCTCGCGGATGCCCATCTGGCCGATCGTCGGCGTGATCCAGAACACCTGGCCGCCACGCGCGATCTCGCGCTCGATCGCTTCTTTGATCGTTGCGTCGTCGACGCGCGACACGAACGTGCGGACCGCGCGGCGATCGGCGGGCGGCGTCGCGATGATCGATAGATCGCGCAACCCCGCCATCGCGAGGTGGAGCGTGCGCGGGATCGGCGTTGCGGTCAGGGTCAGCACGTCGACCTGCGTCTTCGTCTTCTTGATCCGCTCCTTGTGCGCGACACCGAACCGCTGCTCCTCGTCGATTACGAGCAGGCCGAGATCCTTGAACCGCACGTCGGCCGACAATACGCGATGCGTGCCGACGACGACGTCGAGCTTGCCCTCGATGAGCTTCCTCACCGAGTCGATCTGCTCGCCCTTCGATTGAAACCGAGACAGCTTGCCGAGCTCGACGCCGAAACCCTTGAACCGCTCGCTCATCGTGCGGAAGTGCTGCTCGACGAGCACTGTGGTCGGCGCGAGCACGCACGCCTGCTTGCCGCCCTGTACGCAGCGGAAGATCGCGCGCATCGCGACCTCGGTCTTGCCGTAGCCGACGTCGCCACACACGAGGCGATCCATCGCGCGCGCGGCCTCCATGTCGCCGAGCACGGCATCGATCGCCTCCTGCTGATCGGGTGTCTCGTCGAACGGGAACGTCGCTTCCAGCTCGCGGAACTGATCGTCGGCCGTGGGGAAGCGATGGCCCGGCAGCGACGCGCGCTGTGCGTAGATCTGCAGCAGCTCCTCGGCCAGCGCGCGCACGTGGCGGCTGACCTTGCTGCGCGTCGCTTCCCACGTGACGCCACCGAGCTTGTCGATCTTCGGCGCGTGACCTTCGGCGCCGACATAGCGCTGGACCTCGCCGAGCCGATACACCGGCAGGTACAGCGTGCCGCCGTCGTACTCGAGGTGGAGCGCATCGATCTCGGTGGCCTTCGGCACCGGTGCACCGACCGCCGTGGTCTGCAGGATCGACACCGTACCGACCGCGATCTTCTTGAGCCCGTGATAGCGACCGACGCCGTGCTTTTGGTGCACGAGGTAATCGCCTGGCGCGAGCTGCGACCAATCGCTGACGCCGCCGAGCAGTGCATCCTTCGCGCGCTTCTTGCGCGTGCTCGCGTGATGGACGCGCTCGCCGAAGATGTCGCTCGCAGTCACGAGCGCGACGCCGTCTTTGGGTGACGCGAACGAGTGCGTCGGTGCCCCCGTGATCAACGTGACGCCGGGCTGCGCGAGCGGCGGCTCGCCGGGCATCGCGGTGCGCACCTCGACGCCGCGCGCGGTCAGCACGCCGAGCAGGCGGTCGGTACGGCTCTGCGAGTCGCTCGCGATCGCAACGCGCATGCCGCCCCACTTCTTCAGTGCAGCGAGCAGTGGCGCGACATGTTCGGTGTCGCCAAACGTGCGCGCGTGATCGAGCTCCTGGCGCAGCACGCGCAACGGGTCGACGTCGACGCGCAGTTTCTCGGCGCCGGTATCGCCGTGCACTTCGAGCGTCGGCAGCTCGACGCGGCGCGGGCTCGCAAATCCGGCGAGGTCGGTGACGAAGTGGCGATCCGGCGGAAACGCGAGCAACTTCGACTCGCGTACGTCGTGGCGCTGCTCGGCGTCCTTCCATAGATCATCGATCGTGCGACGCGCGGCATCGGGATCGAGGAACAGCCAGCGCGCATCCGCTGGCACGTACGCCTCGGGACCAACCATCTCGTCGTGAAACGCGGGCGTCAGGCCCTCGATGCCGACGAACACCTCGCCTGCTTCGAGCTGCTCGATCAGCCGGCGCGTCGCTTTCGTCGGATGCGCGATCTCGTCGGCGTACTCGCGCAAGCGCGTCCGCACGTCGCGCGCGCCGGTCGTGATCGTCTCGCGCACCGGATGCAGGTGCACGTGCTCGACCTGGCGCAGCGTGCGCTGCGACTCGGCATCGAACCAGCGCAGTGATTCGACCTCGTCACCGAACAGCTCGATGCGCACCGGGTGCGGCGCGAGCGGCGCGTAGACGTCGATCACGCCGCCACGCAGCGCGAACGTGCCGGGCTCGTCGACGACGGGCGTGCGCGCCCAACCACCTGCGACGAGCAATGTCGCGACCTGATCGCGATCGACCGTGTCGCCTTGCTTGATCGTGAGCCCGCGCGTGGCGAGCTCCGCCGGCGCGACCGTTCGCCGTGCGAGCGCTTCCGCCGACGTGATCACGATGCGCGGCCGCAGCTCCGGCTTGGTCAGCCGGTACAGCGTCGCGACGCGCTCGACGATGCACGACCGATCCGGCGACAGGTCCGCATACGGCGACACGTCGATACCGGGCAGCGACGCGATCGCATCGAGCTCCGTCGCATCGCGTTCGCCGCCGACGAAGAACCGAATGTCGCTCTCGAGCTCGCGCGCCGCTGCGTCGTCCGCGGCGACGACCACCACGAGCTCGCGTGCCGCGATCTGTGCCGCGAGCCAGGCCGCCCAGCCCGGCGTCGCGCCGTACGCGATCACCGCACCGCGGTCGAGCGCTCGTTGCAGATCGGGCCACATCGGGCGGGCAAACTAGCACTCGCGACGCAGCGGCGCACCTAGCGGACGAGGCGGGCGAGCAGACGTTCGAGCGCCTGTTCCGGATCATCGCAGAGGCCGGTGTGAACCGGCGAGGGCTGGATAATCGCGCTGCGCGTCGCGACCAGCCAGTGAAAGCGCTCGCTGCGTGACAGCGCCGCGATCGGGCCGCCCTTCGGATCGCCCGCCGCGATCAACGGAATGATGGCGAGCGCTTGCTCGACCTCGGCAAGATCCGTGTCGGGCGACAGCGCCGCGAGCCGTGCGGCATCGAGCTCGACACGCGCGCCGAGGTAATCGAGCGTCGGGCACGACACGATCACGCCCGCGTTGACTTGCTCACCGCGCTCGACACGCGGCACGACGCGGATGATCGCGTAGTCATACGCGTTGGGCACGGATCGCCTCCTCGACAAACGCACGCGGTGATTCGAGCCGCGCGAGCAGATGCTCGACGTACCCGGCGCGCGTTGCATCGGGCGTTGCTTCAGCGGTCAGCCATTCGTCGGGCACTTCGGTAAGAATCGCACGCAACCCGGCTTCATCGATCTTTGGAGCGAGCAGCGCATCGGCCGCGGCGAGATCACCCGCGAGCGGCAGCAGCGCGTGCGAGCGGATCGGCGAGAACGGCCCGCGCGCCCGTTCGAGGTGGCCCTCCCACTGGTGATGGAAGTAGAGCGCCGCGCCGTGATCGATCAGATGAAGGCGGCGATGCCAGATCAGCATGTTGGGGTTCTTCGCCGTGCGATCGACGTTCGTGATCAGCGCGTCGAACCACACGACCTGGGCGGCGAGCTCGCGATCGGGCGGTGGTGCGAGTGGCGGCTCCCAGTTGAGCGCGCCGGGCAGGTAATCGAGCCCGACGTTCAGCCCGGCGCTCGAGCGCAAGAGCTCCTGCAGCTCGGGATCCGGCTCGCTCTTCGAGAGCAGCACGTCGAGCTCGACACGGACGAGCTGCGGCACCGGCAGGCCGAGCATGCGCGCGAGCTCGCCGCAGATGATTTCGGCGATCAACGTCTTTGCGCCCTGCGCCGCGCCGCGGAACTTTGCGACGTAGGTGCCATCGTCGTCGGCCTCGATGATCGCCGGCACCGAGCCGCCCTCGCGGAGCGGCGTCAGGTAGCGCGTGGCTCGAACGGTGCGCACGGCAGGACTGGATCGACGCTAGCATGGACTTGATGAACGAAACGCAGCACCTCGACCCCGATCAGCTGACCGAGGTCAACGACGCCAGCGATCAACCCGTCGACGCCGTTGATGCGCCGCTCGTGGCAGAGGCCGAGCGCTTCGATCAGATCGGGCTGCTCGGCAAGGGCGGGATGGGTGAGGTGCGGCTGTATCGCGATCGCCGGATCTCGCGATTCGTCGCGCGCAAGGTGCTGCACACGAGGTTGCAGAACGATTCGCACTATCGCTCGCGGTTCTTGCTCGAGGCGCGCGTGCAAGGCCAGCTCGAGCACCCCGCGATCGTGCCGGTGCACGAGCTCGCCGAGACCGCAGATGGCGAGCTGTACTTCGAGATGAAGTGCGTCAAGGGCGTGACGCTGCGCCAGGCACTCGAAGCGATTCGCGCCGGCGACATCACGAAGTACTCGCGCCGGCGGTTGCTCACCGCGTTCTCGAGCGTGTGCCTTGCCGTCGACTTCGCGCACACGCGCGGTGTCGTGCACCGCGATCTCAAGCCGGAGAACGTGATGCTCGGCGCGTTCGGCGAGGTCTACGTGCTCGATTGGGGCATCGCGAAGGTCATGCACCTCTCGGAGACGCCGCTCGAGCCCGTCGACGTGCCGGCACCGACGACCGCGACGCGCGTCGGCGCGACACTCGGCACGCCGCGCTACATGGCGCCCGAGCGCCACCTCGGCGTCGCGAATCCGTCGACCGACGTGTTTGCGCTCGGCACGATCCTCGCCGAGATCCTTGCCGCGCACGGCGAGGGCGACCTGCCGCCCGAGCTCGAAGAGATCCAGCTGCGCGCGACCGCACTCAACGCGAGCGATCGTTATGCAAGCGCGCGCGAGCTGCACGACGCACTCGAGCGTTACCTCGACGGCGATCGCGATCTCGCGATGCGCAAGCAGCTCGCCGAGGAGCACGCGCGGCGCGCCGAGCAAGCGCTCGCCCGCGCCGAGCACGAGCCGGCGGCGCGCTCGCAAGCGGGCCAGGAGATCGGGCGCGCGCTCGGTCTCGATCCGGACAATCGATTCGCGCTGCGCACACTGATGCGGCTACTCACCGACGTGCCGTCGCAGCTGCCAGCCGCCGCGCGCGCGGAAATGGAGCTGCGCTGGCGCGATCGCCAGGTGCGGACCCAACGCCTCGCGACGATGGCGACGCTGTCGATGCTCGGGCTCGTGCCGATGATCCTATGGATGGGCGTGCGCGACTGGCCGCTGCTTGGCGTCTACATCGCGCTGGTTGCCGGCGCCGGTGCCGTCCAGTTCTTCGCCGTCAAACACAAGTATTCGATCATCGTGGCGCTACTCATGCTGTTGACCGCGACGTCGCTGCTCACCCGGTCACTCGGTCTCGCGGGTGCGGCACCCGCCGCACTTGCCGTGATCGCGATCGCGTGGCGCATGAACGTCCACAAGACGATCCACGGCCTCATGATCCTCGGCGTTACCGGCGTCTTCCTGATCGCGCCGTTCGTGCTCGTCGAGCTCGGCATGATCTCGGCGAACTACGTGGCTCGCGACGGCGGCCTGTTGCTGTTGCCGAAGATGCACGAGCTCCCGCCGGCCGCGACGCTCGCCTCGCTCGTGATGGGCACGTTCGGCGCCGTCGGCGTCGCGCTGATCTACGGCCGGCTCTACATGAACGAGCTCCGCCGCGCCGAGCACCGCTTGAGCTTTCAAGCGTGGCAGCTGCAGCAACTCGTGCCGCCAGAACGTTAGATGCGGAACGAGTACGAGAAGGCGCCGGTACCGCTATGCGCGAACCGCGCCTGGCGCGCCACCTTTGCGACGCACTTGCCCAATGCAACGGTTGGCGCTTGGCGGACCACCGCAGCTTTGACGTATCCGTCGCTGCCGACGTCGATGGCGAGGGTGACAACGCCATTGCCGGCGTGGACGGCCTGACAACGGCGAACTGCCTCGGTCACGCCGGCAATACCTTCGATTTCGACGCCGGGCGGCATGGTCGTCTGCGGTCGGTACACCGCGCAGCATGGGTGCAAGAAGCTCACGCGCTCGCACGAAACTGCGTTGCAGCGTGATTCGGCGGCCATCGTGCTCCAGACCCGCGCGGCGGACTGCGCCTCGATCGGCGGCATCTCGATCGGCTCCACGTTCGCGAAAGGGATGGTCGACAGGTCGGCAACGTCGGTCGGTTCGGTCGGTTTGGTCGGCACGGTCGGCTCGGTCGACTGGGTCGACTCGGTCGGCTCGACAGACTCGACAGACTCGACAGACTCGGGCGACCCGATAGGCTCGGTCGGCTGGGTCGCAGGCTCGTGCTCGGTCGGGGCGGTGCCTGCAAGCGCGGTAGCAGAGCCGGTCACGCTGGCATGCGGTCGCGTCGGCTCGTTGCGCGGGTCGGCTTCCGAATCACTACGAACCGCGCCGATCACGACGCCGAACAGGGCGCCCGCGATCGCGGCAACGCCGATCGCGATCCGTCGCCGTCGCGACCGGTCGGGCGGAGGTTTGGTGATCGGACTGACGACCAAGGGGAGTGGTTCGAGGCGGATCGGGCTGATCGTGGCGATCTGGTCTGCGAATTCCTTTTCGGGGTGCCGGGTATGCGTATGGACGAAGTCGGGTTCGTCGGCGGGTGGCGGAAGCGGCGGTGGTGTCGTCTTCGGTCGAGCGCGCCCGGTGCCGTCGAGCCGCAGCAGTGACGACTCACTGCGCGGCGGTGGCGGCGGTTGCGTGGGCTGTCGGCCCGGCCTCAGCGCGCGCGTCAATCGCGGCAAGATCTGATCGGTCATCTCGGCCGCGAAGTCGCGCTTCGGCACCAGGATGACGATCGTCGACTGGCACTGGCCTCCGTCGACTCTGCGCAGGTCGGTGAAACCGACGAGACGCTTCGTGATCAAGGGGAGCAATGCCGCGCGCATCGCAGAGCTGTTGATGCCGATCACGAGCTCGATCTGCGGGTCGTCGATCCACACCTTGAGCTGAGCCGCGAGGTCGCGCGTGCGATTGGCGACCACGGCTCGCGCTGCGACCCGGTGACCGGTTCGTGCGAGAAGCGTCGCCAGCTGGTCGACGACCACGACTCTCGCCGCCATGACACCGATCGGAAGGGACACTGCTCTGGATTCTAGCCGACTGCGCCGGGAGCGTCGCGTCCCGACACGTCGCATAACATGGCCACAACGTGGCAGTTTCGCACAGTACGAGGAAGGCGCCGAGCGCCGCACCGGTCGGCTAGCCAGCGCATGGTCCGCGTTAGCATGGCCGGGATGAGCGACACGGACGACAGGGTAGAGCAGCTCACCGACGTCAACGAGGACCACCCGGTTGACGTCGAGGATGCGCCGCTGGCTGGCGACGCCGAACGGTTCGATCCGATCGGTGTGCTCGGTAAGGGCGGGATGGGCGAAGTGCGCTTGCTGCGCGACAAACGAATCTCCCGGTTTGTGGCCTATAAGGTATTGCGCGCCGGCGTCGAGCAGGATCCGCACTATCGTTCGCGGTTCTTGCTCGAGGCGCGCGTGCAAGGCCAGCTCGAGCACCCGGCGATCGTGCCGGTGCACGACCTCGGCGAGACCGCCGACGGCGAGCTGTACTTCTCGATGAAGTGCGTGCGTGGTGTGACGCTGCGCCAGGCGCTCGAGTCACTGCAGGGTGGCGCGCGTTCTGCGCAGTACTCGCGGCGCCGCCTGCTGACCGCATTCTCGAGCGTGTTACTCGCGATCGAGTTCGCACACGCACGCGGTGTGGTGCACCGCGATCTCAAGCCGGAGAACGTGATGCTCGGCCACTTCGGTGAGGTCTATGTCCTCGACTGGGGCATCGCGAAGGTGATGCACCGCCACGATACGCCGCTCGGCGACAGCGTCGACATTCCAGCCCGTGCCTCCGCGACGCGCGCCGGCGCCACGCTCGGTACGCCGAAGTACATGGCACCCGAGCGCCAGTACGGCGTCGCGAATCCTTCGACCGATGTCTACGCGCTCGGCGTCACGTTCGGCGAGATCCTCGACGCCCACGACGAGCTCGAGATGCCGCCCGAGCTCGAGATGATTCGCATCCGGGCGATCGCGCTCAACCCGAGCGACCGCTATCAGACCGTGCGCGCGCTGCACGACGCGATCGAGAAGTACCTCGACGGCGACCGCGATCTCGAAGCGCGCAAGAAGCTCAGCGAAGAATACGCGCGGCGCGCGGAGGCTGCGCTCGCGAGCACGGATCCCGCCGGCCGCACGATCGCCGGCCAAGAGATCGGTCGAGCGCTCGGGCTCGATCCCGAAAACCGGCTCGCATTGCGCACGCTCATGCACATGCTGACCGACGTACCGGGCAACCTGCCGCCCGCCGCGAAAGTCGAGATGGACCGACGCTGGCTCGAGCGCCAGAAGCGCACGCAGCGGCAGTCGATCAAACCAGCGCTGATGATGCTCGCGATCGTGCCGCTCGTCATTCTCATGGGCGTGCGCAGCTGGGCGCTGCTCGTCGCGTACACCATGCTGGTGTTGCTCGCGACAGGACTTCAGTTCCTCGGCGCGCGGGCCACGCAGCGGTGGTTGACGGCACCAGGTCTCGTACTCATGATGGTCGCGACTGCCGTGCTCACCACGTCAGTCGGCCTGCTCGGTGCCGTGCCGGCCGCACTCACGATCATCACGCTGGCGTGGCGAATGAACGTCGAAAAGGCGCTGCACGGGTTCGGGGTGCTTCTCGTGGCCGGCGCGTCGCTCGTCGCGCCGCTGATCCTCGTCGAGCTCGGTGTGATGTCGCCGACGTACTCGGTCCGCGACGATATGCTGGTGTTGCTGCCCAAGATGCATCACTTCCCGCCCACGCTCACGGTCGCGGTGATCATCCTCGGCACATTCGG
Organism: Kofleriaceae bacterium; assembly: GCA_036524455.1. Classification (GTDB taxonomy): domain Bacteria; phylum Myxococcota_A; class Polyangia; order Haliangiales; family Haliangiaceae; genus JABFXX01. The sequence goes on along the minus strand of DATDCH010000672.1, from coordinate 2,796 downwards.
CGCTTTGGCGGCCGCGGTGATTTACGGTCGGCTCTACATCAACGAGCTGCGCCGCGCCGAGCACAAGTTGAGCTTCCAAGCGTGGCAGCTGCAGCAGCTCGTTCCGCCCGAGCGCTGATCGTTCTATGGTCGCGGCGTGAGCAGCGACACCGACGTTCCCGAGGACACCAGCGTCGAGCGTGGTCCTGTCGACGTGGAAGACCATCCGCTCGTCTCCGACGAGGATCGCTTCGAAGCGAGCGGAATCCTCGGCCGCGGCGGCATGGGCGAGGTGCGCCTCTATCGCGACCGCCGCATCTCGCGGTTTGTCGCGTACAAGGTGTTGCGCAAGGCAGTCGAGAACGATCCGAACTATCGCTCGCGCTTCCTGCTCGAGGCGCGCGTGCAAGGTCAGCTCGAGCATCCGTCGATCGTGCCGGTGCACGACCTCGGCGAGACCGAGGACGGCGAGCTGTACTTCTCGATGAAAAGCGTGCGTGGCGTGACGCTGAAGCAGGCGATCGACTCGATCAAGCGCGGCGACGCGCCGACGTACACGCGGCGGCGGTTGCTCTCCGCGTTCGCGAGCGTCTGCCAGGCCGTCGACTTCGCACACACGCGCGGGGTCGTGCATCGCGATCTCAAACCGCCGAACGTGATGCTCGGCGACTACGGCGAGGTCTACGTGCTCGACTGGGGCATCGCGAAGGTCATGCACAGGACCGAGACGCCGCTCACCGAGCGCGTCGAGGTTCCGGGCGGTAGCACGAACACACGAGCCGGGCTGATGCTCGGCACGCCGAAGTACATGGCGCCCGAACGCAAGCACGACATCGCGAACCCGCAAACCGACGTCTACGCGCTCGGCATGATCCTCGGCGAGATCCTCGAAGCACACGTGCTGCAAGGTATCGATCCCGAGCTCGAAGCGATCCAGTTGCGCGCGATCGCGCTCAGCCCTGGCGATCGTTATCCGACCGCGCGCGCGTTGCACGATGATCTCGAGCACTACCTCGATGGCCGGCGCGACCTCGAGATGCGCAAGCAGCTCGCCGAGGAGCACGCGCGTCGCGCGAAGGAAGCGCTCGACCGTGCCGATCAGGATCCGCAGACGCGCTCACTCGCGGGTCAGGAGATCGGGCGCGCGCTCGGCCTCGATCCACAGAACCGCGCCGCACTGAGAACGCTGATGGGGATGCTGACCAACGTACCCAGAGAGCTGCCGCCGGCCGCAGTCGCCGACATGGAGCAGCGCTGGCGGGAACGGCGCCAGCGCACGATGCGGGTGTCCACGATCTCGACGGCCGCGATGCTGCTGCTCGTGCCGATGTTTTTGTGGATGGGTGTACGCGACTGGTTGTTGCTCGGCCTCTATATCGGGCTCGGTACGGCGGCCGCGGTCGTGCAGTTCTTCGGCGGCGCGAGCAGATTCGGGTTCGGCCTCTCACTGATGCTGCTGCTCGCCACGATCACAATGCTGACGACTTCGTTCGGCTTGCTCGGCGTCGTGCCTGCCGCGTTTGCGATCGTCGCGCTCGCGTGGCGGATGAACGTGACGCAAACGATCGACGGCGTGTTGATCGTGCTCGCGGCGGGGCTGTGGCTGATCGCGCCGTTCGTGCTCGTCGAGCTCGGCCTGATCGAGCCAAGCTATGTCGTGCGCGACGGTGCGCTCGTCGTGTTGCCGAAGATGCATGCGTTTCCGCCGACGGCGACGCTCGTCAGCCTCGTGCTCGCAACGTTCGGCGCGATCAGCACGGCGGTCCTCTATGGCCGCCTCTATGTGCAAGCGCTACGGCGCGCCGAGCACAAGCTGAGCTTTCAGGCGTGGCAGCTACAACAGCTCATTCCGCCCGAGCGTTGATCATTGCACTCGATGCACGCGTTGCCTACGATGCGGGCGTGACCGACGAGCCGCGTTTCTTGCGATCGGAGGGTGGGGCCGACGAGCAGAGCCCGGCCTCTAACGATGCAGGACAGCGGGTCAGCGCGGAATCTGCGGACGCGGGACACGCGGCACCGGAGTCGTCGCCGACGCCCGAGCAGCGCGCCGTGATCGAAGCCGTGCTGGCGGGGCGGATCGACGAAGTGGCGCCACGTGGATGCATTGGTTGCGACTCGCTCGAGTGCGCGCCCGTCTACGTGCTGCTCGATCACTCGGCGGTCGAGGTCGGTCGCCGTTATTCGATCTTTGGCGCGATCTCGATCCAGAGCTCGAGGCTCGTGCCGTGTGTGATGCCGATGTGCGCCGCTTGCTGGGCGCGGATCGCGGCGAATCGCCGGCACCGCCGCGTCGGCGCTTGGGTGGCTGGAATCGGGCTGGTTGTCGCGATGGGGTACTTCGTCGCGGCGCTCACGAGATCATCGACGCCCGTCGCATTGGTGTTGCTGTTTGGCGGAGGTGGAGTGGCGGCGCTCGGTATGGTCTATGCGGTGCTCATGGATCGTTCGCTCCACAAGCACCTGCGGTTGTCGAAGGTGCTCCAGCCGACAGTGCTTGTGGTGTCCAAGGATCGCAAGGAGCTGGATCGCAGCCTCGAGCGCTGCAAGCTGAGCTCGCTGGAGCTCCAGAACGAGATCGATCGCAAGGCGAACGAAGCGTTGGCACTGCCGGCTGCCCGCATCAACGTGAAGTGAACCGCTTGGCGTGAGCTAGCGACCGATGTCGACAGCACGTGGCCGCATGTCGCCGCGGCGGCGGCGCAACGCGACGAGGCCGAACGTCAGCGCGGAGCCGGTGACGAAGCCGCCCGCGGCCGCGAACATGATCGCGAGCCACGGAATCTGCTGCGTCGTCGTCGTGTAGACGTAGACCTG
>DATDCH010000671.1:0-3822 GCA_036524455.1 Kofleriaceae bacterium | reverse complement strand
TGATATATACCAGTGTTACATATGAACCGTGAGCGAAACCTGGACTCTCTCGGAGCTTGTCGCCGAAGCCGCCAACCGGCTCGAAGCGTTACCGCCGCCGAAGAACGGCCAGGTTCGCGCGGTCCCCGACGAACGGACGATTCGCTACTACGGCACGATCGGGTTGCTCGATCGTCCCGCGGCGATGCGCGGCCGCACCGCGCTGTACGGCCGCCGTCACCTCGCGCAGGTCGTCGCGATCAAGCGCATGCAGAGTGCGGAGCGCAGCCTCGCCGACATTCGCGCGATGTGGTCGACGCTCGACGACGTCACGTTGTCGAGGATGTCGGGCGTGCAGATCGTCGCCGGCAAGGCGAAGCCCGCGCGCAAGGACTTCTGGAAGCGTGACGCGGAGGCGAGCTCGCAACCGCAACCGCAACCGCAACCGCAACCGCAACCGCAACCGCAACCGCAACCGCAACCGCAGCCGCAGCCGCAGCCGCAGCCGCAGCCGCAACCGCAGCCGCAGCCGCAGCTGCAACCGCAGCCGCAGCCGCAGCTGCAACCGCAGCCGCAGCCGTATCGGTATCCGGACCCGGTGCCGGTGCCCGGCGGGCCTGTTCGTACGGGCCCGGTGCCGGTGCCCGGCGGGCCTGTTCGTACGGGCCCGGTGCCGGTGCCCGGCGGGCCTGTTCGTACGGGCCCGATGCCGGGCGCACCGACGGGGCCCACGATCCCTGCGCCGCCGTCGCCATCGATTCCGATGCCGGCGCCTGCGATCCCGATGCCGCCGGCTGCGATGCCGTCGGCCGGCGCGCCGGTCGTGATGCCGGTGCCCACGTTCACGCCTTATGCGTGGCCGTATCCCGCGCCCGCGACCACCACGATCAACGTGCCGCTCGACGGCAACGTGTCGATCGTGATCGCGCTCGCCGACGACGCCGCCGTTTCACTATCACCCGCCGACGTTCGCGCACTTCGCGCGGCCGCGGCACCGCTCGTTGCAGAGCTCGCAAACCGCGGGCTCATCGGCCCCCAAGGGGCCACACTGGAGGAGGACGAACCATGACCGCGATGCCGATTATGTTGATGACCGAGGATGAGGTGGCCACGTATGGCCGCTCGAGTGACGCCGGGTTCGGCGCGCTGCAGACCGCGCGTGGTCTGCTGCCGCTGGCGGCGATGGACGTGGATGCGAAGGTCGCAGGTGTCGTGGCGTCGATCGAAATCGCGCAGACGTTCGTGAACACGACCGGTACTGCGATCGAAGCGACGTACATCTTTCCGTTGCCCGATCGCGCGGCGGTCAATCGGTTCAGGATGGAAGTCAGCGGGCGCGTGATCGAAGGCGTGATCGACGAGCGCGGCGCCGCACGCGAGCAATACGAAGAGGCGATCGCAGCGGGGCATCGCGCGGCGATCACCGAGCAAGAGCGGCCTGGCGTGTTCACGCTGCGCGTCGGCAATCTCATGCCGGGCGAGTCGGCGACCGTGCGGCTTTCGCTCGTCGGGCCGTTGCCCGTCGACGACGGCGAGGTCACGTTGCAGTTCCCACTCGTCGTCGCGCCGCGCTACATGCCGGGCGCTGGGCTGGGCGGCGATCAGGCGGGCTTGGGCATCGCTGAAGACACGAGCTTGGTTCCCGATGCGTCGCGGATTTCGCCACCGGTTCTCCTCCCCGGTTGCCCGAATCCAGTGCGCCTCGGCATTCGCGTCGCGCTCGCGGATCATCACGTGCGTGATGTCGCGTCGAGCTTGCATGCGGTGACGACCACGCTGCGCGACGCGCAGGTGCTCGAGATCCAGCCCGGCGAGCGACTCAACCGCGACTTCATCCTGCGCTGGCGGATCGACGACAAAGAGCTGCGTTCGTCGCTCGTGTGCGCCGACGATGCGGACGGCAAGGGCGGCTCGTTCATGCTGACGCTCGTGCCGCCGAGCACGCTCGCGATGTCGCAGAAGCCACGCGATGTCGGGTTCGTGATCGATCGGTCGGGCAGCATGGGCGGTTGGAAGATGGCGGCGGCACGCCGTGCGACTGCGCGCATGATCGACACGCTGACGTCGCGCGATCGGTTTTGCGTGATCGCGTTCGACAACGTGATCGAGACGCTGCCCGAGGCGGGCCTCTCGTACGCGAGCGATCGCGTGCGCTACAAGGCGGTCGAACAGCTCGCAAAGCTCGAAGCGCGCGGCGGCACCGAGATGTTCGAGCCGTTGCAGTATGCGGCGCAGCTGCTGTCCGGCGGCCACGATGATCGCGAGCGCGTGATCGTGCTCGTCACCGACGGTCAGGTCGGCAACGAGGACCACATCCTGCGTCAGATCGCGCCGAGCCTGAAGAACGTGCGCGTGTTCACGCTTGGCATCGATCAAGCGGTGAACGCGGGCTTTTTGAAGCGGTTCGCCAGCGTCGGCGGCGGGTTGTGCGAGCTGGTCGAGAGTGAAGACCGGCTCGACGCGGTGATGGCGAAGGTGCATCGCCGCATCGGCACACCGGTCGCGACCGAGCTGCACCTCGAGGCGAAGGATCTCGACGTGCATTGGGGCACGATCGCGCCGGCGAAGCTGCCCGACGTCTACGCGGGTGCACCGGTGGTCGTGCTCGGCCGTTACAAAGGCGCGGCACCGAGCCACGCATCGCTAACGATGTCGGGCACGACGTTTGGCGATCCGCTGAAGCTGGCGATCGCGCGCGACGCAGAGCAGGCGGGGACCTGGCTCGGCGCGAGCTGGGCACGCGCGCATATTCGCGAGCTCGAGGATCGCTATGCGATCGGTGCGCGCGAGCTCGAGCCCGAGATCGTGCGGGTGTCGAAGCAGTTCTCCGTGCTGTCGCGGTTCACCGCGTTCCTCGCGGTTGATCGCAGCGAGGTGGTCAACAAAGGCGGCAACCTCGTGCAAGCGGTGCAGCCCGTCGATCAACCCGCAGGTTGGGAAGGCGGCGGCGGTGGCAAGCACTACGCGCCGATGGCGGGTGGCGTGATGCCACCGCCGAAGGTGCCGCCGATGGTGAGCCTAGGCCGCAAGTCGGCAATGCCGATGAGTGCAGCACCGCCGCCGATGCAACCGGCCCCGCAGCCGGGCCCGCACGGATTCGGCGCGCCGGGAATGCCGCGCCCCGGGTACTCGGGCGGACCGCCTGCGGATGCACGCGCGCCGCGGCCAACCGAAGCGTCACCGATGCCGGCGCCACCGTTCGACATGCTCGAGCGCGAGCGTGGCATCAGCATGCCGCAGGGACCGAATGCGTCGCCGCCGAAGCCGCGGCCCGCGCCGCCTAGCGCCGCGATGACCATGCCGCCACCGGCGCCGCCGCCGCGCGCTCGGAACGTGAGCGACAAGAGCCGCAACGAGAAAGCCGAAACGGCCGATGCGTCTGCGTACCTCGAGAAGCTTGCACAGCTGGCACGCGACCTCGCGCACGCACGCGGTGGCGACCTGGGTGCGCTGCGCCTGCTGCGCCAGCGGCTGACCGAGTGGGTCGAAGATCTGCGCTCGGTCGGTGGTCACGACGCGCTCGCCGATGCCGTGGAGGCACAGGTGAAGCGGTTGTCCGCGGTGCTCACCGGCGGTGGTGACATCGCGAGCGAGGTGATGGCGATCTCGACCGAGCTCGCGCGGCTCGCGGGTGGTGGTGCGCCACCGGCGAAGAAGCCGGGCAGGTCGGAGTTCTGGAAGTAACGCACGGCTGAGCGCGTGCGGTGGAAGCCGCCAAGCGTCGCCGGCGAAGAAGCCGGGCAGGTCGGAGTTCTGGAAGTAACGCACGGCTGAGCGCGTTCGGTGGAAGCCGCGACGCGCCGGCCGAGCACTCGCGCGTGCGGTGGAAGCCGCCACGCGCCC
>DATDCH010000670.1:0-10796 GCA_036524455.1 Kofleriaceae bacterium | reverse complement strand
GAGGCCGTCGCAGCGCGAGCGGCCGACGCCAGCGCCGAGCACGTCGATCGCGGCGGTCGTGCGCTGCCGCGACACCGCAAGCACGTGCACCGACGAAAAGCCGGCGCCGCGCAGCGTTGCGACCGCGTCGTGCAACCACGTGCGGATCTCCGGACTGACGTCGGTCGCGCGCGTGCGCACTTGCTTCGCCGGTGCACCACACGCCCACAGCGCGGCCTGCGCCGAAGCAACACCGAGCGAGGCGAGCACCTCTCGCCGAGACCACGTCACGCCGGAAGCTTAAACCTACTTCTTGGCCACGCGCCCGCGCACGTCGCCCGTAACCTTGAGCGGTGGCCGTTTCGAGATCGCTTTGAGATCAACTTTCGCGCCCGGCGCGCCGCCGGCGAGCCACGCAGCCACGCGATTGAAGTCGGCAAATCGCTGCGATTTGCCCCGCGCTCCCAGGAATGTCATCACCACGTCTCGTCCGTTGAACCTTGCCCCGGTCACGAAGCAATAACCCGCTGCGGTGGTGTAGCCGGTCTTGCCGCCGATCACGTCGTACTTCTTGACGACGAGCGGCTGGTTCGTGGAGCCGTAGCCGATCTTCGGTTTGCCCCATTTGCCGATCACGAGCTCGTACTCATCCGCCATGATCTCGCGCAGCAATTCATCCTGGAGCGCAGCGCGCAGTGCGATCGCCATCTCGCGCGCGGTCGATACGTTGCCGCGCAGCCCGGTTGGATCTGTGAACTTGGTCCGCTTCAGGTGCAGATCTTTCGCGACGCCGTTCATCGCGTCGACGAGCTCGTCCGTTGTCATACCTGCGGCTCGCCCAAGCGCACTGGGCGCTCGGTTGTCTGACGCCATGAGCATGGCGCGGAGCAAATCTTTGTTGCGAAATACGCGGCGGATATCCAACCGGGTTCTCGCACCACCACGCGCTTGTTTCACATCGACGCGTGTGATTTCCGTCCAACCATCGAGGTCTAGACCTTTCTTACGCACCGCAAGCGCCACGAAGATCTTGGTCGTCGATGCGATCGGCCGGATCTCATCGGCATCTTTACCGAAGATCTCTACGCCGGTTTCTGCGTCGATAACGACGACCGACCTTGATTGGACCGCTGGAAGCTCATCCGCCCGCGCAGCGCTGCTGAGGGCTCCCACGATCACCCACAGCACGAAGGGGCGCATCATGATCGAGTTAACACGTGGGCCCCGTAGCGGCGACTTTTCAGTGTGTTGTGAGCTACTATGATGGCTCGCGGAGTGGAAATGGACCCTCAGACTGGGGCCTCGTCGCCAGATCACATCATCGGCCAGACCGTCGGCAACTATCTGGTCACCCAGAAGTTGGGTGAAGGCGGCATGGGCTCGGTCTATCTCGCCGAGCACCCGACCATCGGCAAGAAGGTCGCCCTCAAGATCCTTCATGCCGAGTTCGCGTCCAATCCCGAGGTCGCCGATCGCTTCTTCACCGAAGCGAAGGCGGTCAACGCGATCGGTCACCCGAACATCGTCGACATCGTCGACTACGGCGTGCTCCAAGGCGGCGCGGCCGGTCGCGATCGCCTGGTCTACTTCATCATGGAGTACCTGCACGGCCTGACGCTGTCGCAGGTGGTCCGCACCGAGTCGCCCCTTCCGCCGGAGCGCGCGCTCACGATCGCGCTGCAAGTTGCCGACGCGCTGGCCGCGTCGCACAAGAGCGGCATCGTCCACCGCGATCTCAAGCCCGACAACATCATCTTGGTCCAGCGCGGCCGCGAGCGCGACTTCGTCAAGCTGCTCGACTTCGGCATCGCGAAGCTCACCGGCAGCGATGGTCTGTCGTCGCACAAGACGCGCACCGGCCTCGTGCTCGGCACGCCCGCCTATATGTCGCCCGAGCAGTGCGAAGGCCGCGCGACGGTCGATCACCGCACCGATATCTACGCGCTCGGCGTCGTGCTCTACGAGATGCTCGTCGGCCGCGTGCCGTTCATCGGCGAAGGCTACGGCGAGATCCTGGTCCAGCACCTAACCCAGCAACCCATTCCGCCCTCGCAGTACCGGATGATGTCGCCGCACGTCGAGCAGGTCGTGCTCAAGGCGCTCGAGAAGCGCCCCGAGATGCGGTTCCCGACGATGGACGAGTTCATGCGCGCGATGGGCGATCCGATCGGTTTTGTCGAGTCGCACGGCGGTCTCGCCGGCTTCTCGCAACGCCAGCTGATGCCGTCGACCGCGCCGCTGCCGCCGGCTCGCCTCACGCCGGGTCCGATGACGCCGGTGCCGGGTCTCACCGGTATGGGGCTCGCGTCGCCCGTGCCGGGCACGCTGATGACACCGTCACCGACCACGCTGAGCGCCGCGGCGGGACAAGTTCAGCCGACGAAGAGCAGGACGCCGTTCGTGGTCGCAGCGGTTGCGACCGTGCTCGTTGCCGCGGGTGGCGTGTTCATGCTGCTCAACAAGAAGAAGGACTCCGAGCCGGCGGCGAATCCCGACCAGGGCTCCAACGTCGTCGCGATCGACAAGGGCTCGCAGCAGCCGCCGCCGCCGCCACCGCCGCCTGACAATAAAGGCAGCGCAGCGGTGGTCGTCGAGAACAAGGGCAGCGCGCCGCCGCCGCCGCCACCGCCGCCTGACAATAAGGGCAGCGCGATGACGGTCGAGAAGGGCAGCGCCGAGACCAAAGAGGGCAAGGACGTGCTCTCGTTGTCGGCGGTGACGATCACCTCGACGCCGAGCGGCGCCGAGATCCTGATCAACGGCGCGTCGATCGGCAAGAAGACGCCGGCGACGCTGAACCTGCCGATGGGCAAAGACGTCAGCGTGCGGCTCAAGCTGAGCGGCCACGCCGACTTCAAGAAATCGCTCGTCCTCAAAGACGAGACGGTCAAGCTCGATGCGCCGATGCGGAAGGTCGGCACCGGCGGCAAGGGTAGTGGTACCGGCAAGGGCAGCGGGACGAAGACATGCGATACCTGCCTCGAGCCGGTGGACTGATTTGATGCGGCCGGTGGCGGTCGCACGGGAGCTCGAATGAAGAAGAGCCTAGTGTTCGCAGCGTTGCTGGTGCCCGCGTTGGCGCTGGCGCAACCGAAGTCCGCCGACGATTGGTACAAAGAAGGCGAGACTCAGTACAACCTCGGCGATTTCGAAAAGGCCGCCGAAGCCTTCAAGCAAGGCTTCGCGCTGGAGACCAACGAATCGAAGAAGCCGGCGTACCTGTACAACGTCGCGCAGGCGTATCGGCAGGGCAACAAGTGCAAAGACGCTGCGTTCTTCTACAAGCGCTACCTGTCGCTGAAGGATCAGGACACGGTGAAGCCGCTCAAGCCGGAGAAGCGCGCCGAGATCGAGCAGCGCATCGCCGAGCTCGAGGAGTGCGCGCGCACGCAGGACACGATCGCGAAGAAGCCACCCGATAACACGTTGCGTCCCGACGGCACGAGCGGCACGGGCACGACGGGCACGACCGGCACTGGGACCGGTACCGGCACGACCGGCACCACGGGTACGGGTACGGGCACTGGTACGGGTACGGGTACGACCGTCGGAACCGGCGAAGGTGAAGGAGAGGGTGAAGGAGAAGGCGAGGGCGAGGGCGAGGGCGACGGTGTGACGGAGCAGTTCATGGTCAAGCCGCGCACGCTCAACGCGCGGTTTGTCGGCGGTGTCGCCAAGGTCGTGATGGGCGACATCGACACCGCGATCAAGCCCGCAATCCAGATCACCGGCGGCTATCCGGTGCTCACGCAGGGCGCGATCAGCGTCGACGTCGGCGCATCGATCAACTTCACGCCGATGCCGTACGAAAACGGAATGACAGGCGCGAGCGAGACTGCGTCGCTGACCACCGCGCTCGTCAACGTGGCCGCCACGTACACGGTCGCGCCGAAGATCGCGCTGCGCGGTGACCTCGGCGTCGGCGCACTGTTTTTCGGCGGCCTCAATATGGGCAACCCGTTCACCGAGAACGGCGGCGGCACCGACGGAGCGCTCGGCATGTTCGCGCTGCGCGTCGCTGCCTCGGTTGACTACGCGCTGACGCCGAACGTGGTTGCGACGGCAACGGTGCCTTCGTTCGCGTTCAGCCCGGCAAAGACCGGTCTGCGCTCGGACGTTTCGAACATCCTCCAGCTCGACTTCATGCTCGGCGTCGGTTACCGGATGTGAGCCATGAAGAAATGCCCGTTTTGCGCGGAGGAGATTCAGGACGAGGCCATCAAGTGCCGGTTCTGCAACTCGTTCCTGAGCGCCGCACCAGCTAGCACTGCCACACCGCCATCGGGCACACCCAGCGCGAAGCCCGCTGCTGCGCCCGAGCCCGGCACGGGTGCGCCGCCGTTCGCGCGCGCGGCCGGCACCTCGAAGGACGATCCGAAGGGCGACCGCAAGATGCTCTACGAAGGGCATCCGTCGTGGAAGGCGTTCATCGGCCACTACATCGCGGCGCTGTTCATCGCGGTTGCGATCTTGGCGATCAAGGGCATGGTCGACGGTGGGGGCGCCCCGCTGATGACGAAGGCGCTCAACGTGATCATCCCGCTCGCGGCGGCGGTGCTCTACCTGTTCGGCCTCACCCTGTATCGCAAGTCGATCAAGTTTCGTGTGTCGAGCGACAACATCGAGTACGAGCGCGGCTTGATCAGCAAGCGCATCGACGTGACGCCGCTGTGGCGCGTGCGCGACGTCAGCTACAAGCAGAACCTGATCGATCGCATCCTCGGCATCGCTCACATCGAGGTCGTCGCCGCCGACGCGAGCACGCCGAGCTTCGAGATCGTCGGCTTGCCGGCGTCACGACAGCTGTTCGAGAACCTGCGCGACTCGATCGAGATCCAGCGCCAGACGAAGAACGTCTACGGCGTGGTCTCGTAGGCTCAATACTCGTCGCTGCCGAGTACCCAGATGTAGCTCTGCAGGTCGATCATGTCGCGTGGTCGCAGGTCTTTCGTGTCGCGGCGCACGCGCGCTGCGAAGTCGAGCAGGCTCTTGTAGGTCAGCCAGTTTGGCCGCGAGTGGTAGAGGAAGTCGAAGCCGTACGCATCCGCGGCGTTCTGCGTGACCCACGGCTTGAGGAAGATGTGCTCGTTCGGCGCCCCGATCATGCCGAACACGGTAACGACAGGCCACGTCAGCACGCGTGTCTGTTTGCGCGGTAGTCGCGAGACCGCGTCGACCCAGCGCTCGAAGCGATCCTCGAGCGAACCGGCGCCGTGCAAGTAGTCGTTGATGCCGAGCGCGAACGTGCGTGCGCCGATCGGTGACTTCAGCGCGTCGCGCAGCGCCATCTTCTCGAACGAGAAGAGGAGGTTCGTGCGCGACTCGATGCGCACGGCCCGCTGCGCGATCGCATCGAAGTCCTTCGCGTCGATCAGCTCGTCGAGCTTGTCTGCCGAGAGCTCGCGTTGCCACGCCTCGTGCGCGTTCAGCTTGTAGTCGCGTTCCCACGCGAGGTAAGTCTCGTCGGAAAATCCGCCGGGAAAGTGGCGGAGAAACGTGCGGCGGCAGCGAAGCGCCTTGCGATCGAGATTGGGCCGAGCGGCCAAGCGAGGTGCCATCGCAAACGTCTAGCGCCTGCGAGGCTGCGACGCAGTCAGCGTTTCTTGGAGATGATCTTGTGCGCCATCGACGTGGTGACGACGAAGATCGCGACACCGAGCAGCGGCATGATCGTCATGCCGACCGGATCGCCGTTCGCGCCGCGACCCGTCGACGTCATCGCCAGCACCGTGAAGAACGTGAGCACGCCGCCGATGGCCGCCGCGATCGCGAGCTTGATCAGCCGCGCGCGGGTATTTCGCAGATCGGTCGCGCCATCGTCCATGACCTATAGACAGCACGAACCGCCGCCGGTTGCTAGCGCTTGAGCTTCAGCGGATTCACGCCAGTTAGCACCACATCGCCGCTCGGTCCGATCCGGATCTCGGCGACAGGTGTCGCCTCGACGTCGGCGAGCTGATAGCGCGAGGTGAGCAGGTGAATTCGCTGGTTCGCGGAGCCGCGCAGCCCGGTCGCGAGCCGCTCGCCGGCGACGTAGCGGCCGTCGACGAGCACGTCGAGCTGAGCGAGCACCGTGGGGCCGTGGGGCAGGGCGCGGATCTCTTCGAGCGTGTAGCCGGAGAACGCGAGCGTCGACAGCCCGAGCGCGCGAGCAGCCGCGAGCAATGCGGCGGCGCCTTCCGCTTGTTGGAGCGGCTCGCCGCCGGAGAGCGAGACCCCCTCGATGCCGGGCGTGTCGGCGAGCTGCCGCGCGAGCTCGTCGAGCGAGACGTCACGGCCGCCGCGCGTGTCGTGCGTCGTCGGGTTGAAGCAGCCAGGACAGCCGAGCGTGCAGCCCTGCAGCCACACGACGAACCGCGCGCCCGGACCATTGGCGCGACTGCGCGGCTCGATCGCGTGGACGCGCAGGTCCACGCGGCTCACTTCCCCGATGGCTTCGGTACCGTGGGCGTCGGGCGCACGCCGTACTGGCTCGTCGTGACGTCGATCTCCTTGAGCAGGAGATCGGGCGTGCTGATGCTGCTCTCGATGCCGCCCGACGGTACGAAGCCGTCGTCGGTACCGCCGCCGAGGCGCAGCGCGAGCTGGCTCTCGGTCGCGGCGAGGAAGTTATAGACCGTGAGCTCCTTGCTCGTGCCGATCACGTCCTTCCACGCGCGAATCGGCACGTCTGAGAGCTGCGCGCCGCGCACGAGCTCCTGCTTGCCGTTCGGGTACACGCGGTACGCCATCAGCGCCGGCGGTGGCAGCAGCGGATCCGTCGACTTGATCATCTGCACGAGCTCGCGGCGCGTGAACTCCGGCGCGCCGGTCACCGCTGCGTCGTCGAAGCGGCGGATGAGCAGGCCGAACTTGAGGCCCTCAGCCTTCGCCGCCGAGACGAGCCTCTGCTGGAGCGCCTTGCGCGGCATGCCGCCGCTCGCCGACACGAACAAGTTCGTCGCGCTGCCATGGAACGCGCCACCTTCGGCGGTGCGCCGCGCGTGGCCGTTCGACACCTGACCCTTCGCCGACGGTGTGCGGCTGAGCAGCAACGTCTTGAGCGTGCCGTTCTTGACGACCTCGACCTTCTGCGAGGCGACGCCTTCGTCGTCGATCTTGTAGCCGCCGATCAGCGATTTGCCGCCGCCTTCGCGCACGGTCGGATCGTCGATCATCGTGATGTTCGGTGCGAGCACGCGCAGGCCGACCTTGTCGGTGAGCGCGCCGCCGAACAGGCGCGCCTCTTGGGGCGATAGTCCTTCGGGCACCGGTGTGCCGCCCAGGTGCGGTGCGAGCGTGGAGCGCAACAGACCGACCGCGCCTTCGCCCTCGAACATCACCGGGCCGCTGTAGCGATCCATCTTCGGCGCCTTCGAGAGCTCGACGATCGATTGCGCGAGGCGCTTCGATTCTTCGGCGAGCTCCTTGTCGTTCGGCAGGTCCTTCGCGGTGTGGCCGTAGCGCAAGAAGTAGTTGGACAGCAGCTGGCCATCGTCGGCCTGACCACTGACCGAGATCACGACACCGCTCGCACGCCGCGTATCGGTGACGCTCGTGCCTTCGGTGGTCAGATACCAGCGGCGCTCGAGATAGCTCGTCACCGCAACGCGCGAGTCACGCAGGTTCGCCTGGTCGCGGAACACCGCCGACAATGCCTTCGCGCGGGTCTCGAGCTCGTCGAGCGACTCGAGCGGCACGACCAGCACCGGGTCCTCGCTGACGATCTTCTTCGTATCGGTCCACGCCGGCACGTCCGCGGGCCGCGACGACGCGCCCTGCCTGCGCGCTTCGAGCTTCGCGCGCAGCTGGATCAGCGCCTCTTTGTACGCCTGATCGGTGACGAGCCAGGCCGCGCGCTTGGCAATGCGTTTGTCGGAATCGAGCGGCAGCGTCGCCGCAGCAGTGCCGTCGTACTCGGCGCCGTCGGCGACGACGAAGTTCGAGTTGTCGAGTGCGTTCGTGCCGACGCGCACGCGCGCTTCGACGTTGACGAAGTGGCGGTTGCGCCGCGACGTGGTCTGGCCGAGCGTCGCCGCGACGTCGTTCACGTCGACCTCGGTGATCTTGTACGAGATCGAGTATGGCTTCGGTGCGCCGGGAATCTCGAGCCGCGTCATGCCGCGGTTCATCTCCTCGGCAATCGCGTCGACGATCGCGTCGGTGACGGCCTTCGACGGCGGGCCGAGCTGCTCGGGCGGTTTCTTCGCGAGCGTGGTTGCCGGCAACAGAGTGAGCGCGACGAGTAATAGACCGCGTTTCATCGCGCATCCTCCTTGACCGACGGTGCATCGAGCAGCGGTTTGCGATCGGGCGGGATGAATCCCTTCTCGACCTCGATCCGCTCGATCAACAAGCTCGGCGCCGACGCGGAGACCGGCACCCAGCCGCTCTCCGCACCGCACACGCCGTTGAACGTCTCGACCTCGCGGCTCGCCGCGCGAATCGATTGCAGCGCGACCAGCGGCGTACCGCTGATGTCGATGCCGCGCACGAGCTCCTTCTTGCCGTCGGGATAGATCCGGTACGCCATCACCGGATTGACCTTGAACGCCTGAGGCGCGAACGCGCTCGTGTTCGTGAAGCCGCCGCTGATGTCGGTGAAGATCATGCCGTAGGGCCGCTTCTGGCGCTTGATCTCGTCGATCAGCATCTTCTCGAGGTCGACCTTCGGCAGGCTGCGCGTGGTCTGGACGACGAGGTTGCCCTGACGCGCGACCGGCGGCAGGCCCGGCGAGTGACGGCCGTGGCCGTTCGACGTGCCGAACCCCGGGATCGGGTTGCGGCCCATCAGGAAGCCGACGAGCTTGCCGCGATCGACGAGCGAGACCTTCTGCGCTTTCACGCCTTCGTCGTCGAAGCGATAGAAGCCGTTGAGCTGGACGCCGTTGAGCGTGACGAGCGACGGGTTGTCGTAGACGCTGAGCCACTCCGGCGCGATGTCCTTGCCGACGTAGCTCGCAAACGTGCGGCCGCTCGTCGTGTCTTTCTGGCGATGGCCTTCGATGCGATGGCCGAACACCTCGTGGAAGAACACGCCCGCAGCGCGCCCTTCGAGGATCGCCGGCCCGACGTACGGATCGGCGAGCGGTGCGTCGTGCAGGTTGTCGAGGTCGGTGGTGACCTCCTTGATCATCTTGTCGACATCGACGTCGCTCGGCAGATCGGCGGGCGTGCGGCCGAACCGCTGCTCGAGCCGCGACAGGTTCATGCCGTCCTCGGCCTTGACGCCGACCGACACCGACAGCTGCGCGTTCGTCCACGACAGCTGCAGCTGCGTGCCCTCGCTGTTGACGTAGTACGCGGTGTTGACCTGGAACACGACGCCGCAGGTGCCGCGCGTCGCCGAGCCGCTCAGCGCCTTGCCCGAGCAGCGCTTGAGCCGCTCGATCCACTGCTGCTTGTCGAACGAGAGCTGCGCGGGTTTTTCGATGTAGACCTCGGCCGGCGACGACGAGAAGTCGGGGTCCGTGCCTTGCTTGCTCAACGTCGCCACGTCTTGCTTGACGTAGCCGAGCGCGCTCGACGCCTCGTGATAGCGGCGGTCGGTCTCGAGCCACAGCGCGTTCGTCAGCGCCTGTTTGTCCTCGCCGAACGGCACGACCCCGCGGCGCGTGAACGGCGCATTCAGGTTGTTCGCGTCGTCGCTGAGCGCGCGCGTGTTGTCGAGCTTCGGCGAGCCGACGCGGACCTCGACGTCGAGGTTGCGCGCACTGTCGTCGTTGTCGGAGATCAGCGCGCCGCCCTCGGCCTCGAGCTGGACGACGCGTTGCTCGTAGAGCTGATACGCGAGGTAGTACGCAGGTTCGGGCGCTTTCTTGAGCGTACCGATCTGGCGATCGTTCTCCGCCTTCAGGATGTCGAGAATCGGAGAGCGGGCCGATGGCGTGTTGCCATCCGTCGGGCCGCTCTGCGAGACATCGATCTTCGCCGGGATCTCCGGCAGGTCGAGCTTGCCTTCATTGCCAGGCAGGGGCGGGGGTACGGGCTTGGCGACTTTGCCGTCGCCTCCACCGCTCGGGCAGGCCGCTAGAAGCGCGGCGAGCACGCCGAGCATATAAGTCCGTCGCATTGGCAAAGCCTAGGATGCGAATGCCGTCAAATCAAACGCTTCACTGCTATGATCCTTCGACATGTCGCCGTCGGGCCGTTTCACCGCCCTGGTCGTCCATGGCCATGGCGATGTGCTCGACACGCTCACCCGCTGGCTGGAGGCCAACGGCTTCGACGTGATTTCCGCGCCATCTGGGTTTCGGGCCCAGGCGCACCTCGAAGGTGACCGCCCCGTCGAGGTCGTGATCGCCCCTTGGGACGATACGCACCCGGTCGGGGGCGAGATGTACCACTGGGTCTTGCAGAATCGGCCCGATTTGCGGTCGAGGTTCGTGTTCATCGCCGACGACGTGCCGCCCGAATTCGACGCTGTCGTCGGCGGGCGCTGCCTTGCCGTGCCGCTCGCTGCCGTCGCTGAAATCGTGCGGGTCGCTTCCGGCATCGTGAAGCGGGTCCGCACGCCGCCGCGGGGGGTGCCGATCATGCGCGGTCCGGGCCGGCCCGGCCTGCTGCTGGTCGAGGACGACGCGCTGCTCCTGGTCACGATGGCCGAGCTGTTCACCGAGCAGGGGTACGCGGTCAGCCAGGTCGACAGCCTGCGGCAGGCGCTCGAGCTCGTCGAGTTCAAGGACTTCGACGTGATCGTCGCCGACTGGAAGATGCACGACGGCAACGCGGGCAACCTCTACAAGTGGATTCTCAAGAACAAGCCGCACCTGGCGGCGCGGATCGTGTTCTTGTCGGAGGGCGACCTCGACGACTCCGGACCGATCGCGCCCGGCCGG
>DATDCH010000669.1:0-2512 GCA_036524455.1 Kofleriaceae bacterium | reverse complement strand
GACAATGCCGCCATTGCAGTTTGAATCGAGATTGGGGTCGAAGCTGCCGGAGCTACTTACAATGAGGTCAGTTTCGACGCGTGCGTCGCACACGTCGGGGAGGTATCGCGGCTCAATATATGCGCAGTGTGGCGTCGGCTCTGTTTTGCATCCCAAGTCGCACGACACGCGCTCGTAGCCATCGCCGTTCGGGTTGCACGTTAGCGCGACGTCGCCGAGGCACGTCTCGATTCCTCCGGGCGTGCAACTGACTGCGATGCACGTGCCGGGTTCGTCGGAGATTGTCCCCTCGATATCGCAATATGGGAACGCCGGGTCTAGGCAGGACCCGGCGGAACAAGCCTTGTTTTCGTTCGGCTTCGTACAGCTCACCAACAGGGCCAACAGACCGCCACACAGAATGCGCACCTTGCGAGGGTATCTCAGGGTTTTCGTCATGGGCATGTCATCGGCCGGTCGGCTCGACGGTTGTGCGTCCTCGCACGTAACGTCGAAGTTCGTTGGAACTCGAGTTCAATTGGTGTACGACACCGCGCATGGGGAATCTGCGCGCTTGTTTTGCCGTCGCATTGCTCGCACTCGCCGCCTGCGGTGAGGACCACGCCAAGGTCGACGCATCGATCATCATTCAGGACTCGCCGCCGATCGATTCGAAGGTGTTCATGGACGCGCCGCCGTCGATGTACGACCTCTCGTGTCTCGGTGCGAACCCTCCAACGACGGCGGCGGATCCGATCACCATCGGCGGCACAACGCAGACGCTGACGATGAACGGAGCGATGCCGTTAGCGATGGTCGCCGTCGACGTGTTCCGAAGCAGCTCGGCAACTGCAATCGCGTCGGTGACCAGCGATAACGCCGGTGCGTTCATGACCGGCAACATCGCGACAGGCGGCACGCCGGTCGATGGCTACGTGCGCGGTGCAAAGGCGACGTTCCGCACCACGTATCTGTATCCCCCGACGGTGGTCGCGACGAGCCTGCCCGGCGTGCCCGTCATCCTCATTTCGAACGCGCTCTTTGATGCGTTGTCGGCGCAAATCGCACCGCAAGATGACGCGAACAATGGTGCACTCCTCGTCCTCGTAACGGATTGCACCGTCCCGCAACCGTCGCCGATCGAAGGTGCAACGCTCAGCGTGCAGCAGGGCGGTAGCGACGTCGGCACGGTGTTCGATCTTGGCGGGCTCGCGCCACAGGCTGCGGGCACGTTCTTCGTGTTCAACGTTCCTGACGGCGCGACGCAGGTCACGGCTAGCTACAACAGCATGATGTTTCCGACTCGTACCGTGGTTGCCCACAAAAAGCCGATGGGCATGAACACCGAGGCCACGTTGACCGTCGTGGCCGTTCGGCCGGGCGGCTAATTGATGTGGTAGACGACGGTCGTGGAGACCGTCGCGTTCCTCGAGACGACCGGTGATCGGCACACGCAAGTGGTCGCCGGCCTCACCGCGCTCGAGCGACGCGTGCGCGAGGTCGCGAAGGCCGGCGCCACGCGCGCGGTGATCGCAGCGGCGCCCGTCGTCATCGCGCGGCCGTTGCCGATACCCGTCGAGTTCGTACCGCCGGGCAGCGTCGCGCCGCCGGGCGCGCAGCGCGAGCGTGCGGATGTGATCGCGGGTATCGAGCTCGTCGACGACGCCGCGCGCCGCAAGGCCGAGTGGGCGTTGATCCGGCGCATGAACAAGTCGTACGAGGGGCCGGTCGACGCGCTGATCAACTGGCGGTTCTCGATGCGGATCACGCGGCTGCTCGCGCGGCGCTCGCTCGCGATCACGCCGAATCACGTCACGATCGTCGCGATCCTCGTCGGGCTGGCGGCGAGCGCGTTTGCGAGCCGCGGGCAGTGGTGGACGTTCGCGATCGCGGGCGTGCTGCTCGAGCTCAACTCGATCTTGGATTCGGTCGACGGCGAGCTCGCGCGGCTGCGTTATCAGTTCTCGCGGCTCGGGCAGTGGCTCGATAACTTGGCCGACGACGTCGTCGACAACCTGTTCCTGGTGGCGGTCGGCTACGGCATCGGTGGCATGTGGCTGTGGCTCGGCATCGCCGCGGCCAGTGCGCGCGTGCTCGTCTCGCTCGTCACGTACGTGAGCGTGTTCGTGCGCACCGGCACCGGCGATATTTTTTCGTTTCGCTGGTGGTTCGAGACCGGTGGCAAGAGCGTCGACGAGCTCTACAAGCCGACGTCGCTATCGACGTGGCTGCGTTCGTTTGGTCGGCGCGACACGTTCGTGTTCGCGTGGATGATCGCGTGCGTCGCGGGGCTGCCGCACTGGGTGATCGGTCATGGCCTCGTGATCGCGGCGGTCAACTTCGCGATCATGGTGCTGCACTTCACCGTGTTCCGCTCGGTGCGCGAGCAGCGTTAGCCCGCGGGCAGCTCGCCGCGCCGGCGCAGTTGCCACATGTAGTGGTACGGATTCTCGCGGATGAAGCCCTTCGAGACGACGTCGAGGTGCTTGCCGATCACGCGCGTGACCTTGCGCGCGGTGTACGGGTAGCCCAT
>DATDCH010000668.1:0-7468 GCA_036524455.1 Kofleriaceae bacterium | reverse complement strand
ACAAGCTACGCGGCCGCCAGAAGCTCGCGAGCAAGCGACTCGCTTCGCCGCCGCCGCTGACGCGCGCGCTCGTGCCCATCGAGCACTCACACACCGCGAGCCCTGGGCTCGCCGCCGTGCTCAGCCTGTTCATCCCCGGCGCGGGCCATCTCTACGCCGGCCGCATCGTCGCCGCGGTGCTGTGGTTCCTCGTCGTCGGAGCCGGCTACGCGCTGATCCTGCCGGGCCTCGTGCTGCACCTGTTCGCGATCGTGTCGGCGGCGAACGCTGCGCATCAACTGAATGCCGGCGCGCGTCGCTTACAGCTCACCGCCGGCCGCGCGTACTAAGGAGCGGTCGGGCACACCGAGCCAACCGTGCCCTTCATGCAGTCCCAGTAGCCGGAGGCGGTGCACGTGCAGAAGCAGTCGTGCTCCCACGTCGTGATGTTGCAACCGATGCCAGCGGTCGCGCACGTGACCGGATCGCTGGTCTCCGAGAACGGGCAATTGCTGCACGCCCACCACGGATCGCCGGTCGTGATGCATTGGCAGCTGTTCACGAGACCATTCGCCTGAGGAATGAGGCAGCTCGTCTCGCCCGGCGGGCATGGCGAATCGGTCGCGCACGACGCCGAGCCCGAGTCGGAGCCGGAGCCCGAGCCCGAGCCCATGTCGTCACCTGAACCCGCGTCTTGGGTGCACGCGGCAAGCAGAACGAACACGAAGATACGCATGCGCGCGCGTCGAGCAACGGCAGTGCCACGCGACGCCGTGGCAATTCGCGGCGTTGCTGCGATGGCGTTGCACGTGGCGTCGCCGATCGCGACATCGGCGCCGTGCAAAGACCGTTCAGCTGCCCGCAGCGGTGCGCAGTGCGGCGGCGAGCTCGAGCGCCGTTGTGAAACGTTGTGCACGATCTTTCGCCATGCCGAGCGCCATCACGCGATCGACTTCGGCCGGTACGTCGACGAAGCTGCTCGGCGGGCGCGGCTCGACGTTGACCACGTGATAGAGGATCGACGTCACTTCGCGGACCGGATGCGGCGGCTGGCCGGTCATTGCGCGATACGCGACAGCGCACAGGCCATAGACGTCGGCCCGATGATCGACAGGCTCGCCTTTGGCCTGCTCCGGCGCCATGTACATCGGCGTGCCGACGAGCTGCCCGTGCGTCAGCGTGCCGCCGTGCTCGGTAAGATGCGAGACGCCGAAGTCGAGAATCTTCCACACCTGCTCGCGGCCGGCGACCGACGCGTGCATGAGGTTCTGCGGCTTGATATCGCGATGGACGATGCCGGCGGCACGCGCGACGTCGAGACCGTGCGCGACGTGCTCGACGAGCGTCACCACCTCGGCAACCGGCAATCGCGGTGTCGCGCGCAGCTTCTCGGCGAGATCCATGCCGCGTAGCCGTTCCATCGCGTAGTACGCGGTCGGGCTCGCGGGCGTGCACACCTCGAGCAGACGCACGATGTAGGGCGACTGCAGCGCGACGACGGCTTGCGCTTCGCGCAGGAACCGCGTGAGCAGCTCTTCGCTCGACGCGATCAGCGGATGCAGGACCTTGACCGCAGCGGGACGGCCGGTGTCGACGTGCACTGCATCGTAGACCTCGCCCATCGCGCCGCGGCCGATGATCGCGCCGAGCTGAAACGAGCCGAGCGGTTGGCCGGTGAGCCGGCCGGCGCCGCCGACGCGAATCGCGTGATCGAGTTGCTGGCGCGCTTCGTCGAGTAGAACTTCGCGCTGGAACACCGCCTCGACGGCGCGATGCAAATCGATCGTCGAGCGTTGGATCTCGCGGCGCGTCGCGCGCGCCATCAAGTACGTGATGAGGTAGACGACCTGAACGAGTCCCTGGCCGGCGATCGCCTCCATCGTCGTCATCGGCCCGCCCTGCATGATGCCGTGGTCGGGCACCACGTCGAAGATGATGAGCCCCGACAGCACGCCCTGGAATGCGGCGCAGGTCAGGTAGAGCGTAAGCGCGACGCGACTGTGTCGCTGGACGCCGACGAAGAACAGCTCCATCACGATCACGGTCGTCGCCGGCGAGAACACGCCCCAGAAATACACGCCGACGAACATCGACGTGATCGCGAGCAGGTACAGGACGAGCACGCTGCCTTCGCGATAGCGCCGTACCTCGCGCGTCAGGTAGAGCAGCCACAACGCGCAGCCGGTGCCGACACCGACTGCAACCACCATCGCGATCTTCGCGGGGCGCCAGCCACCGACGAGCGGCAGCGTGATCAGCGCTGCAACCGAGAGGATCATGATGATCGGAACATGCAGGCGCGTGCGCGCGATCTCGGCGCGCAGCAGCGCGTCGCGCGGGTTCTCGAGCTCGGTCGGTATCAGCGCGAGCTTGCGGCGCGCAGACACGGCTTGGTCGGTCGGCCGCGCAGCTTTGCGATCAGGGCGGCGCACCTGCTGGTCGGCGGGCCGGAGCGCGATCGTCGGCCCCGCCGTTGTCTCCCCCGCTGTTCCGTCGAGCAGCGTGTCGTCGGGATTTCCCGCGCTCACCACGCGAGCGTAGCGGATCTGGATCCACTACTGTGCATTCGACGACACGCGATGCGGTTTAGTTTGTGTTCGCCGTACCTCGATAGCTCGTCAGTCGACGCGAGTCGTCTTGAACGTGCCCCACTTCACCTTCACCTCGACCTGATGCGGGGTGCCGTCGGCGTCGACCGAGAACGTGCCCTCGAGATCGAGGTCGCCGTGCTTGCCGGTAACCGAATACACGCGACGCCCGTCGGCGTCGGGTAGTCGCTTGAACGTGAACGACGCGGCATCGAGTCGAACCGCGCTCTCGATCATAACCTCCGCCGCCGTGATCGTGGTGCTCGCACCGACGGGCGTCGTGCCGAGCCGGCCCGCGTACCACACGAACTCGGCGATCGCCTGCGGCGCGATCACGGCGTCGGACGCCGTCGCGAGCTCGATAGCCTTGCCGTCCTTGGTCTTGGCGATCACCTTCTTGCCACTGCGCGTCACCGACAACCCGTCGGCGAAGTCGACGCCGTTCGCCGTCGCGCGGTACTGGAACACGGCCTGCGGTGATTCGTAGACCGCTTGGCCGCGCACGACGAGCGTACCGTCGGCGAGCCTCGTGATCAGCGCGCGCTCGTGACCGATCACGCTGCCGTTCATGGCGATCTCGTAACGCGCGGCGGCGACCTGCTTACCTTCGAGCTCGAGCTCGGGAAGCGCCGCGTACGGATCGGCGGGTGGCTTCGCTTGCTCGATCGCAGCGAGCAGCTCGGTGCGCGTGTGTTGCTTGCCGCGCACGACGACGAGCGACGGTTGCGCGAGCGCGCCAATGTCGCGCAGCGGATCGCGATCGACAACGATCAGATCCGCACGTGCACCGGGCGCGATCACGCCGAACGCGCTCGGCTGACCGACGAGCTCGGAGGCGGCAACCGTCGCCATGCGCAACGCCTGTGCCGGCGTCAGGCCCGCACCGACGAGCAACGCGAGCTCGTCGTGCACCGCGAAGCCTGGCACGACGTACGGATTACCGGTGTCGGTGCCGAGCACGAGCTTCGCGCCCGCCTTTGCGAGATCGGAGACCAGCTTGGCCGCGGTCTGGTTGCGCACGCGCATCTTCGCGAAGCGTTCGGCCGTCCAACTCTTCAGCCGAAAGTCCCGTTTCGGATCCCACATGTCGCGAACGGTTTTGGCGACGTATTGCAGCCCCGGGGTACCAGCGAGCCCAGCCGGATTGTCGAGGCGGGCGAACCGCTCGGTGACGACGAGCGTCGGGCAGTTCCACGTGCCGGACTTCGCGGTCGAGGCGACGAGGTCGGCGCTGACGCGGGGCTCGCCGGTGAACGGCAGAAAGCCGTCGAGGTGCTCGATCGAGCGCTGGCCGCTGGCGAGCGCTTTGTCGAGGCCGACGGCCTTGGGCACGTGGCCCGCGAACGGAATGTTCTGCGTCTTCGCCTCGGCGACGATCGCGTCGTACACCTCGATCGAGAGCCCGTTGTAGACCTTGATGAAGTCGTAGCCGGCCTTCTTCTGCTCGGCCACGATGGTGCGCGCGGCTTCGGGGGTGGTGACGATGGCCGACATCGGCCATACCGGCGGATCACCGTCGACGATCGGCCCCGCGGTGAACAGCGTCGGTCCGAGGCGCTTACCCGATGCGAGGTCGGCGCGCCACGTCAAGTGCTGGGGTGAGCCGAACATGTCGCGCACCGTGGTGACGCCGTTGAGCAGATATAGCGGGAAGTCGCGGTCGTTCCACGTGTGCACGTGCATGTCGGCGAGCCCGGGCACGAGCCACTTGCCCGTCACATCGACGACTGTTGCTGCTGTCGTGTCGATCGTCTTGGCCGGAGCGACGAGCGCGATCTTGTCGCCGCGCACGACGACCGTGTGGTCGGCGAGGGCGCCGGCCGCGTGCACCGGGACCACCGTCGCGCCGACGAACGCGACATCGCCGGGCTTCAGCTTGTCCTGTTTGGCAGTTTTGCTGCCGCTGCAGCCGATCAGAGCGATTACGAGGAACGTACGAACCATGTAGCTGCGACACTAACGCGTCGGCGGGAGTTGCGTGACATGATGCGGCCGTTCGATGTCGGAACCCCACTCGAAGCAGTTTCTCATCGACGCGCGCGAGAGCTGGTGGAACGACGATCAACTGCGCGCTATCGCCGGTCGACTCGAGCTCGTGGAAGTTCGCACGGCCGCCGACGTCGGTTGCGGCCAGGGCCATTGGACGCGGCTCGTTGCGGCGCTGCTGCCCGCGACCGCCACGATCACCGGCATCGATCGCGAACCGGAGTGGATCGCGATCGCCGAGGCGCGCGGCGGGGCGCGCTATCAAGTCGGCACAGCGGAGCAGCTGCCGTTCGCGGATCGCAGCCTCGATCTCGTGACCGCGCAGACCGTGCTGATCCATGTCGCCGATCCGCCCGCCGTGCTGCGCGAGATGGCGCGCGTGCTGCGCCCGGGCGGCAAGCTGTGGCTGCTCGAACCTAACAACCTCGTCGCGAGCGTGTCGCTGTTCGCCGATCCGAAAGCAGATCCGGATCTGCTCGGCGCCGCGTTCCGACTCGAGCTCGTCGCGCAGCGTGGCAAGCATGCGCTCGGCCTCGGCTACAACTCGCTCGGCGAGAAGCTGGTCGGGTTGCTCGATCCGGCGATGTGGCAGGACCTCGACGTTCGGCTCTGCGATCGCGTGCACTTCGCCGCGCCGCCGTATCGGCCCGGCCTTATCGACGACGTCAAGGCCTCGCAAGGTGAACCACCGATCATCACATGGCCGCGCGAGGAGACGTTGCGCTACTTCCTCGCCGGTGGCGGCCAAGCCGCACAGTTCGACGCGCTGTGGGACGCCTCGGTCGTGTTACTGCGCGAACGCCAGCGCGCGATCCTCGCCGGCGAATACGCCGCTGCCGAAGGCATGCTGTTTTACTCGACGACCGCGACGAGGTGCACATGAGACCGAGCGAGTCGTGGGATTCACAGTTCGCGATGCATCGCGCGTTCCTCGACGACGAGATCCGCAATCGCGCGTTCGAGGCCGCGATCAAGCGGCACGTAAAACCGGGCAGCCACGTCGTTGATCTTGGCTCGGGTAGCGGGATCTGGGCATGCGTCGCGGCGCGCGCCGGCGCCGAGCGCGTCGTCGCGATCGAGTACTCGGACCTCGCGAACGAAGCGCGGCGCACCGTCGCGCGCAACGGACTCGGTAGCGTCGTCGAGGTGATCCAAGCCGACATTCGCAAGGTCGAGCTGGCGCGCGAGTTCGACGTCGTGATCCACGAGCTCATCGGCGGGCTCGTGTGGGAAGAAGACATGGTCGAGCTCACGCATAGCGCACGCGAGCGCTTCTTGAAGCCCGGTGGCGTGCTGATGCCAGGTGCGGTGCGCGTGTGGATGTGCCCGTGGCTGTTCGCCGGCGATCGGCCCAAACGTGCCGATTGGGGCGCGGTGTGCGGCATCGATGTCTCGCACATGTACGAGACCGAGCTCGCGCAATGGCGCTCGAGGCGCAAGGCGACGTGCCTGCACGGGATCGACGGCCGCGGCATGCTCGCCGCGCCACAGCTCGTGCACACCTGCCGGCTCGGCATCGATCACGATCCGCACCCGGCAGAGCTCCGCTTCGAGTTCGTCGGCGAGCGCGATACGTTCGCGACCGGCGTGCTTGGCTTCATGGAGATCGAGCTCGACACCGACCTCGTGATCCCGACGTCGCCTACCGATCCGCCGACGAACTGGGGCCAGCTCTACGTGCCGGCCGATGAGCTGCTGAAGATCCACGAGGGCGCGCGCTACGACGTGCGCATCACGCCAACGCTGCGTCCCAACGGCTGGGACGTGCGGTGGGCAGAGATCACACCGCGCCGCGACTACGCCCTCGACGACGCTTAGCGCAGCAGTGCGGGCACGACGCCGGCTTCGCGCGCGGCAAGGCGATCCCAGAGGTCGCGATACTGATCGAACAGGAACCGGCCGCGCGATTTGAACTGCGTGTGCCAGCCGTCTTCCCACACGATCGATCGGATCGTCTCCTGGCTCGCGCGCAGCATCGTGTCCGTCGATGGATGCATGCTCGACTCGAACCGGTCACCGGCGGCTTGCCGGAACGCGACGAGCTCGAGCGCGACCGCGAGACTGTGAAACACCGGGCCGAGCGGGCGGCGCGCGCGGCGGATCGACGAGCGCGGCATGAATCCGTTCGAGCCGGTCTCCGCGCCGAGCCGGTCGGTGTAATAGCTGTGCAGGTGCTCGTCGATGAACATCACCTGATGGGTCAGCTCGTGAACCATGAACTCGGCGATGTCCCACGCGGTGGCACCCGGCGTCGGGTTGCACCAGATCGTGCCCACGCTCTTCGTGCTAGAGCCGCCGATCTCCTTGTCCATCTCGACGACGAACACGCGGTTGATCACGGTGTCGAACAGCGCGCCGAGCTCAGGTGACGTCTCGAGTAGCAGCTCGTGCGCTTCGCGAATCCGCGCGAGCTTCGCGTGTACGCCGCGCGCGTCGCGCGCTTTGGCGAGCGCTTCGACCGTCTCGGCGGTAATTGGCTTCGACGCGTCACCTGGCGTCGGCGCGCTGATGAACGTCCTCAGCAGGCGCGCTTCGAGCTCCGGCGAGTCGACAAACTCGACGCCGGGCTTTCTCACGTCGCCGACGACATCGGCGCCTTGCTTGCTCGCCAGCCACTTGCCGAGGCGCAGGCGTAGGCCATCGTCGTGCGGCTCGGTGCCGACGAGCGACGCGAATGTCCAGCGCACCTCGTCGGTGCCGACTGCAAAGAACACGTCAGGCTCCCGCCGCAACGAGGGTGCGCGGGGCGGTGTGCTGCTTGGCGATGTCGCGGAGATGACTGACGCAGGTCTCGACGAGCTGGACGCCCCGCGGCGCGAGCAGCTGCTTGCGTCCCTGAATCGCGAGCGTCTCTTCGGCACTGCGCAGCGTCGACTGTACGAGCTTCGCGGTTGGCGGATGGATCGTCGACTCGA
>DATDCH010000667.1:0-4138 GCA_036524455.1 Kofleriaceae bacterium | reverse complement strand
ATCCGTCGAGCTGCAGAAGCCCGCCGCGCAACCGGCGCACCGCAAATCGCGGTTGCCATGGATCGCGCTCGCCGCGCTGCTCGCCGCTGTGATCGCCCTGCTGATCTGGTGGCTCACCCGGTGACCGACCTCGACGTTCACCTCGCCGCGATCGTCGCTGGAGACACGCAAGGGTTTGCGCGCTGGCTCGCCGGTGCAGAACGTCCCGTGCGTGACTCGTTGCGCTCGTTCGCGGCCGCGGTGGACGTCGAAGCCGTCCTTCAGGAATCGCTGCTGCGCGTGTGGCAGGTCGCGCCGCGCTTCGTCCCCGACGGGCGGCCGAATGGGCTACTCCGGCTCGGCGTGCGGATCGCGCGCAACCTCGCAGTCAGCGAAGTGCGGCGCACGCGCGCGACGCCCGTCGCGGCGAGCGACCTCGAAGCCACGCTCTCGGCCGAGCCCGATGCGCCGGATCCGCTGTTGCGAACCGCGATCGCGTACTGCCGCGATCAGCTACCGCCGAAACCGCGCCAGGCCTTCGACAGCCGGCTCGCGAGCGCAGGCGGCCAAGACGACGTCGAGCTCGCCGAAGCACTCGGCATGAAGCTCAACACGTTCCTGCAGAACTTCACGCGTGCGCGGCAGCTGCTCGTGGACTGCTTGAAGCGGAAAGGCATCGCGCTATGACCAAGGACGAAGAAGATCTCCTCGTCGAACAGGTCGCGAGCGCGTACCGGCCGAAGACGCTCGACGAGCTGCGCTACCACTCCGCGTGGCACGATCTCGATGCTGCAGGTCGCGAGCGCGCATTTGATCTCGCGCGTGCGCTGCGCCCGCTGGAGGCTGCGCTCGACGAGGATGGCTTGTCGACGACAGCGCGAGCGGTGCTCTCAAAAGTTGTGAGCGGGCGGACAGACTGAACGAGCTATTTTCGCGCGCCACGAGAAGTATTGCGCGTGGGGTAGCGTGCGCGATCGTCGACGGCGAACGCGCTCATTCCTCGACGAGCGCGTTGCATCGCATACACCTCGTCGAGCACTCGCTTCGCATTTGAGTAATTCGCGTTGCGAATCGCGATCGTGTGGACCTAGCTGACCCTTGCGACCGACACGTTGTGCTGTGCAACGGTGCAGTTGCGATGAAGTGCTGGCTAGCATGGCTCTCTGTTCTTGCTGCCTGCTCGACGGACTTTGACCCGAAGCAGTGCAGCGTTGATAGCGAATGCGGGACGGGCGGCGTGTGTGAGCTCCGCGCGAGTATTCCGGTCTGCGTGCCGGCCGAGGAAGCGCCGCTGTTGATCGGCCAGAGCGCGCCGGTCAGCGGCACGAACCAGGCGCTCGGCACCGGCATGAAGCTCGGCATCGAGCTCGCGTTCGCCGAGCAAAATGCCGCCGGCGGGATCCGCGGCCGGCAACTCGAGCTCGTGTTTCGCGACGACGCGTACCAGCCGCAGCTCGCGGAGGAAGCCGCGCGCAGGCTCGTCGACGCGCAGATCTCGCAGACCGATACGCCGAAGTGCCCGTCGACCGCGAATCCCGCGCCCGGCCAAGCGCCGGTGTCGACGACCGCGATGTCACGCGGACCCGGCGCCGTGCTCGCGCTCGTCGGCAGCGTCGGCACCCCGACGATGCAACGTGCAGCGCCGGTCGCGATCGAGACGGGCACGATTTACTTCGGCGCGTTTACCGGAGCCGCGTCGATCCTGCGCGATCAAACCGCGGGTCCGTGCTCGAAGTACATCTTCAACGTGCGCGCGAGCTACGCCCAGGAGGCGTACGCGACGATGGAGCTGTTCAAGAAGCGCAGCGTCAACAACTACAAGAATCTGATCAGCTTCGACCAGAACGATTCGTTCGGGCAGGCCGGGTACGACGGGCTCGTCGCCGCGTACAAGAGTCTGGTCGGCGAGTTCCCCCCGAGCGCGGATCCGAACAACCCGATCGTTCGCTTCCGCTACACGCGCAACGACGACACCAGCGTGCCCGCGCAGGCGCAAGCAGCGACGCAATACCTCGCGCAGTTGCTCGCGAACCAATCCGGCACCGTGAACGTCGGCGTGATGATGACCGACACCTACGGCGCAGCAGCCGAGTTCATCACCGCGCTGCGCACGTGGCAGTTCGCGAACGACAGCCAGCAGCAATCGCTGCAGAAGGCGATGCGGCTCAAGCTCTACTTCTCGAACGTGTCGTTCGTCGGCCCGAACGCGCTCGCCGAGCGCCTCGTCCAAGCGGGCACGGTGTCGACGCCGAACGGCCCCATGGCGCTCACCGACAGCGTCGTCGTCTCGCAGGTCGTGCCGAACTACCAGAGCGATCAGAGCGACGTCGTCACCGCGTACAACAAGCTGATCGCGGCGCGCGGCGAAACGCCGAGCTTCACGTCGCTCGAAGGCTACGTGTCGGCGCGCGTGTTCATCGCCGGCCTACTCGCGCACCGCGGCCCGTTCACGCCAGAGGCGCTGATCGGCACGCTCGAGCACCTGCCCGACCTCAGCTTCGGCCTCGGCGCGACGTCGGGGTTCTCGACTGCGAACCACCAGTACTCGAGCTCGGTCTGGGGGACCGTGATCCAGCCCGATGGTTCGTTCAAGAACCTCTACTTCTGGAGCTCGAGTGGCTCCATCCAATTCTTCGAATGAACGATAGGAACCAACCGATCACCGTTGGCCGCTACCTGCTGCATCGCAAGATCGCGCGCGGGGGTATGGCCACCGTGCACCTCGCACGGCTGATGGGTGACGTCGGGTTCTCGCGCATCGTCGCCGCCAAGCGCATGCACCCCGAGCTCGCCGAGGACAAAGACTTCGCGTCGATGTTCCTCGACGAAGCGCGCATCGCATCCAAAGTGCATCACCGCAACGTGGTGCCGGTGCTCGACGTGGTGACGCTCGGCACCGAGATCATGCTCGTGCAGGAGTACATCCACGGTGCGCCGCTCTCGCTGCTCTTGCGCGCGAGCTGCGAAGCGAAGACGCACGTGCCGATTCCCGTCGCGGCGGCGATCGCATGCCAGGTGCTCGCCGGCCTGCACGCGGCGCACGAGACTTGCGACGAGATGGGTGAGCCGCTGCACATCGTGCATCGCGACGTGTCGCCGCAGAACGTCATGATCGCGAGCGACGGCAGCGCCCGGCTGCTCGACTTCGGGGTCGCGAAGGCAGCGATCGCCGCGCACGTCACGCGCAAGGGCACGTTCAAGGGCAAGCTCGGCTACTCGTCGCCCGAGCAAATCCGCGGCGAAGCAAACCGGCAAAGCGACATCTATTCGCTCGGCATCGTGCTGTGGGAGCTGCTCGTCGGTCATCGCTTGCACGCGAACACGCATGGCGAGGCGCAGCTGATCGCCGAGATCATGACCGGGCACGTCCCGACCATCACCGAAGCGCTCGAAGACGAGAAGTCGTGGATCGGCAACTACCGGTGGGGCCAGCTCGAAGCGCTCGTGCCGATCCTGCGCAAGGCACTCGACGTCAACTATCGCCGTCGCTGGGCGACCGCGGCGGACATGGAGGACGCGCTCACCCAGGCGGTGCCGCTCGCGACGTCGTCTGACATGGCGGCCTGGCTGCGCGCGGTCGGCAAAGACTTCCTCGAAGCGCGCGAGAACATGATCGCGGAGGAGGAAGGGAGCTGGCGGCGCACGCTCTTGATGACCGAGCAGGCGGTCAAGCTGCCGACCGAGGCCGTGCCGATCCTCGTCTCCGAGGTGCAGCCGTCGACGGGGGTCGCGACCGAGCCCGAAGGCGTCGCGCAATCGATGTACACGATGCTGCGGCGCGGTCCGACGGCCGTGATCGCGGCGATCGCGATCGTGCTGTCGGCGAGCTTCGCGTTTTTCATGCGCGACCTCGACAAAGCAAAACCGCCTGCAGCAGCGCCGGCCACGGTCTCGAACCAAACCGCGGCGCAACAACCTGCGGCAGCGCCGCAACGTCCTGCGGCAGCAACGCCGCGCACATCGGCGACCACGCGCAAACCACCTACCCCGTCTCCGAATCACGCGATCGTAACGCCCGTTGCAGCATCACCACCGAGAGTACCGTCTGACGTCCCGCGACCACCGATGGCACTTCCCGACGAAGACGATGTCGAGACTCCCGAGCCAGTCGAGCGCACGATCGAACGCAGTCCGCCAAAGAATCGCGTGTCGCAAAAGC
>DATDCH010000666.1:0-9267 GCA_036524455.1 Kofleriaceae bacterium | reverse complement strand
GCGCGAGCTGCAAGCGGTCGCGATCGCGCTGCTCGTCTCGGTCGCAGCGGGCAGCGTGCTGATGCTGCTCGCCGGCAAAGCGCCGGGCACGGTGTGGTGGGCGATGATCTCGCGCACCGTGACCGAGCCGTACGCGCTCGGCCAGGTGCTCTACAAAGCGACGGCGCTCGTGCTGACCGGCCTCGCAGTGTCGGTCGCGCTCGATGCGGGTCTGTTCAACATCGGCGGCGAAGGTCAGCTCACCGCGGGCGTGCTTGCATCGTCGGTGGTCGGCGCCGCGTTGCCGGAGTCGACGCCGGCGGTCGTCGCGTTGCCGTTGTGCGTGCTTGCAGCTGCGGGTGCGGGCGGATTGATCGGCTTCGCGATCGGCGTCGCGCGCGCCGTGCGCAACGCACACGAAGTAGTCACGTCGATCATGCTGAACTTCATCGTCGCCGGCGTCACGCTGTGGCTCGGCAACGCGGTGTTGTTTCGCGGCGGCACGACGCGCGGCGATGCGATCGCGCCCGGTGCGGAGCTGCCGAACCTCGGCCTCGGCGGCAGCTCGGCGAACGCGTCGCTGTTCCTCGCGATCGGCGTGGTCGTGCTCGTGTGGTGGTTGCGCTCGCGCACGACGTGGGGGCAAGCCTGGCGCGCGGTCGGCGCCGATCCCGAAGCGGCGCGCTGCGTCGGTATCGACGTGCGCAGAGCTCAAGTCTTGCTGATGACCGGCGCCGGCGCGCTTGCGGGGCTCGCGTCGACGACGTTCGTGCTCGGTCACAAGCACGCATTCGAGGAAGGCCTCGGTCGCGGCATGGGCTTTCTCGGCATCGCGGTCGCGCTGCTCGGCCGCTCGCACCCGATCGGTGCCGCCGGTGCCGCGCTCGTGCTCGGCTTTCTGTCGTCGGGTGGGCTCGCGGTTGGCGATCTGGTGCCGAAGGAGCTGACCGAGATGCTGCTCGGCATCGTCGTGCTCGCCGTCGCGTGCTCGGCGGCGTGGGTGCGCCGGCGCAGCAAGGAGCTCGGATGATCGAGGCGATCTTCTCGATCGCGTTCTTCACGCAGGTGATCCGCATCGCCGTTCCGTACGTGTTCGCAGCGCTCGGCGGCGCGATCACCGAGCGCGCGGGCATGATCGATCTCGCGCTCGAGGCGAAGCTCTTGTTCGGTGCGTTCGCCGCCGCCGCGGTCGGCCACGCGACGGGCTCCGCGTTCGCCGGCATCGCAGCCGCGATGGCGAGCGGTATGGCGGTCGCCGCCGTGCAGACCGTGCTCGCGCTGCGTCTGCAGGCGAACCAGGTCATCATCGGCATCGGCCTCAACATCATCGCGCTCGGCGGTACGCGGTTTCTGCTGCAGCTGATCTTCAACGAAGGTGCGAACTCGCCGCCCGCACCTTCCTACGGTGACGCGGTGATCGGCAACCCGCTCGTGTGGGGCGCGGTCTCGGCGGCCGTGCTCGTGCCACTCGCGATCACGCGCACGCGCTGGGGCCTGCGGCTCCGCGCCGCCGGTGATCGCCCCGAGTCACTGCAAGCGGTCGGCGTCGATCCGTCGCGCACCCGGCTCTACGCCGCGCTCGTCGGTGGCGCGCTCGCCGGCGCAGGTGGCGCGCAGCTGTCGCTCGTCGTCGGCGGATTCTCGGCCGACATGTCGAGCGGGCGCGGCTACATCGCGCTCGCGATGGTGATCCTGTCGGCGTGGCGTCCTGCGCTCGCCGCCGCGGCGTGCGTGCTCGTCGCGTTTGCCGAAGCGCTCAACATCCAGCTGCAAGTCAGCGGCAGCTCGGTGCCGCCGGAGCTCGCGCCGCTCTTGCCTTACGTGCTCACGCTCGTCGTGTCGCTGATGGCGGCAAACCTCGCCCGCGCGCCGGCATCGCTCGGCAAGGTCTAGCGAGACAGCGTGTCGAATTCGACGGCGATGCGCAGCTCGGCCCACGGCCCGCCGAACGTGCCGCCGCCGGCGGCGCCGAGGTGCGCCGAGTACCAAGTCCAGCCGCCGCGCACGCCAACCAACGCGCGCGCGTCGACGCGGACATCGACGCCGGCACGCACCTCCGCGCCGACCGAGACATCGCTCTCGGAGAAGTAGTCGGCGGGAATCAACACCGGCTGGACGATCGCGCTCGCCTTCGCTTCGGTGAGCACGAGGTACGGTGCTGCGCCGGCGACGAGATGCACGGGTCCGAGCGGTAACCGGCCTTCGATCACGAGGCCGATACCACCGCGCCGAAAGCTGATCCGCTCGTCGGGATTGCTCGTGAAGCTCGGCGGTGGTTGCGTGTTGTCGTAGCTGCCGGTCGCGAACATGACGGACAGTCCGGCGGCGATCGGTGCATCGCGGTCGGCGGCGACGACGCCTTCGACGTGACTCGAGAACTGCAGCGACGCATCGACGAGCCCGGGCGGTTGGTCGCTGCCGCCGGCGATACCGAGACCCCCGATCACCGCGACGACGGGACCGCTCACATCTGATCCGGCGCTGCGATACCGAGCAGCGAGAGCCCCTCGCGCAGCGTGGCCTGCACGGCGGCGACGAGCGCGAGACGCGCGCGGCGTACGTCGCGATCGTCGACGAGCACGCGCAGCTGTGCGTCGCCGTTACCGAGCGTGTACCAGCGCGAGAACTCGCCGGCGAGCTCGAGCAAGTAGTGGCAGACGATGTGCGGTTCTGCGTTGGCAGTTGCGCGGATGACGATGTCGGGAAAGTCCAGCAGCTTCTTCGCGACCGCCCATTCGGCATCGTGCGAAAGCTTCGCGAAGTCGATGCCGTCGGTCGCCGTCACGGTCTCGCCGGCCTTGCGCACGATGGAGGCGCACCTCGCGTGGCTGTATTGGAGGTACGGACCGGAGTCGCCATCGAGCGAGACGACTTTGTCCCAGTCGAAGTCGACGTCTTTCTCGCGCTGGGACGAGAGATTTGCAAATACGACGCCGCCAGTACCGACGAGCTGGGACGTCGGGACGGCTGTGCCGACTGGCAGCGAAGGATTGGTTTTCGCGATGGTGTTCACGCTCTCGATGAAGGCGCGATCGAGGACATCCCTCAACAAGACGACGTTTCCGGTTCGTGTGCCGGTCTTCTTACCGCCGATGCGCACGAGTCCGAACGGGACATGTTCGCAACGCTCGACCCAGTCATGACCCATCTTCTTCAGAAGCTTGAACAGCTGACGAAAATGGAGGCCTTGGCCACGGTCGACAACATACAGCGAGCGATCAAAGTGGTACGTGTTCCACCGGTACTCCGCGGCAGCGACATCGCGCGTCGCGTAGAGCGTCGTGCCGTCCCGCGTTTTGAGCAGGATGGGCGTCTTTTCGCCATCTAGTACGACGACCTGGGCGCCGTCGCTTTGCGTCACGAGCTGCTTTTGCTCGAGCTCTTCCATCACGCGCGGTAGATCGGGCTCGTAGTCGCTCTCGCCTCGAACCTCGTCGAATACGACACCGAGCGCGTCGTACACTGTTTGATACTCGGCGAGCGAGATGTCACGGAACCGTTGCCAGAGCGCGCGCGCTTCTTGGTCGCCATCCTCGAGCTTCTTGAACCAGGCGCGGCCCTCGTCTTCGGGATTGTCGACCTCGGCACGGAACCGGACATAGAGCTCATTCAGCGCGGCTATGTCGAGCGGCTCGGGCGCCCCCCACTTCTTGTACGCGGCGATGAGCATCCCGTGCGTGGTGCCCCAGTCGCCGAGGTGGTTGATGCCGATGACGCGATAGCCGAGCGCACGGAACAACTGCACGAGAGCGTGCCCGATCATCGTCGAGCGGATGTGGTGATACGCGAGGTGCTTCGACACGTTTGGCGAGCTGTAGTCGATGCAGATCGTCTTGCCCGCGCCGTACGTGCGCGGTAGCAGCGTGCTCTTCAGCGTTGCATCGACGAGCCACTTGAACGTCGCGTCGCGGCGCGCGCGGAAGTTGACGAACGGACCGGCAGCGGTCGCGCTCGCGAGAAATTCGTTCGGCGTGAATGCCGCCGCGATCTGCTGCGCGAGCTGCGGCGGTGCGATGCCTTTCGCCTTCGCGATTGCGAAGCAGCCGACCGCGAGATCGCCGTGCTCGGGGCGCGGCGCGGCGTCGACCTTCACCTCGGCAGGCGCGATGCCTGCGGCTGCAGCGACGGCATTCGCTGCAGCGAGGTGCAATGGCGTGTGATGACTCGGCATCGAGGCTCGGCAAGCTACACCGAAAGGCCCACTGTTTCTAGGCAGTTGGTTTGACGGTGCTGCGCAGTGCGGGTTACTGTTGTGTCGAGCTTTTGGGAGGACCCACGTGAGCAAGATCGTTTTGTGCGTCGATGACAGCGCGACGATGCAACAGGTCGCGGACATCACTTTCCGGGGGACCGAGTTTCAGTACGTGGGTGCGCGCAGTGTCGATGAAGCCTTGCAGAAGGCGAAGTCGCAGAAGCCGGTCGTTGTCCTCGCCGATGCGGCGATGCCGGGCAAGACCGGTTACGACTTGTGCCTCGCGCTCAAGAACGACAGCGCAACCTCCGATATCCCGGTCGTGATCCTCGTCGGTAATGGCGCACCGTATGACGTCGCGAGGGGCACCCAAGTCGGCGCCGATGCGAACCTGCCCAAGCCGTGGGACACGCAGACGATGCTCGAGAAAGTCATCGAGGTCGTCGGCAAAGGCGGCCTTGCCAAGCCCGGTCAGGCGGCGGCTGCGTCCTCCGCGCCCGCGCCGGCACCTGCCGCGTCGATCGCTGCCAAAGGTCCCGCGGCGGCCGCGGCTCCGAGTGCAGCAGCAGCCACGGCGGCTGCCGCTGCCAACGCCCAGATGCCGCCGCGCTCCGCGACGATCATGGGCATGCCCACGATCAAGATGCCCGGTGGCGTTGCGCCGGTGGTCGGCGCGACCGGCACGCCGCCACCTTCGAAGACGACCGCGATGGCGGTGCCGCCGATGGCACCCGCTTCCGCAGCGACTGCGCCCGGCGCGTCGCCCGGTCTTCGTCCTCCCGCTGCACCTTCTCCTTCTGCGCTTGCTCCTTCCCCTTCACCGGCTGCTTTCAGCCCAGGAATCGGTGGCATGAATCGTAGTCCCATGGTCTCCGGATCCGCGACGAAGCGCTCGGCACTCGTCGAGCGCACGCTTGCAAAGATGGCCGCGCGTCTCGCCGAAACGGCGGGGCTCGAGCCCGGATCGCCGGAGCTCACCGCGCTGCTCAAGCTCTCGACCGAGGTGGTCGAGAGGATCGTGTGGGAAGTCGTGCCCGAGCTTGCAGAGCAGATCATTCGCGAGAATCTGAACGAGCTCGCCGCGAATCGTCGCAGCTAGCTAGTTTCAGTCGCTTGCGCGTCCGGATTTGCGATCTCAGCAATCGCTCGAAGTACGCGCGATCACACTGAGCTGACTGTGCTCGCTGTACTCACCTCGCGCCCTCCGGCGAAGCGTGAGTAACATGGCTCGGCCGTTTTCAAATAACGGGGGAGATCATGAGAAATCGTTACTTGTGGACGTCGGTGTTAGCGTTGGCGCTCTCGGCCTGCATCTTTAGCGGCAAGGCGAGAACCTCATCGGGCCCGCCGCCAGGTGGACCACCACCGGCGACTGCAGAAGCGCCGCCGCCCGAAGCACCGCCGCCTGCGGGTCCGCCGCCGGCCGCTCCGCCGCCCGCGCAACCTGCAGTCGTTGCACCGCCGCCACAGAATCATGGCCAGCAACGCTCGGCGGAAGTCCACCAGCGTAACGAAGAGCGCAAGGCCGACAAGGACGCTGCGAAGGCCGATAAGAAGGCCGACAAAGCCGAGATGAAGGCCGACAAGGCCGACCTCAAGGCGGACAAGGCGCAGCTCAAGGCCGACGAGAAGCAAGCGAAGGCGAGCGACGCCAAGGCGGAGGGCAAGCCCAACGCCGACAAGAAGCAAGCAGACGCCGACAAGGCGCAGGTCAAGGCCGACAAGGCCGAGGTCAAAGCCGACAAGGCCGACATCAAGGCGGACAAGGCGAAAGCCGACGCCGACAAGGCCAAGGCCAAAGCAGACAAGAAGTAGGCGTTCGGCCGCGTGCGTTCGAGGGGGACGCACCGGCCACGCCGCTTCGTTTCGTTCTCGCTAACCCACTACCTGGGAGATCGTGATGCGTAGATCCATCCTGCTGATTCCTGCTCTCGCGTTCGCGCTGTCGGGCTGCTTCTTCGTCAGCAAGAAGCCCGCGAACAACAGCAACTCGTCGGCGGTTTCCGGTGAACCGAAGAACCACGGCCAAGCACGTTCGGCCGAGGTCCACGAGCGCAACGAGGAGCGCAAGGAAGCCAAGGACGCAGCGAAGGAAGAGAAGAAGGACAAGAAGTAGCGCTCAGCGCAGTTGATCGAAGGGGCCAGGCGCGTCGCCTGGCCCGTCGTGTTTTCGGCGACCGCACGAGCTACGCTTGCGCGATGCGCCTCGTGCTCGTCGCGCTCGCGGGTCTGGTCGGTTGCGGGGACTCGAATTCCGACTGTGCGCGCGCGGTGCGCCACGTATTCGATCTCACGACGAAGGTGGGAAAACCCGGCGCCGAGGAGCAGGCCGTGATCGATCAGATCGCGCGGCAAACGACGCGTGCGTGCGAGCGCGAGGGCCTCAGCGCGGCGCAGCGTGACTGCATCCTCGCCGCGAAGGCACTCGACGATCGGCAGTTCTTGATGTGCCCGGCGCTCGTCGCGAAGAAGCCGAGCTGGATCATCGCGCCGATCGGTCACCCCGAGGTGCTCGACGAAATCGATCAGATCCAGGCCGAGCCGGTCGACGTCGACCAGCTCGACAAGAAGTGACAGTGCACTCGGCAGGAGTCGAACCCGCTGTCTCCTCAGGTCATTACTCTGGGCGTGATGCCGTTTCACCACGAGTGCTGCACTCTCACAACGAGAGCTTGCTTGCGCGCAGTATGACAAGCGTCGAGTCGCACGGTAATCCCGCTGCCTCGTGCTTCGCGAGCCACGCGCGTTGCTCGTCGAGGTTCGCGAACTGCGTGCCGTGAATCCGGCCGCGCGAGGTCGCGCGCTCGACGTGGATGAGGTTCGCGTACCAGCGCAGCTCGTTGCGCTCGCGTTGCGTTGTGGGCACCGAGGCCTTGCGCGCCCACCAGTACGGTTCGTCGTGGTGATCGTGCGAGAGCCAACCGCGTAAGAGCGAGATCCGCGCGTTGATGCGAGCGAGCAAGGTCTTGGCGTCGAGTGTGGGAACGGAAGCAGAGGTCGCGGCAGCTTCAGACATGGTCGTCCTTTCCGCGCACCAAAGGCAGATGCGCGAGATATCGGCGCACGAGCGCGCGCGACGTCGGGACCACCCCGATCGCCATCAGCGCGCCGCGCCAGGGTTCATCCGGTTCGTGCACGAGCACGTGCGGCACGCCTGCGGCGGCGAGCGCGCGAGGGTCGCGAGCTCGTCGGTGGAAGCGGCGAGCGCGACTGCGATCGTCGGCGGCGCAGCCGCTTGCGCGGCGGGCAACTGCGCCGATTGGCCGGCGGCGTGGACGGTTTGCGCGAGCTGGACGCCCAGCGGGGGCGTCGGCGCGAACGATCACGTAGTGGGCGATCCCACCGCGGCCAGCGTTAATGCATGGGCAAACCCTAAGACCCGAGCCGCGGCGACGCAAGCACGAGTTGCGAATCGACGCGCTTCACCCGAGGCAACGGCCTGAAATGATGCCGGTCGCGTGCTAGCGTGCGACGGCCATGACCACGTCGTCGGCACTTCCGAAGCAGTACGATCCTTCCGAGGTCGAGCCTCGCTGGCTCTCCTTGTGGCTCGAGAACGCTTACTTTCATGCGGACGAGGCGAGCCCGACGGTTCCGTACTCGATCACGCTGCCGCCGCCGAACGTCACGGGCTCGTTGCACATCGGCCACGCGCTCGGCTCGACGATGCAGGACATCCTGATCCGCTGGAAGCGGATGCAGGGCTTCAACGCGATGTGGATGCCCGGCATCGACCACGCGTCGATCGCGGTGCATGTGCTGCTCGAAAAAGATCTCAAGCGGCGCGAAAACAAGACGCGGTTCGAGCTCGGTCGCGAAGAGTTCATGAAGCGCGCGTGGGCGTGGAAAGAGCGCAGCGGGAATCGCATCAGCGAGCAAGAGAAGCTGATGGGCTTCTCGCTCGACTGGCCCCGCGAGCGGTTCACGATGGACGACAAGTCCAACCGTGCGGTGCGCGAAGCATTCGTGCGGCTGTACGAAGAGGGCCTGATCTTCCGCGCGAAGCGGATGATCAACTGGGATCCGGCGAGCGAGACGGTGGTGAGTGACCTCGAGGTCGACACCGTCGAGGAAAAGGGCTCGCTGTGGGAGATCCGCTATCCCATCGTCGGCGGTGGCGGCGAGATCGTGGTCGCGACCACGCGGCCCGAGACGATGCTCGGCGATACCGGCGTCGCGGTGCACGCGAGCGACGAGCGCTACAAGGCGCTACACGGCAAGCTCGTCGAGCTGCCGCTGACCGGGCGGCAGATTCCGATCGTCGCGTTCGATCTCGTGCGCGACGGCAAGCCGTGGCCGGATCCGGCGTTCGGCTCGGGCGCCGTGAAGATCACGCCCGCGCACGATCCGAATGACTACGAAGCGGGCCAGATCGCGAAGCTGCCCGTGCTGCAAGTGATCGATGCGAAGGGCCGCATGTGCGCGCCCGCGCCGCAGCAGTACGTCGGCATGACCGTCGAGGACGCGCGCAAAGCGGTGGTTGCGGACCTCGAGGCCGGCGGGTTTCTCGGCGACGTGAAGGACTACAAGGTGCCGCGCGGGCGCAGCCAGCGCAGCGGTGCGGTGATCGAGCCGATGCTGATGGATCAGTGGTGGGTGAAGGCCGCGCCACTCGCCGAGAAGTGCATCGCCGCCGTCGAGACTGGCAAGACGAAGTTCGTCCCCGAGCTGTGGACGAAGACGTACATGCACTGGATGAC
This sequence comes from Kofleriaceae bacterium, assembly GCA_036524455.1. Lineage (GTDB taxonomy): Bacteria > Myxococcota_A > Polyangia > Haliangiales > Haliangiaceae > JABFXX01. The sequence continues at coordinate 396 of DATDCH010000666.1, read as the reverse complement.
CAACATCAAAGACTGGTGCATCTCGCGCCAGCTGTGGTGGGGGCATCGCATTCCGGCGTGGTACTGCGCGAAGTGCGAGCACATCACCGTCGCGCGCGACGAGGTCACCGCGTGCGCGAAGTGCGGCTCCAACGACGTCAAGCAGGATGAGGACATCCTCGACACCTGGTTCTCGTCGGCGTTGTGGCCGTTCTCGACGCTCGGTTGGCCCGACAAGACGCGCGATCTGTCGACGTTCTATCCGAACAACGTGCTCGTCACCGGGCCCGACATCATCTTCTTCTGGGTCGCCCGCATGATGATGTTCGGCATCCACTTCATGGGGAAGGTGCCGTTCCGGACCGTGTACCTGACATCGATCGTCACCGATGAAAACGGCGACAAGATGGCCAAGAT
>DATDCH010000665.1:0-4438 GCA_036524455.1 Kofleriaceae bacterium | reverse complement strand
GATCGATGAAATCGGCATAAAGGTGGCGCATGGCGGGACCTGCGTTGCTACCCCAGAATCGGTCTCAGCGCACGCAAAGCTTTGCAATCGTGCGAGTCGCCGCCGGATCCTGGCTCGCCGACATGCCCCACCAGTCGTTGGCCCCGTTGTCGAAGCAGCCGGTGTTCTGGCCCAGGTTTACCCGGAGGTCGTAGGTCCCGGTCGTGTTGGGCGCTCGGATCGTCGTGGTGATCGTTCCGGCGGCGCCGTTCTGCTTCGACACGACTTGGTCGAACGGACATCCGTAGCGGTTACCCGGCGTCCACCCGATCTCGATCTGATCGATGCAGTTGCCCGCGCACGCGGTGTCGCTGATCGCGTAGTTAAAGCGCAGCGAAATGATCTCCTGGGTCGTCGCGATCGCGAGCCGCCCTGTGGAGTCGAGATTGACGCTCGTGATCGACGTGTCGGTGGCACCGCTATTCCCGCTCCACGCGATCGTTGCATTCGGCTGCGTGGGCTTCGCTCCGCACGGCCAATCATCCACGGCGTTGCACACGCCATCCGCGTCATCGTCGGCGCACGGGCCATCCACCGGCGGCATGACCGGGGCGTCGATCATCACCACCACGGCCGCATCCGGTGCGGTCGGGTTGGGGAAACCGCCGCTACCACCGCCCCCTCCGGACGGCTCGGGGAACCCGTAGTCGAACGAGCAGGCGGCCAGTGAGCATACGAGAAGCACGCGCACGACGATTTGACGGTAACAGAGGGTACGGTCGTTACAGCTGACTTCTGCTCGCACGACCTCTGAGGTACTTTCCCGGCCATGCGGATCCTCCTCGCCCTCGCCCTCGTCGCCGCGTGCTCGAAGACCGAAGGCAAGAAGGCCAACGAGCCGCAACTTCACGCCGAAGTCGCGCCACAGCCTGCCCCCGCCGTCGCGCCAACGGTAGGTATTGCGCCCACCCCTGTCTCTGTTAGCAAGGAGCTCGATCCGATGTGGAACGCTTCGATCAAGACGCTGCGCGGCAAGCCGACCACGCTCGCCGAGCACAAAGGCAAAGCGCTACTCGTCGTCAACGTGGCCTCCGAGTGCGGCCTGACCCCGCAGTACACCGCGCTCGAAGAGCTGCAGAAGAAGTATGCGGCGAAGGGTTTCACGGTGGTTGGCGTCCCGTGCAATCAGTTCGGTGGCCAGGAGCCCGGCACCGCCGAAGAGATCGAAAAGTTCTGCTCGACGAACTACGGCATCACGTTCCCGATCACCGAGAAGATCGAGGTCAACGGCGAGAAGCGCCACGAGATCTACAAGTCGCTGACGCAGATCGCCGACGCGAGCGGTCACACAGGCGACATCCGGTGGAACTTCGAAAAGTTCGTCATCTCGGCCGACGGCACGAAGGTCACGCGGTTCTCGCCGAAGACCAAGCCCGACGATCCGACGGTGATCGCCGCGGTCGAAGCCGCGCTGCCGAAATAACATGGCCGACGAACGGGTCGAGAAACATCTGCGAGGCAGCCGCATCCTTTACGGGTCGATGTTCGTGTCGATCGGTATCTTCGTCGCCGTCGCAAACATGGCGGTGCAGACGCGCGATCCGCAGACGCCGATTCCGCAGCCCGAGCTCGCCCACGAACCATTCTCGCAGCCGCTCGTGCTCGCGCTGATCGCCGTCGCGGTGATGATCATCGCGATCACACCGTTCCTGCGTCAGCGACTACTGCCGCCGCGCACCTACGGTCACGGCGGCGGTGACGTGCGCCGCGCACTGTCGCGACTGGTCGGCGCGCAGGTCCTCTCCTGGGGGCTGACCGAAGTCGTCGGGGTGTTCGGCCTGATCCTCACGATGCTGTCGTACGAGCCGCGCTTCGTATTCGGATTCTGCGCCGTCGCCGCACTCGTCATGCTCGCGTACGCGCCGAGCCGCAAGATGCACGAAGACGTCGCGCGCGTCGCTAGCGCGTGACTATTGCAGCTCGTCGTGGCCGATATCGAGCGCGCTGCGCATCGGCCGCGCTTCGCCGTCGAAGTCGATCGGCGGCGCCTCGGTCGCAGTGCCATTATCGATGCACGGTGAGCCATCGGGAACGTGCCACGTCGCATCGAGCATCGGATCGGCGTGGAGGTTCGCGCTCGCCGGCGGCGAGGTCAGGATGTTGAGTGTCGCGAGCGTCGTGTGATCCTTCGGCACCCCCTGCGCATCGACCTGGCGATACAGCACGTCAGCGCGGCCATTCGTCGGCGCAAACCAGAACAAGTTGTTCTCGAGCAGCTCGGGACGCATCATGCGGCCCGCCGCCGGGTCCTCGCGCACGCCGAACCGCAGCTGGTTGCTGCCGCCGTCGAGGATGTTGTTGCGCACGCGCCCGACGAATCCGTTGAAGCCACACGTGTTGCACGGGCCGATCGCGACGACGAGCGCCGCGCTCTGCGACTGGAGCGAGGACACCGCGCCGATGCCGCCGCCGTTCAGCGTGTTGCCGTTGAGCACGACCGCACCGGCGGGCACCTCGAACTCACCGAGGAACACCGCCGCGCTGCGCGCCGACTTCGCGCCGAACACGATGTTGTTCGTGATCGTCGTGGTCGAGCTCTGGCTCGTGATGCCGGTGCACCACTGCTGCGCATTCATGCATGTGCCCACGGTCGCCTGATCGACGTTGATGCGGTTGCTATCGATCGCCATCGTCGAGCCGACCTCGATGCCCGAGCTCGCGCCGCCGTTCGAGTTGCCGGCCATGATGTCGTTGTTCGACAGCACGGTCCCCGCCATCGAGTTCCAGGCGATCACGCCCGCCGACCTGCGCCCCGCGCCGCCGACGATCACGTTGCCGAGCACCGCTGCAAGCGCCGGCGTGCGTGCCGGATAGCTGTCGACCATCAGACCGGCTGAGACTCCCGAGCTCGTCCCGCCGATCAGCTCGTTGTGATCGATGATCGCGCCGGCAGGATCGGTGGTCGAGCGCAGGATCAGACCGATCGATCGATCCGCTGCGAAGCCGCCGCCGGTCACCGTGCCGCCGGTGAGCTTGTTGCCACGCAACGTCGGCGAACCGCCCGCGAGCTGCATCGCGCAGCTCCCCGGTGCCGCGGGCGGCACGCCGTCCATACCGACGATCGACATGCCTTCGACGAGCGTGGCCTGGGTGACCCCGGTCGATGCGACGACGCCGTCGAAATCCTGATTCGCGATCGTGCTCGCGTACTTCGAGATCTCGCGTTGCCACCCGCACGACGCGGTGTCGCATTGAAAGCCGCCGAGCAGGTCGACGCCCTCGGCGAGCGTCACCTTCTCTGCATACGTGCCCTCGGCCACGATCACGCTCTGCGAGCCGCCGATCAGCGCGGCGTTCGCCATGCCCGCCGCGATCGTCTTGACCGGAGCGGCCTTCGTGCCGGGATTCGCATCGTCGCCGGTCAAGGACGACACAAACGTGCCGAGGCCATTGCAGCCTTCGTCGTCCTGCCCGTCACAGTTATTGTCGGTCGCATCGCCGCAGATCTCGTTGCCGCCGGGCAGGCTCAACGGATCGCCGTCGTCGCAGTCCCCATCGCACGTGGTGACGCCGTCCTGGTCGGCGTCTTCGCACTCCGAGCCGCTCGGGCTCGAGCCGCAGGCAGCGAGACAACAGAGCAGTAGGCTAGTCCACTTGGTCATGGCGATCCCCCTCGCCGTCCCCAACAGCAAGCGCTGATCCGCTGCCGACCTCGACAAACCTCGCAAGATCGCGGACCGACCCTGCCAATTGGGTTGGCAACCGTCACAGAACCCGGATCGCGCTGCCAGGTGCGCGCCTGTAGTTACAGCTCGGCGAGGAAGCGGCGGACGTCGCGCGGGCCGGTCAGCGTGATCACGCGCTGCGAGCCATCGAGCTCGGCGAGCTTCGCGACAATGCGCGGCCGATGCTCGCGGCGAAACGTCGCGACGTAGTGCAGAAAGCTCGGAAACTCGCGATCGAAGAACCGCTCGGGGCAATCCGGCGCCATGTCAGGCCGGGTGCGGCCGAGGTACCGCACGCGCCGCTCGAATACGCGGTAGAGACAGATGCTCGTCGGAAAGTCCATGAACACGATCGTGTCGGCAGCGGCGAGGCGGATCATCATCGTGCTGCCGTAGTTGCCGTCGGCGATCCAGCGGCCATCACGCGTGAACAGTGCGCGCTGCGTGACCGCGAATTCGTCGTTCGGGATTTGCGCCCAGCCGGTGCGCCGCGAGATCCGATCGAGGTGGATGACCGGCAGCCCGAGGCGTTTGCCGAGTGCGAGCGAGAGGTGCGACTTGCCGGCGCCGCAACAGCCGATCACCGCGATGCGGTTCATGCGCGAACTATAGCGATCAGTCGTTCGGCTGCGAGGGCATGTCTTCGATGCCCCGCTTGCCGAGCTGGCGCACGACGAGACCGCAGATCAGTGCCCACGTCAGGCCGACGGTCCAGCCGCCGAGCACGTCGGTCG
>DATDCH010000664.1:0-22015 GCA_036524455.1 Kofleriaceae bacterium | reverse complement strand
TGCGACAGCGCGTGGTTCTCCGCTTCCGCGACGCGCGAGTTCTTGAGCAGCACTGCGGTCTGCCGGCGACCGATCGAGTCGAGGTAGCCCTTGTCGTCCGTTACGTGCTGGATCTTCAGGTTATCGAGCTCGAGGCCGAGGCGCGCGAGGTCGACATCGGCCTCGTGGACGAGCGCGCCGGCGAACTTCTCGCGATCCTGATTGACCTCTTCGGGGGTCAGCGTCGACAGCACGCCGCGCAGGTTACCTTCGAGCGTCTCGCGCGCGACTCCCATGATCTGCTCGCGCGTATAGCCAAGGAAGCGCTCGATCGCGTTCGCGAGCAAGTCGCTCTTGCTCGAGATCTTGACGTTCGCGACGCCCTGTACGTTGAGCGGGATACCGCCGCGCGAGTACGCGCCGTGCACGCGCAGCTCGATAATCATGTTCGTCAGGTCCATCCGATCGACGACCTCGATCAGCGGGATGCGAATGCCGCGGCCGCCCTGAACGGCGCGGTAACCGACGACGCGATCAATGCCGGGGATGCGGCGATGGCCGCCGGAGAAGATCAGCACTTCGTTCGGCGGGCAGATGTAGATGATGCGCGAGATGATCATCGCGAGGATGATCAGCGCGCCGAGGATGGCGACTGCGCCGACGATGATGAGGTTCTGCATTTGGCTAGCTCCTCTCCCCACTCTGGCCGTTCGGCGCAGAGTTCCCGGTGATCACCTTCGCGATGTCGATGCCGAGCGTGCGTGTGACTTGATCGAGCAGCGCGGCCATCGTGGCGGGATACGCCGCCGCGTACGCGGGAATCGTCTTGCCGTCACCGCCGTCGATCAGGTTGACCTCGCCGACTTTCATACGGCCGGCTGCCATCGCAACCTCGCCGAAGATCTGGTCGAGGTGCTGGAGCACGAACATGTCCATCGCGCGCCCGCCGCTGTCGCGCCACGCGTTCGCGACCTCGTCGAGCGACTTCGACATCGCCTCGCCGTCGGCTGCGATCGGTGCGGCTTGACCCGCGGCGAACAGCTCGCGGACTTGCGCTTCGACCTCGGCCGGAATCGTGACTTCAGCTTCGAGCCGGAGCTGTTCGAGCTGACCGCGCATCTTCTGGAGCTCGAGCTCGGCCTCGGCACGTGCTTGCTGGCCCGCCGCTTCAGCGCGGACTTCCTCGCCGCGTGCTTCGGCTTCGACCTCGGCTTTGATCTGGCGCAGCTCGTTCTGCTTGCGCTGCAGCGCCGCGTTCGCGTTCGTCATCGCGATTTCACCGCGCGCACGTGCCGCGGCCTCCGATTGCTCGGCTTCGCGCGTCGCATCGGACTCCGCGACCTCCGCGGTGCGCAGGATCTCTGCGATGCGCTGGCGGCCGATGCTCTCGAGGTAATTGCGATCGTCGGCGATGTGCTGGATCTTGAGCACGTCGAGCTCGAGGCCGAGCTTCTCGAAATCGGCCTTCGCCGACTGCTCCAGGTGCTTGGCGAACTTCAGCCGATCCTGGTTGAGCTCTTCTGGCGTCATCGTGGCGAGCACGCCGCGCAGGTGACCTTCGAGCGTCTCTTTGACGACGCGCGCGATCTCCGTGCGGCCCTTGCCGAGGAAGCGCTCGATCGCGTTGCCGACGTAGCGGCGATCGGTCGAGACCTTGATATTCGCGATCGCGTGCACGTTGAGCGGAATACCGCCTTCGGAGTACGCGCCCTGCACCGCGATCGGCACCGAGATCAGCGACACGTCCATGCGGTCGACCGTCTCGACGAGGGGGACGCGTACGCCGCGGCCGCCGAACACGACCCGGTAGCCGACGCTGTGGCCATCCGTCGTCCTGTGCTTGCGACCGGAGAAGATCAAGATCTCGTTCGGCCTGCAGATGCGCAGCAGGTACCGATAGAAGATCATCAGCACCAGTAGAACGACGGCGCCAGCGGCGACGCCGCCCAAAATTTCGGGCGGTATGCTCATACGCTTCTCCTCCCCTTACGGGTCGACGCTACATCTCGTGCTTGGTCACGAGCAACGAACCGCGCTCGCCTTCTGACACGATCAGCACCGTCGTTCCCGTCGGTAAATTCCCGCCGTCCTCGACGATGTTCGCTACAAAATCTTCTGCGCGACCTTTGATCTCGACGCGCACCTTGCCCGGCTGACCGGGGCCGACTGGCAACGTCAGCGTGCCGGTCGTTCCGACCAGCTCGCCCGCCGCCAGCTCGCTAGACGCACTGTGCTTCGTCATGCTGCGGATCACCGTCACCGCGAGGGCGCCGGCAAGCCAACCGATGCCGCCTGCACCTACACCGGCAATCACCGAGCTCGAGCCGAGCTGCGTCAGCGCAAAGCCCGCGCCGCCGCCGAACGTCAGGAAGAACACCCAGAACCTGAGCGAGCCAAACGGCGCCCACGCGAGCCCCATGTCGCCGTGAGCACCACCGCTGTCGCCGTCTCCGCCGTCGGTGTCCTTCCCGCCGAGCAGGAACGACGCGACCAGGAGGGTCACCCCGAAAGCCACCGCGCCCAGATACAAGGTTTGCAATCCGTCCTCCTGATGATCCGATGCCACGAATGTGGCGACGGGTGCCATCGATCGCAATGCCGAACTTGCGCCGCAATGCGCAATTTCGACGGAATGCGCGCCCTGGTACTTGCGGTTATCTCGGCCAGTTTGCGCACCGGGCCTGTTGTCACGCAGGCGACATCGCAGCGCCACCGTGACGGATCACTGATTCGTTCGACGATGATAGAACGCGAAGTACACGACGAGCCCGAGTGCGGTGGTGCTCAGGCCGAGTGTACTCGCGCGCGGCGCGGTCCAGATCGTGTTGACGAGGAGCAACAACGCGAGCGCCATGAAGATCACCGGCACGACCGGGAAGCCCGGCACGCGGAACGAGCGCTCGCGATCTGGCTCGCGCTTGCGCAGCAGCAGCACGGTGCCCGCGTTGAGCGCGTAGAACAGCCACGACGCGAACACGACCGCATCGGTGAGCGCATTGAACCGGGCGTTCAGCGCGTAGATCACGGCGAGGCCGCCCTGGACGAGCACCGACACGACCGGCACGCGGGCACCTTCGGCGACGTTCGCGAGCGCGCGCGGCGCGAGGCCGTCGTTCGCGACCGCGTACGGCACGCGCGCACCGGTCAACATCGAGCCGTTCATCGCCGAGATCGCGGAGATCGCCATCGCCGCCGCGAGCAGCGCTTGCGCGGGGCCGCCGAGGAACGTGGTCGCGGTCTTCTGCGCGACTGATGTCGAGCCCGGTGCGGCGACCTCGGAGAACGGCAGCGCGTGGAAGTAACCGATGTTGACGAGCGCGTAGATCACGAACACGCCGAGCGCGCCCCACACGATCGCGCGCGGCAAGTTGCGTTGCGGATCGCGCACCTCGCCGGCGGCCATCGGCAGGTTGTTCCAGCCGTCGTATGCCCACAGCGCGGCGAGCACCATCGCGCCGAACGCGGACCAGCCGGGAAATCCGGGCCCCGTGTCGGTGACGCGCGACCAGTTACCGCCCGACGCGAAGAACAGCGCACCGACCGCGAGCCCACCGATCATCACGACCTTCATCACGGTCAGCACGGTCTGCAGCCAGCCGCCTGCGCGTACCGGGAAGCAGTTGACGCCGGTGAACAACACGACGAGCCCGATCGCGACGAGCTTGCTGTCGGGATCGATGTCGACGACACCGCCGAGGAATGTGGTCGTGCCGACGGCGTACGCGGCGATCGAGCCGGGCGTCGCGATCCAGAACCGGTTCCACGCAAACAGGTAGCCCATCCCCGGGCCGTAGCCTTCGCGCAAGAACACGTACTCGCCGCCGGCACGCGGAAACATCGCACCGAGCTCGGCGTACGTGAGCGCGCCGAACAGCGACAGCCCACCGGCGCACGCCCACGCCGCGAGTACCCACGCCGCCGAGCCGGCAGTCTGCGCCATCACCGCGGTCTTGAGAAAGATACCGGTGCCGATGATCGTGCCGACGACGAGCGACGCCGCGGCCCACGGCCCCAGGCCGCGTGTCAGCTCGGGTTGGGCTCTAGCGGCGCTCTTGTCTGGTCGATCCATGCGTTCACGCGGTCGGCGAGCACGGGTAGCGTGACCGCACCCGCGCCGAGCACGATCGCATGGAATGCCTTGAGGTCGAAGCGCGCGGCGAGCTTCTGCTCGGCGTCACTACGCAGCTGCAGGATCTCGAGCTGGCCGAACTTGTATGCGAGCGCCTGGCCCGGCCAGCCGATGTAGCGATCCACCTCGTTCGAGATGTTGATCGGCGTCAGCGCCGTGTGCTCGCGCATGAACGCCTCGGCCTGCGCGCGCGTCCAGCCGAGCGAGTGAATACCCGTGTCGACGACGAGCCGCGATGCGCGCCACGCGTCGTAGCTGACGCGGCCGATCCGCGCGACGTCGCTCGAGTAGAGGCCCATCTCCTCGGCGAGCCACTCGGTGTAGAGCGCCCAACCTTCGACGAATGCGGTCGAGCCGTCGAGCTTGCGAAACGCCGGCAGCTCACCGAGCTCCTGCGATAGCGCGATCTGCAGATGGTGGCCCGGAATCGACTCGTGCCAGGTCAGCGCCTCGAGCTCGAACTTCGGCCGCGTCTCCGGCTTGTACGTGTTGACGAAGTACTCACCCGGCTTCGTGCCGTCGTAGTGTGGCTGGCGGTAGTACGCGATCGTCGAGTACGGCGCTTCGTAGCTCGGAATCTCGCGCATGATGCAGTCGGTGACCGGCAGCACCGAGAAGTATTTCGGGATCGCCGCCTTCGCACGATCGAGCGCGAACTGCGCGGCGGTGAGGATCTCGGCGGCGGATCCAAAATACAGCGCGCGGTCTTCGTGCAGCTGCGCGACCGTCGCTGCGAGGCTGTCGGTGCCGAGCACGCGCTTGCCTAGATCGGCGAGCTCGCGATCGGTGCGCGCGATCTCGGCGAGCCCGAGCTCGTGGAGCCGGCGCGGATCGACCGCGACGCCGACGTGAAACAAGATCGACGCGCGATACGCACCCTCGCCGTCGGGGATGGCGCACAGGCCTTCCGCTTCGCCGCGAGCCGCCGGCAACACCGTATCGCGCAAGAAATCGCGTAGCCGGATCGCCGCGGGCTGGATCTCGCGCTCGACCACGTCGCGCAGCTCGGCGTGCAGCGCGGGCTCGCGCTCGCCCCACGCGGGCGAAGCCATCGCCCAGCTGTCGACCGGCTTGGCGAGCTCGCCGTCGAGCTGCTCGACGACACGCCGCACTTTCTCCGCCGATGACACGCGGCCCGACGCGAGCCCGGTCGCGAGGTTCGCGATCGTGTCGTCGAACAGCCGCGCGCCTTGGCGGATGCGTGCGATCACGTTGCGCGCGTCGTCCGCAGATTTCACGATGTGCGACTCGATCAGGTAGCTGAGCTCGCCGAACACGTTGCCGCTGCTCGAGTCGACCACCCATTCGTGGAACCGCCAGCGCGCGAGGCCCTGCTCGGCTTCGAGCTTGCCGCGCAACAACTTGTACGTGATCGCATCGGCGGGCGACAGCACACTCGCGTCGACGTCGACGAGCCGCGCGAGCAACGCCGCGTGCTCGCCGTCCATCTTCGCGATCGACGCGGCGTCGCGCATCGCAAGCCGGTCATCGTAACGATGATCGCCGAGCGTGGTCGCCCAGGTCGGCGCCCACCTCATCATGAATTCCCAGTGGTCGGCGAGCACGCCGCGAACAGCAGGCTCGCTGACACCGGCAACCGCATCTGCAGCCAGCGGCGAGGTGGCGGTCGACATCGACGTGTTGTACTACGCTGCTCGCGTGCAGGCTCACCTCTTCGACGGAACCTACGAGCTGTTTCGCGCCTGGTTTGGCGCGCCGCCTGCACAGCATGAAGGGCGTGAGGTCGGCGCAACGCGCACCTTCTTGCAGAGCCTCGCACGCGTTCTGCGCTCCGGCGCGATCACGCACGGCGGCGTCGCGTTCGACACCGTGATCGAGTCGTTCCGCAACGATCTGTTTCTCGGCTACAAGACCGGCGAGGGTCTCGATCCGAACCTCGTCGGACAGTTTCCACTCGTCGAGCGAGCGGCCGAAGCGCTCGGGCTCGTCGCATGGCGGATGATCGACTTCGAAGCCGACGACGCGATCGCGACCGCGGCGCACCACCTCGCGCAAGATGCGCGCGTCACGCAGGTGCGAATCGTCGCGGTCGACAAAGACCTGTGTCAGTCGGTGATCGGCACGCGCGTCGTCGCGTGGGATCGTTATAAGGACGCGACCCTCGACGAGCCCGGCGTGATCGCGAAGCACGGCGTGCCGCCACCGTCGATTCCCGATCTGCTCGCGCTCGTCGGTGACACCGCCGATGGCATCCCGGGGCTGCCGAGCTGGGGCAAGAGCTCGGCCGCGAAGGTGCTTACGGTGTGGAAGCACATCCAGCACATTCCCGACGACGCGGCGAAGTGGAACGTGCCCGGCCTGCGCGGCGTCGATCGACTCGCGGCGTCGCTGCGCGAGCAGCGCGAGCAGGCAATGCTGTATCAGACGCTCGCGACGCTGCGGCGCGACTGCCCGATCGTGTGCGACCTCGACGCGCTCGCGTGGCGCGGTCCGAACCGCGAGGCGCTCGCTCAGCTGTGCGCCGAGGTCGGCTTGCCCGTGGACTCGGTTCGCACGAGCACCAGCTAGCGCGAGACTTCGACTTTCACGGTCGTCGCTACCGCGGCGAACTTCATCTTCGCCACCGCAGACTTCACGCACGTCTGCACCGAGCCAGGTATGGCGGCCTTCCCCGACACGACTGCGGTTCCCTTGCCGTTCGCGGCGATCTTGATCGTCACCGAGAGCGCCTGCGCGTCTTTCGTGAGGCACGCCTTCAGCGCTTTGTCGTTCTTGAGCACGACATCCATCGCCGCCTTGTCGGCATCGGCGGGAGACATCTTCGCGGACTCCGTATCGGCATTAGCCGCGACGTTTGCGCCACCACCGGGCGCGCCCTTCGCGACCGTCGTCGACGCCGTGCCCGTGCCGCCCGCAGCGCCTTCGCCACCGCGCGTCTTCGCGAGCTCCTTGGTTGGCGCGCCGCCCCCGCCGCTCGGTTGGTTGAGCACCGCGTCGTCGCGTTCACGGTCGACGACCGGTTCAGCCTTCTTCGCCTTCGGTGGCGCCTCTTGGCGTGGCGACTGCGCTTCGGCGGGCGGCGCAGGAGGAGGTGGAGGAGGAGGCGCGACGGGTGCAGCGGTGGGTGCCGGCGCGCTCTCGGCTTGCGCGCTCACCGTCGTATCGGCCGCGCTGCGCTCGGCATTGCGGCCGGCCGCAGCGCTGGTCTCGGTGACCTGCACGCTGTCGCCCGCCTTCTTCGCCAGGCCCCACGCGACCGACTCCTTGACCTTCGCGGTCTTGTTCGCCCCGAGCTCCCAGCGCACGAGGTTGTGATTGAGCTCGATGATGACGTTGCCGTCGGCACCGGTCTCGATGATGTCGTCACCCTCGACAGTGGCGCCGGCCGCGAGTGGCTGTGCGACATTGTTGTGTCGCACGGTGACGGAGCCGGTGACCTCGACGACCTTGCCGGCCGCCATCCCCGGCTGCGACTTCGCCGAATCACTGCTCGATTTGCACGACACGGCCGAGACGGCCAATAGCCCGACGAGAACCCCACGCAGCATGGGGTGGATATTGCCACGTGCACTGAGTGATGCGAGCCTCATCACCCGGTTGGACACTGCCAGCTAGATGCCGCTTGGCGCCGGTACCCAGTTGCGTAGACTGCGTGGTGTGAGGGCGACCATCCTGCTGGTATTGCTGGCTGCTTGCGGAGCAGCGCAGCGCCCACGCCCGACCACAGGCTCGATCGGCGGGCTTGCGCGCGACAACGCGAGCGGCGAGCCCGTGGGGATGGCATCGCTCTCGTTGTCAAACGGCGCGCGCACGACGACGGCACCCGACGGCCTCTACGTGATCGACGACATCAAGCCCGGCCGCTTCACGCTGACCGCGACGTTCGCGGGTCAGCCGATCACGATCAAGAACATCGACGTGCGCGCCGGCGAAGCGACGTTCGTCGACGTCACCTTCACGCTCGGTAGCCCCGATCCGATCCTCGTCGACTACGGCGATCCGAGCCAAGGTGCGATCACGCGCTATCGCCCGAAGCGCGAGATCACGTCGATCGAGGGCACAGTCAGCGAGCTGCAGACGCGCGAGCGTGTGATCGGCGCCGTCGTCACTGCGGTCGGCGGTCCAAAATCCGAGACGCTGCAGACCGTCACCGACAATCATGGCCGCTATCGCTTCGACACCGTCGAGCCCGGCACGTACGTCGTCAGCGCGTACTACAACATCGGCGGTCGCGGGCAGATCGAAGTGCGCCGCGCCGATATCGAAGTCGACCGCGCAGAAGGCGTGATCGTGCCGATCTGGGTCGAGCTGTCCAAGCAGTAACGCGCTCTACTTGAACCAGTAGCGGATCGCGATCGAGACGTCGACGCCGAAGTGCGTGCGGTCGCGGTAGCGGTCGTAGTAGTCGCCGCGAATAAAGTCGAACACCGGGACGATGTTCAGCGCGATGTCGAGCGGAACCTCGTTGAAGTCGAACGCGATACCGAGCGGGACTCGGATACCGATCGCCGAGCCGCCGTAGCCGCACACGCGGTTGTCGCAGTAGTCGAAGTCCCAGAACCTGCCGCCGACGCCGATGAAGAACGGCAGCTCGAAGGGCTCCGCCGAGACGAGCGAGAACGGGTGCCACAGATAGTCGGCGTAGAGGTGGACGCCGTCCTCGCCGTACCAACGGTTGTGATAGATGTAGCCGAGGCCGAAGTCGAGCGCGTTGGAGTCGCTCAAGAAGTACTTGCCGGTGAGACCGGTTGGCTGGCCGAGCTCGAGCCCGAGGCCGAACGTCTTGTTCGCCGAGAAGCTCCGCATGCTGCTGCCGCCGCGGCCTGCCGGTCGAGGCCGTGCGTCTGCAGAGGTACTCGCCAGTGCAAAGGCTATCGATATCGCAACTAAACCAGTGACCTTCATAGCCTCAAGGGTAATGCGAGTTCGACCCTGCGCGCCCCCTCGTGCCACAATAATCATGTGCAACGTTCGCACACGTTGTGCTTCGTCTTGACGTCGAGCATGGGCTGTGGCTCCCCGACGGAGAAGCCGATCATAGCGACGCCTGTCACCGCAACGACTACACCGGTTGCAGCGCAAGCCACGCTACTGATCGATGCAGCGGTGCAAGTGGCACCTCCACTTCCGAAGCTCGCGTGCAATGAGGGCACGACTGCAACGCAAGCACCGTATCCCGACACGACCTGGTTCTGTGCACGCAACGACGGCACCAAGCACGGCGCGTTCGTCACACTGTTTCCCGATCAACAGATCGAGATCGAAGGCAGCTACGCCGATGGCAAGCTCGCCGGTACGTGGCAGCGCCGGTATCCAGGCGGCGCGATCGCAGAGACCGGCACGTTCGCAGCCGGCTTGCGCGACGGCGTGTGGAAGCAATTCGATCCGAGCGGCGGGTTGCTCGGCGAGTACACGCTGAAGCAAGGCACCGGCAAGCAGATGCACTGGCTCGCCGACGGCCCGCTCTACAGCGAGACCACACTCGTGGCCGGCGTGCCGCACGGCACCACGAAGATCTTCGATCGCACGGGCGCGCTCGTCGTGCTCGCGGGCTACGACAAGGGCAAGCTCCACGGCAAGCATCTCGCCGGCGCGAAGGCCACGCTGCGCGTCGAAGAATCGTTCGTGCGCGGCACGCGACGCGGTGCGCGCAAGATCTGGCAGTTCTGGGCGCTCGTCACCGACGAGGCCTACGATTCAAAGGGCCGACTCGACGGCGACTTCAAGCTGTGGCGCGGTCGGTACACGCCACGCGTGCAGGGCGCGTACGAGCACGGCAAGCGCGTCGGCACGTGGGTGTGGACCGACAAGAACAACAAGAAGGAACGCGAAGGCGACTACGACGCCGGCAAGAAGCGCGGCCTGTGGAGCGAGTGGATCGACGACAAGTTGTTCTTCCAGGGCACGTTCACCGACGGCAAGCCCGACGGCGAATTCGTCTACTACGATCCGAAGACCGGTAACGAGCTCGGCCGCTTCACGATCAACGACGGCACCGGTACGACGTTCGCGTATCACACGAACCAGCGCATCGCGACGAAGACGCAGCTCGCGAAGGGCCTGATGGACGGCAAGTACGAGGAGTACACGTCGCGCGGCAAGCTCGTCATCGAAGGCCGCTACGCCGGCGACAAGAAGCACGGCGTGTGGCGCGAGCAGACCGAAGCGGGCGTGCCGCTGCTCGAGCAACACTGGAAGCGCGGCAAGCTCGACGGCGCGTGGAAGAAGTTTGTCGACGGCAAGCTCGCGGTCTCTGCAGGCTACAAAGACGGGCTCGTCGAAGGCACGTACACCGAGTATCGCAACGGCAAGCCGGCGCTCGTCGGTCAGCTCGCCGCCGACAAACGCACGGGCACGTGGACGAGCTTCGACGAAGACGGCGCCGTCACGCTAACCGCGACGTACAAAGACGGCGTGCTCGACGGAGCGTGGCGCCAGCTTGCCGGCGGCGGCGTGCTCGAGGGCCAGCTGCGCGGCGGTCACCGCGTCGGCACCTGGACCCAGACCGATCGGGCAGGTCAGAAACAGGCTGTGACCTACCAGACGCCCTGAGGTCCAACGGCATTCAACCGCCGTAGACACGACGTTATTCCCGAGCGTTGCACTCGTCACTTCGAGTGCAACCCCTGGGCATCTCGCGCGTTCATAGCAGTGAGTACCTGCCGTGAACCGTGACGCAAAGACCCAGACCGCTCTGATCGCCCTCGCGCGCACTCGTCGGATGCAGCGCGCGCTCGCTCACGCGTACATCCATCGCGATGCGCCGCTGCCGACGCTGCGGCTCTCCCTTGGCTATATGACGTCGACCGCGTGCACGACTGATGAAGTATCTGGACTCGGCCACCGCATGACGCTGCTCGGCGTCGCGCCGGCCGAAGGTGTTGCGTACGTGATCGAAGAGATCAGCGAGACCGAGACGCCGATCATCTATCGGCTGTGGCTGCGCGGCGCACGCGCGGGCCATCTCGTGCCGATTCACGCGTGGTACGAGCAGTCGCAAGATGCGGCGGAGATTCGCGCGCGCATCGCCGCGATCGCGACGACGCTCGAGCCGCTCGGCGCCACGACGAAGGAAGCGTGGATGCTGTCGACGCGCATCGTGCAGCGCCGCGCGCTGCGTGTTGCCGGCAAGGACGAGCCGCCGATTCGCAAGTTCGCGCTGCAGCTGCGCGTCGAACCGGTGAGCGGGCATGGCCCGAGCGGTCATACGACCGTCACCGCGTTCCTGCGCCCCGGCGCGACGATCGCCGACGTCTGGTCGGTGCCGGGCGAGACCATGGCGATCGCGCGTGTGACGTACACAGGAATTCCGAGCGGTATCGGCCTCGCAAAAGACACGATGGTCCTGCTCACGGAGTAGGCGTATCAGCGTGTTAGGCCGGGTGAGCGATCCACGCTCCCCAGCGGCGCGTACGTGCCGTAACCTCCGAGCGAGCCTATGCGTATCTCGATCGTGCGACCCACCGGCGCGAAGTCTGCCTTGATGATCGGCCTCGCCGCGTGCGGCACGGATGACAACGGCGACGATGAAGAAGTCGTCGACTGCTCGAAGGTGACGGACGTCGATACGTTCGTGGTCGGCCTCGAGCACGCGGGCGACAAAGGGACCTACAACTTCCGGTTCATCTCGGGCACTCCGGCGCCGCCGCAACGCGGTCCCGAGAACACGTGGGTCGTGCAGATCAACTCGATGAACGCAGGCGTCGTCGGCGCACCGGTCGACGGCGTGACGATGAAGGTGACCCCGTTCATGCCGAAGCACATGCACGGCAGCGGCGTGCCCGTCGAGATCATGCCGCTGGCGGAGCCCGGTCAGTATCAGCTCAGCACGATCAACCTGTGGATGCAGGGCGTCTGGGAGATCACGATGCGCGCGACCGTCGATCCGTCGACCGACTCGACGGTGTTCAGCTTCTGCATTCCCTGATCACTCGGGATTGCAGTTCGTGAACTCGGCAGGCCCGGTGCCGGCGGTCGCCTTCGTCCAGACGCTCGTGCGGCCGACCGTGAGCGTCTTGACCTGCGACTTGATCGCCGGATCGAGGTCGCCGGATTGCTCGAGATCGCGCAGCATCGCAAACGGCAGCGCGCGCATGCGCAACGTCGCTTCGACGCGATCGGTGACTTGATAGATCGAGAAACCGACGTCGTAGCGGATCGTCGTCGAATGGTCGTAGCCAACGGCGTTCTGATCGAACGTGACCGCGGGTCGGATCAAATGGCTCTGATAGCTCGCCACCTCCCAGAAGAAGTGCGCGGGCGTGCCATTTTCTTTGAACGTGCGGTCGTAGAACGCAGCGCAGTTGGTTCTGCCGTCGACGCCCATCGAAGGTGCGCAGTTGACTGTCGTGTCGCTCGTCTCCTCGGGATCGACGCCGTCGGGCACGTTGCCACGCTCGTAGATCACGTTGCCCAACGCGTCTTTGACCACGAGGTGCACCCAGAGCCGTCGATCCTGCGCCGCACCGCTCGGGAACATGTGGCCGACGTTGAACGAGTCGACACGCACGTCGATGTACTGATTCATCTCGAGGCAGATGCCACCCGGCGACTCGTTCGACGCGCGCGGCTTCGGGCCTTTGATATTGATCGAGTCGAGCAGGTCGCGCTTGATGCCGGCCTCCTGCTCCGCCAGCTGCGGGAACGGTGTGAGCGCCTGATCGATCGCCGGCCACATGTGCTCGTGGAAACCGTTCGGGCGCGGCGCGACATCGAGGCCCGGCTTGTCCGCGATCAGACCCGTCGTCGGGAACATGTGGCAGCCGCTGCAGGTCTGCGGCAGGAACGCTTCTGGATCGTTGATCGCGAACACGGTCTCTTTCCACTCGGCAAACGAGCGCTCGAGGTGCACGCCCGCGGGTGTTACGAGATCGTGGCACGCGCCGCACATCGTCGACTTGTTCGTCGCCGACGCCATCAGCTCGCGGTCGAACTTCGAGTGGTGCGCAGGATTGTCGACGGGATTACGCGTGCCGCCGCGCATCGTCTGATCCATCGCGAGCTCGATCGGCGCGTTGTGATCATCGGTGACCTGCTCGACGTTGTGACAGAAGAAGCACGTCACGCCCTTCGCCTCCGGCGGCAGCGTCGCGGGATCGAAGTTCGCGCCGTTCTGCACGCCGAGCTCGAGCGCCATCGGCGCATGACACGAGATGCAGAAGTCACCGAGCGCGCCGTTCGTGTCGCGCTGGCCGCGCTTGTTCATCGCGACGAACACCGGATCCTCGGCGGCGTACGCATGCATCGAGCCCGACCACTGATCGTAGTGCTTCGGGTGACACTCCTTGCACGTCTCGGGATTCTGCAGCTGCTCGACCGAGTACTTCGGTCCGTCGCAGCCATCGCACGCGGCGAGCGCGAGCACGAGCACGAGGTACTTCACGGCAGCGCTCCCATCTGCACCCATTGGGCCAGCGCGCACCGCACTTCAGGCGTTAGCGTCAAGCTCGGCGGCATCTGGTAGTCCTCACCCGGCGAGTGCGTGCGCACGATGAATTCGCTGCACGTCGGGTCACCGGGTTTGACATAGCCTTTCGAGGTCAGCTGATCGTAGGCGGTCGCTTGATCCTGGAACGTGAGGTTGCCCGCGCGGCCGCTCGCCGAGTGACACGACGAGTCCGTCGAGCCGCAGCTGTCGCGCAGCGTGTTGTTGTAGACGTTCGTGAAAGTCGGCACGTAACCTGGAGCGCACGTCGTATCGACGACTGGGGTGAGGCACTCGGGAGGCGGATCACTCGGGCAGCCGGGCAAACCGGCGAGCGCGCCGACGAGCAACATCCGTCGCATTGGGTGCGACTCTAGCCCAGGACCTCACGATGTCGTAGTGACCAACCGCATGACCAGCGACCGGTATCGTTCGTAGGCCTCGTCGAGCGAGCGCTGCGGCATGACCGCACCGCTGTGAGCAGGTGCAAGCGCCGCCGCGGTTTGCACGTCGGGTAACGCCCCGATCGCGACGAGCGCGAGCATCGCCGCACCCACCGGGCACGTATCCGTGCGCGATGCGACACGATGAGGCAAGCCCAGCGCGTCGGCGCGGAGCTGCGTCCATACCGCGCTCTTGCCGCCGCCGCCGAGCAACACGACCTCGCGCGCCGGCAAGCCGAGTGCGACCAGCCGCTGCGCGACGTCGCGGCTCGCGAACGCGATGCCTTCGAGCACCGCGCGCGCGATGTGCGATCGGCCGTGCGCGTTCGTCAACCCGTGCAGCGTGCCGCGGGCGTTCGCGCGCCAGACCGGTGTCATCGCGCCGGTCAGTGCCGGCACGAACGTGATGCCATCGGCGCCGGGCGGCGCTTGCGCAGCCGCGCGATCGAAGTCGGCCTCGTCTGCGTAACCGAACGTATCGATCGCCCAGCGCACGGCGCCGCCTGCGAGCCACCCCGGGTTCTCGACGAAGAACGCGCCGGTCGGAAACGCGTGCGTCTCGACCATTGGCTCGGCGAGCTCGCGCCACGGATCGCTCGTCGCGCGGACCTGCGCGATGTCGAAGATCGGCGTCTCCGCGATCGCGCCGATCACTTCGGCGGTTCCGAGCGTGCACGCGATCGCACCGGGCGCGACGATGCCCGCGCCGAGCGGCGTCGCGAAGTCATCGCCGGTGCCGACCACGACGGGAATGTCGGCCACAAGGCCGGTGAGCGCGGCGCCCGCGGCGGTGAGCACGCCCGCGACCGCGTGCGCCGGTTGTAGCGTCGGCAGCATCGCCGCGTCGAGCTCGAACGCCGCGAGCAGCTCCGCCGACCAGGTGCCGGCGAGCAGGTCGTAGAGCATCGTCGTCGACGCATGCGCGGGATCGAGTACCGCCGCGCCGGTCAGCCGCTCGACGAGATAGCTGACCGGTTGGTGAAAGCGCGCCGCCGCTACGCCGTGCGCGCGCAGCCAGCGGGCCTTCGGCGCCATATGGCTGGCATCGGCGATCTGGCCGGTCAACTCGAATAGCCGCGCGGCTTCGCAGCGTGTGACGTGCTCGACCGCGCGCTTGTCCTGCCAGATCAGCGCGGCGTGCAGCGGCGTGCCATGCGTGTCGACCGCGACGCAGCCGTCGAGCTGACCGGCGAGCGCGACCGCCGCCACGTCGGCTGCCTGCACGCCCGCCGCGATCAGCGCGCCGCCGATCGCGGGCGCGAGTGCCGCCTCCCACCCGCGCGGATCCTGCTCTGCCCAGCCCGGGCGCGGAAACGCAGTCGTCTGCGCGACCGCGTGTGCGCCGAGCACGTCGAGGCGTTCGTTGCAGACGACCGCCTTGAGACTCTGCGTGCCCAGATCGATGCCAACGACGACCACGCAGAGATGCTAACAAAGGTTGGTGAACTTCTTTGGCCACGCGGCAGTCGCAAGCTGGACGGCAGAGTCGCCCGGCAGCGTGCTCGGCGCGATGCTGCCCGACTTCGCGACGATGAGCGGCGCGCGGCTGGCCGAGCCGACCGACCCGGCGATCGCGCATGGCATCGACCTCCATCACAAGACCGACGCCGCGTTTCATCACCTCGCGCCGGTGCTGGCGCTGATGCGCGAGCTCGACGATCGCCTCGAGGCCGCGGGTTGTGCGCGCGGTCCGCGCCGCGCGGTCGCGCATATCGGCGTCGAATTGCTGCTCGACGGCGTGCTCGTCGACGACACCGACTATCGCGAGAGTTACCTCGGCGGCCTCGCGCACGATGCTGCGGCTGTACGGTGGCGACACGACGGCGACGACCGCCGGTTTGCGGTGCTGCTCGAGCGACTGCGCGCGCACGGCGTGCCCGACGATCTGCGCAAGCCCGAGTCGATCGCGATACGGCTGCATCGGATGCTCGCGCATCGCCCGCTGCTCGCGCCGTCGCCGAGCGATCTCGTGGCGATCAAGAGTGGCTTGGTCGCGCACAAGCCCCGCGTCGAGGTCGCGGCCGAGACCGTGCTGCGCGGCCTGCGCGCCGCGCTTACGGCTTGACGCCGAGTGCCTTGAGCCGGCGCTTCGCGAGCTCGTCCGCGTCGGGCGCGAACCCGACGCCCGGCGGCCCGGCCTTCACTTGCCGATAGTGCGCGATCGCGTCGTCGACGTAGCCGAGTTGCTCGAGCATCCGAGCATGGACGTAGACATCCGCGCTGCCCGGCTTCAATCGGTTGTTGGCATCCACGCTGATGTCGAGAAACTGCTTCGCGTCGTGTAGCTCGCCGAGCTCGGCCTGGATCGCCGCGAGCGTATTCGCCGCGTTCGGGTGCTTCGGTGCGAGCTGCACCGCTTTACGCGCGAGCATCACCGAGCCCTTGACGTCAGTACCCTCGACGAGCTTCAGCCAGGCAACGTTGTTGAGCTCGCCGTGGCCCGGTGACGGTCGCTTCACCACCGGATCCAAGCGGCGGATCGCCTCTGCGAGCTGGCCGCGCGCGACCGCGACGTCGGAGTGCGTGAACACCAGCATCTCGTTGGCCGGATCCTTGACGAGCGCGTCGCCGATCAGCTTGTCGGCATCATCGAATGCATCGAGATGCGCCAGCGCGTACGCATGCGCCACGGTCGGCAAGACAGGTGCGGTCGTCGCGCGCGTCAGCCACTCCTTCGTGTGGTCGCGCTGTTCCATCCACTTGCCCGAATCGCGATAGAGGTCCGAGAGCGCCCAGTCGCACGCAAACTGGCCCTCTTTCGTCGACGGCTTGCACGCCGTGAGGAGCGGAATCGCGCGTGTCGCGTCGCTCTTGCCGGCCAACGCGGCTGCCGCGACCTCCATCGCGCTACGGGTGCGCGGCAAGTTCGCGCCCCACAGCGACAGAAACCGGGTCGCATCGACGTCCTGGCGCCGTCGCGACACCAGATCCGTCGCGAGCCAGTCGAGCAGACGCTGCGCGCCCTTCTCGTCCTTCTTCGCGAGCAAGCGCAACACGTGGCGACCGGCGCCAGCGGTGACCTCTGATGCCGCGATCACCTTCGGGGTGCCGCGGTCGGCGGCGATGTAGACCTGGGACTTCGCCTTCCCCTGATCGAATTCGACCCGCCACAGACCCGCATCACCCTCGACGGTGAGCTGCAGCGCCGACCGCATCAGATCCTCGAGCAACCCGGTCGTCATCAAGTCGTTGGCGAGCAACGTCATTGCGACGTTCTTCTGCTGGCCACGCACCTCGTCGCGCGTGGCCTTGTCCCAGTACGGATTGCTCGCACGATCGCTGTGCAGCTCGACGAGCACCATCTCGACCACCGTGTCTTGCGGCGTCTTGCTCGGCTTGAACGGCTTATCGTGACGCGTGATGCGTTGCATCGCTTGCTCCTGCGCCGTGCCGCCGCCCTGCAGTGCCTTGGCGTCCGCAAACATCACGCGCATCAGGTCGTAGCGGCGGAGCAAGAACAGCACGCCGCCAGCCCCGGTCACGTACTTCGTTCGCGTCGCGCCACTGGCCAGCGAGCTCGCCGTGCGCAGTGCCGCTTCACCTCCGCTCGCCACCGCCGACGCCGTGATCAACAGTTGATCTCGGCGCTCCGCCACGGTCATTCCGCGCAACACCTTCTCGGCCTCCGCGCCATCGCCAGCCCACAGCAGCGCGTTCGCCAGACCGTACTTGTGGTCTTCGTCGTCGGAATCGAGCGCGACCGCTGCCCGCCATGCCTCGATCGCGGCGCGCACGTCGGAGCCCGTATCGAAGCGACGGCCTCGCGCGTTGCGTTCGAGGAGTGACGCGTGATCGGATACCGCGCCGACATGTTTCGGATCTAGCTTGCGCGCCTTCTCGAGCGCCACGCGAGCTCCCGCGCGATCGTGATCGAAGCCGAGCCACTTGCCGAACGTGTCGTGGTTCAGCACCCAGCCGAGCACGACGTGGGCGTCGGCGTTCTTCGGCTCGAGCTCGGTCGCTTTGCGCGCCGCGCGCCGCGCGGGCTCACCTGCGCCGGCTTTGATCAGCACGTGCGCGAGCTGTTGCTGGTGCAGCGCCTCCTTCGGGTGCAGTTGGATGAGCTTGTTCACCTCAGCAATCGCATCGCGGTACTTGCCGCTATCGGCCAGCGCGTGCGCGGTGTGATGGATCACGAGGTGCTCGGCATCCTCCTGGCGCAAGTCGCGGATCGCTTTCTGTACCTTCTGGACCTCGGCCGGCGTGATGCGCGCCTTACCCGTATCGAGCCGATAAGTGACAACGAACGCGCGGCCGTCGACGCGTTGCTTCTCGACAAGGCGAAGCGTCCCGAGCTCGCGCGTCTTGTCGGGAGCCGGCGTTGGCATCGTGAAGCCAACCGGCACGACCAGGCGATTCTCGATCTCGTAGACGTGCGGTGAGCTCAGCTTGAGATCGTACTTGCGCATCGGCTCGTCGGGCTTTGCGTCGCCCAGCGGATCCGGCAGCTTGTCGAGGAGATCGGTGCGGAACAGATAGATGTCGATCGTCTCGCGGTTCGTATACGCGCGAGCCGCGTCCTTCGCGACGACCGTGACCTCGAACGGCTTCGTCAGATCATCGGCGGCTGTGGCCGTATGGCTGACGAGCGTCGCGCGGTATTCCCTGATCGCGTAGTCGGTGAGGTTCTTGCGCAGCGCATCGGCGGGCGTGTCGCGGATCCACAAACGTTGATCCGCATCGAAGATGCCGCCCTCGCGGCTGACCTCGGTGACCTTTGCACCACCGGACTCGGCGAGATCGAACGTGCGTACCTCGCGAATGACGTTGTCTGCGGAGCTCGTCGCCGGCGTCGTGATCAGCGCGTTCGCGTCGTCGCTGATGACCAGCCCGAACCGGCCTTGGTCGTACCAAGGCAATCGACCCGGTGGCGTCGCACGCGTGGTCGGATCGATCCACACATCGGTCTTGCCGAGCTGCACGCGCACGAGCACGTGATCGAACATGTTCATCGCCGGGATGTCGCGATCGAGATCGCGTCCCGGTCCCGTATTGATCAGCACCAAGCTCGCGCGAAGGCCGGCCTGGCGGAGCAGCGCGAGCATCAGCGTCGCCATGTCTCGCGCCCCCGCGTTACCGCGTTTTAGGATCTCCGCCGGTGTCGATGGCGTCACCGCAGCGTCGTCGAATGGGACAGCGGTGAACTGCACCTGCTTGTTCAGCCATGCCTGCAGCTCTCGCATCGTATCGAGCGTTGCTGCCTTCTTGATCTCGGCAGGGAACGTGACCGGACCTTCGGCGAGCTTCTTGTCGACGAGCGACCGGTACTCGCGAGCGATCGCGTTCCAGCTCGCCACTGGCGTGGCGACCACGGCGGGGAACGGTCGCGCGTCGCCCGGGATAAAGCCCTCGTACTCGGGTCGCGCAGGCACCGCAGCGAACGTGTACGTCGTGACCTGTTTGCCTCCGACGGTCTGCGTCTTCGGTTTGACGCCGACGGGGACACCGTACGCGAGCATGCGCAGCTTCTTCGGTGACGAGAACGTGATGCGCCCGCTGTGGACCGGGTTCGCGCCGCTGATATCGACCGATTGCGCCGCGCCGCCGCCGAGCAACGGCTCGCGATCGATGGTCGTGAGCTGTTCCTCGACGATGGAACCGATCGCCAACCGCGGTAGCGGTGCCTCGAAGTTGCGGCGATCGGTCGGTACAGCCTGCGCTGCATCGTTCGCCGGCTCGTCCTTGATCAGCGATTGATCGAGGTCGACGACGCGTCCACTCGCGTCGATGACCCGAGCCCGTACCTTCGGTTTGTCTTGGTACGCCGGGACCCACGATCCACGCAACACGTCCCAGTTGTCGGCGCCGGCCTTGCTCGTGACGAGGAACACGAGCCGCCACGTGAAGGTGGCGCGCCCGCGATCGTCGTAACTGACGTCCGTGTCGTCGCGAAGGATCACGACGTCGCCACCGGGATTTGGAGCCGCCTTGGCCGCGGCCAGCAGCTCCTGCGGCGTGGCCGTGAAAGCGGGCTTGTCGAGTGCCGGCGTGGCGTGCGCGAGATCGGCGAGCGCCACGACGATGAGAACTACGGGCGCAGTCCAGCGACGTCGCATCGGAGTCATTCTAACTTCAGGCCGGCGTGCAACGCCGCCTGATGCGAAACGCATGGTGTATGCGCGTGTCACGAAAATCTGGCGGGAGCGTGGCACGCGCGCTCGTCGCCGCCGTGCTCGGCTAGATCATGCACAGCGCGGGCGTGCAAAAGATCGTGCTGGTGCTCGCGCAGCACATCTGTGCCATCGGACAGCCGTCGTGGTTGGTGAGGTCGCACGGGACGACGATGCCCGCGCACGACCCGACGGGCTCGCAGGTCGTGTTGCCCGCTGCGCAGCATGCCTCCTGGTTGCCCGGGCACATCATATATGTGCAGTCCTCGATCGGCGACGAGCCGCTATCCGCGTCCTCGCCAGTCGCGCCGCCATCGCTCATCGTGCTCTGACTGCCCTGCATGCCGCCATCGCCCGACGATGTGTCGTCGCCTCCTGACGCGACGGGATCAAACCCGACGCGGCCGCACGCGACAACGAACGTCCACGCGACGGCGAGCCGCCACATACCTCATCGTCGGCGACGAGCGGTCACAGCGCAATGCGAAACGCGTGATGGATCCGCTTGTCGCGGAAATCGGGCGGCAGCGTCGCGTGTGTCTCGTCGCTGATCTGCGCGCGGCGGTGGCTCCACGTCATCTTGAAGCGTTTCAGATTCGTCGAGAACCAGATCACCTTGCCCGTCACGGCAGTGACATCGTCGAGCAGCCCCACGTGGTCGCGCTGCACGTCCCAGGTGTAGTCCATGCGCTTGGAGTTAGAGAACGTCGGCGGATCGACGACCGCGAGATCCCAGCGCCGGCCGCTGCGACGTGCGTCTGCGAGGAACTCGCGCACGTCGGCGTGGATCAATTCGCCGTCGAGCTTGTTGAGCTCGAGGTTCTTGCGCGCCCACTCGAGGTACGTGTTCGACAGATCGACGCTGGTCGTCTGCATGCCGGCGGCGCCGCCGTACACCGAGAACGCACCGGTGTAGCAGAACAGATTCAGCATCGTGCTCGCCGGTTCCTGCGCGACGCGCGCGCGCGTGAGCCGATGATCGAGGAACAGACCGGTATCGATGTAGTCGCTGAGGTTGACGCGGAAGCGATGGCCGCCCTCGGTCACCGTGCGCCAGGCGCCTTGCTCGTCGAGCCGCTCGTACTGGCCGCCGTCACCACGGTGCGCGAGTCGCTCGCGCTGCTTGACGAACACTTCAGGCGCCTCGAGCGTCTGCTTCGCCGCGGCGGCGAGCGCGTCGAGCCACACGACATCGTCCTGCTCGATGCGGTAGTCGTTGAGCACGAGCGCGCCGGCGTACGTGTCTAGCGTGACCGGCACTTCGGGGATGTCACGGTCGTAGACGCGATAACACGTGACGTGCTCGCGCTTGGCCCACTTGCCAAGATGGCGTGCGTTCTTGCGCACGCGATTGACGAACATCTCGACGACGTCAGCCATCACACCATCGCGACGCCGCGCTGACTCTTCACTTTGTACTCGAGCGTGACGGCGCGGCGGCCGTGCGGCGGCAGCTCCACCGACCACGACACGAGGCCCTTGTCGTCGAGCGCGCGCGCAGTGACTTGCGTGGTCTCCTCGTCGAGCTCGTACGCGTCGGCAGCCGATGTCTGCACCTCGACTTGTTCGACCTCGGAGATCGGAATGCGCTCGGTGATCGTGACCTCGCGCTTGTGCGTGCCGAGGTTCGACAGCCGCACCGCGACGCGCACGGTGAGCAGATTCCAGCCACCGAGGATGCCGGCATCGTCGCGCTCGCGCGATTCGTCGCGATACATGCGGACATCCGCCTCGGGGCCGAAGCCAAGATAGAACTTTTCGTTCGGCGCCACGAACCCGACCTCGGCGCGGCCGACGGAGCCCGACGCCATGATCAGGTCGACGGGACCGGCGAGCAGCGGCGTGCTGCCGGTATTGATGATGCGCGCGCGCACGTGCACCCACGGCGAGCGCAGCGGGATGCCGACGAGCGACACCTGTGCGGTGCCGGTGAAGCCGCCGATCGGGACGCGATGCGGTGTGCCGTCGG
>DATDCH010000663.1:0-2508 GCA_036524455.1 Kofleriaceae bacterium | reverse complement strand
CGCAGCTTCGATCGCTGCGAGCCCGATCGGCACATCGACCGCACGGTAGCCGCGCCAGCCGTAGCCGAGGCCCATCTGCACGCTCGCACCCGCACAGTTGATGATGAGCGGTGCCGCGGCCTTCGCGATCACCGCAGGGTCACGCAAGTCGCCATCGCGCCGGCCGAGTGGCAACGCGCGATGCCCGCGCGCGCCGAGCTCACTGCATACGAGGCGGCCCAGCGCACCGCCGCCCCCGATCACGAGCACGTCCATGACACTAGGATGCGCGCCCGCGCCGCAGCCGCATGCGGCGGATGGTCGCGCCGGTTGCGGAGACTCGGGTCCCAGGTTTCCAGCCGTAATTGCGTGAAGGTGCGCGACTTGCCCGGGCACCACCATTGCAACGAACAAGCGTCATGGCGGGGATTTCGACGGCCGGAGTCACGATCCCACGCGATGACGACACCGACGGCGATGGCGAGGAGCGACAGCGCAGGCCGTCGGCGCCACTCGATCCGGGGCCCCGCTACGCCGAGCGCGCGGTCATCGGCCGCGGCGGTTTGGGCGAGGTCGTCGCCCTCGACGTGCAGATCGGACGCGACGTCGCGATCAAGCGACTACGCGACAGCGAGCCGTCCGCGGCCGCGCAAGCGCGGTTCTTGCGCGAGGCCCGCATTCAGGGCCGCCTCGAGCATCCGTCGATTCCACCGGTCTACGAGCTCGCGCGCGACGACAACGGCCAGCAGTACTTTGCTATGCGCAAGCTCGACGGCGTGACGCTCGCCAAGACGCTGCGCGATCCGCAGTCGCCATTCACGCGCCAGCGCCTGTTGCGCGCGTTCATCGATATCTGTCACGCGATCGATCTCGCGCACTCACGCCGCATCATTCATCGCGATCTCAAGCCGGCGAACATCCTGCTCGGCGAGCGCGGCGAGGTGTACGTGCTCGACTGGGGCATCGCGCGCGAGCTCGACACACCGAACGCGTTCGCCGGCCCGACGCAGGGCACGCCTGGTTTCATGGCTCCCGAGCAGATCCGCGGCGACATCGACCTCGACGAGCGCGTCGACATCTATGCACTCGGCTGCATCTTGTTCGAGATCCTCACGCGCACACCGCTGCACCCGCGCGGCAAAGAGGCCCATGCGAACGCGTTACGCGGCGACTTCCCGGTCGTCTATGACCAGCCGCCCGAGCTGGTGGCCGCGTGCAGACGCGCCACGCATGTCGAGCGCGAGCGCCGGTTCGCGTCGGTGCGCGAGCTGATCGCGATCGTGCAAGGCTTCCTCGACGGCGACCGCGATCTCGAACATCGACGCTTGCTCGCTCGCCAGCACCTGGCTCGCGCGACCGCTGCGCTCGCCGAGATTAGCGACGACGAAACGCGGCGCTCGATCGCGATGCGCGAAGCTGGTCAAGCGCTCGCACTCGATCCGACGCTGAGCGACGCAGCCGAGTTGATCGGACGCATCATGCTCGAGCCACCTGCGACGCTACCGCCTGCCGTCGAGCGCGAGATGGTCGCGATCGACTGGAAGTCGCAGAAGACGCTCGCCCATCTCTCCTCGGGTGCGTCGCTCGTGTTCTTGTCGATGATTCCGATCTTCCTCTGGCTCGGCATCCGCGACGTGCCGTACATGACGGCGTACATCGTGCTGTCGTGTCTGATGCTCGGACTCTCGCTCGCGCAAGCGCGCATCGAGACCACCAAGCTGATGACGGTGTTCGCAGTGACAATGATTTGCATGTTCGCGCTGATCGCGCGGATGTTCACGCCGTTGCTCACCGCGCCCGCGCTTGCCTCCACGTACATCGCGACGATGCCGTTCAGCCCGTTGCTGCGAGGGCCGGGCAGGCTCGCGCTCCTCACGGCAAGCTCGCTCGCCGCGATCGGTGGCGTGTGGGGCGCCGAGCTGATCGGCTGGCTCAGCCCGACGACGAAGTGGGAAAACGCGACGCTCGTGCTGCGATCACCGCTCGACGGGATGGAAGGGTTCCCGGCACTCACGATGCTCGCGTTCTCGATGGTTACCTTGATCGGCCTCGGCGCAGTGTTCTCGGCATACGCGATGCGTGACATCCGGCGCGCGCGCTTGCAGCTCGTCGTGCAGGCGTGGCACCTGCGTCAGCTAGCGCCGACGAGTGTGGCGCAGAGCGACGCCGGTCGTTGAAGCGCGCCGGTCGTTGAAGCGCGCCGGTCGTTGAAGCGCGCAACAATCACCCCGGGCGCATTGTCGCTCAGTGATGAGCGGGCCCAGGTGGCGGTGGTGTCGGTGGCGCGTTGAGCCCGACGAACGAGGCGATCTTGATCTCGGTCTCTTCCTCGATGTGCTCTTTGCCCTCGGTATAGCCGCGGGCGCGATCGAGGTTCGTGACGACGAGGTCGGCGCCGATCGTGGTCAGGATCATCACGTTCGCCTCGAACTTGAGCAACGTGGTGATCACGGTCGTCCACTCGAACCGGAGGTAGCGGACGAGCACCCACAGGCCTCCGATAATCGCCACCGCCGCGGTGAGCAGTAG
>DATDCH010000662.1:0-7265 GCA_036524455.1 Kofleriaceae bacterium | reverse complement strand
GAAGCCGCTCGGGCACGTGAGGCCCGCGTCGCACGCGCCGGTGCACAGGCTGTTCGTGCCGTCGCTGCCGCACTGGTCGGTGATGCAGTCGCCGTTGCCGGTGCACGTCGCGCCGAGGCCGCCGGGGACGCCCGAGCCGGGCAGGCAGTAGCCGCCGAGGCAGTGGAAGTCGCTCTTGCACGTGGTCGCGGCGTCGCAGCGATCGACGACGTTGACCGTGATCTGGCTCGACGTTTCGCGGTTCGCAGAGTCTTTCGCGACGACGCCGATCGTGTGCGCCCCGCCGGGAAGCATCGCCGAAGTCGAGAACACCTGCGGGTCGCCTTGCGTGATCGACTGCGTCGCGGTGCCGTCGATCTTGAGCGATGCGCTCATCACGCTGAGCTGCGACATCACGGCGAACCGCACGTTGAAGCCGGGCTTGAGCCACGCACCGTCGGCGGGCTCGGTGATCGCCATCGTTGCGGGCTCGAGGTTCGACGGCCCGAACGTGTCCATCAGGTACTGGAAGCTGTTCTGCGTCGTGCCGCCACACCAGCACTCGCGCGGCGTGTCTTCACCGCATTTCGTGTTTTCGTTCTGAAACCCTTCCTTCTTGATCGGCGGGGTCAGGTACGTCATCGGATCTTTGGCGTTGAGCAGGTGATCGAGTCCGAACACGTGCGCCGATTCCTGCGCTGCGGCCCAGCACAGGAAGTCTTGGTTAGAAATCTCCGCGGCAAACACGAAGCTGATCACGTTGTCGACGAGCTGACCGTCGCAGGGCTCGAACGGTGCGACGCCACCGGCGCCGTCCATGCCGATGTCCGCTCCGAATCCGCCCATCATGACTTCGAAGTGGTTCGCCTGGCCCGGATCGACATCCGTGACCTGGATGTCGAACGGCGCGTACAGGTCACGCACGCACTGCACGAGATTCGTCCAAGCCGGATCCCCGTGCGGCCACTGCGCAAGCACGGCGGGTGACTCCGGGATGCTCGAGCGATTCGTCTTGGAGTTGTCAGCGCCCGGCGAGATCGAACAACCGCCCACGCACCGGTTCAAGTAGATCGTGTGCGAGACAGTCGTGAACGAGCGCGGCTGACCGGCCTCGAGACGTTTCGCGGGTTGCTTGATCACGTCGTGCCACAGCGGCTCCGCGGAAGCGGTGAGCGGCATGGCGAGCGCGGCGGCAGTCAGGACGGCTAGTCTCATGCGCGGAAACGTACTCGTGGCGATCGATTCGACAGCCGGCAAATCGCCGACCGTTGCTGGCTAATCGCGATGCGAGTGCATCAGCAATTGGTGTTCACGGTCACGAGTAACAGATTTCTGAGATCCTGCAGCGTTACAGCGCGGGAGGCGAGCGTGTGCTCGCTTGCGAATCTGCGCAATTCGGGCGATGACTCCGCCCCCATGCTGACGATCGATCTCACCGGCAAACACGCGCTGGTCGCGGGCGTCGCCGACGACGGCGGATTTGGTTTTGCGATCGCCAAGGCGATGGCCGAGGCAGGTGCGAAGGTCTCGGTGGCGACGTGGCCGCCGGCGCTCGGCATCTTTAGAACCATGCTCGAGCGCGGCAAGTTCGACGCATCGATGAAGCTCGCCAGTGGCGACAAGCTCCAGTTCCAGAAGATCTATCCACTCGACGCCGACTTCGATCGCCTCGAAGACGTGCCGGCCGAGCTCAGGGACAACCGGCGCTATCGCGATGCGGGCGACTTCACGATCGGTGGTCTCGCCGCCGCGGTGAAGGCCGACCTGGGAGAAGGCGGGCTCGACATCGTCGTGCACTCGCTCGCGAACGGACCCGAGGTTAAGAAGCCGCTGCTCGAGGTGTCGCGCAAGGGCTACCTCGGCGCGCTGTCGGCATCGGCGTACTCGATGGTGTCGATGGTCAGTCACTTCGGCCCCTTGATGCGCAAGCCCGGCGCGTTCGTCTCGCTGTCGTATATGGCGAGCGAGCGCACCGTGCCGGGTTACGGCGGCGGCATGTCGTCGGCGAAGGCCGCGCTCGAATCGGATACGCGTACGCTCGCGTTCGAAGCGGGCCGCAAGTGGGGCCACCGCGTCAACGTGATCTCGGCGGGACCGTTCGCGTCGCGCGCGGCGAGCGCGATCGGCTTCATCGACCAGATGGTCGACTATGCGAAGCGCAACGCGCCGCTCACCGAGTCGATCACCGCCGAAGAAGTCGGCGCGACCGCCGCGTTCTTGTGCAGCCCGCTCGCGAGCGGCATCACGGGCGCGACGATCTACGTCGACAAGGGCATGCACACGATGGGACTCGCGGTCGATCGCGAAGGAGCGAAGCCCGCATGAGCGATCTCGACACTCTCGACACTCCCCACCGGCCGTGGCGCGTACTGGGGTGTCGAGGCTGCGGCTCGGCGATCGTCGAGGCGGCGCTCGTGCTCGCGAAGATTCCATACGAGCGCGAAGAGGTGGACTACGAGACGCCCGAGGGGCACGACAAGCTCTCCGAGCACAACCCGCTCGCGCAGGTGCCGACCGT
This sequence comes from Kofleriaceae bacterium, assembly GCA_036524455.1. Taxonomy (GTDB): domain Bacteria; phylum Myxococcota_A; class Polyangia; order Haliangiales; family Haliangiaceae; genus JABFXX01. Next base: position 4,768 of record DATDCH010000662.1, on the reverse strand, counting down.
GATCCTGCCCGACGGCACCGTGATGACCGAGAGCGCGGCGTTGATCCTGTACATCGACGGGCTCGTGCCCGATCTCGGCCTCGTGCCCGCGGTGCGCGATCCGCTGCGCCGCGAGCACCTGCGCTGGCTGATGTTCCTCGTCGCCGCGGTGTACCCGACGTTCACGTACGGCGACGAGCCGAACAAGTGGGTCGGCGAAGCTGGCGACAGCCTGCGGCAGTCGACCGACGAGCATCGCAAGTCGCTGTGGCGGCTCGTCGAAGGTGCGGTGCGCGGCCCGTGGTTCCTCGGCGAGACGCCGAGCGCGCTCGATCTCTACGTGTCGGTGATGACCCGCTGGCGGCCCCGCCGCGGGTGGTTTGCCGAGCACTGCCCGCGGCTGTTCAAGATCGCGACCGCCGTCGACGCCGACGCCCGCCTGAAGGGGGTCTGGGCGACGAATTTTTCGACCGAGTTGCCGGGGCTGCAGTCGGCTAGCAGCCCGAGTAGCCACTAGGGGCCAAGCCCGCGACTTCTCTGACGCCGACCCTGGCCCTGTGCTTGCTGTTCGGGGGGCCATGCGTGCGAGCTGGCTTGTCGGGTGGTCGTTGACCTTATTGGCGGCCTGTGCCGTCGAAGAATTCGTCGAAGATCCGGCCGATGACGAGTGGCTCGATGGCAAGGCCGACTCGGCGAGTGCCGTCGATATCAAGGCGACCAATCTCGACATCGACCTCGCCGGCAAGAGCGGGGTTGCGACGATCCAGCTCGAGCGGGCCGGCAACGTCGAGCTCGAAGCGGCAGGCCTCACGATCACGCGCGTGACCGATTCGCGCGGCAAGCGGCGCTTCACGATGGTGAACGGCAAGTTGCGCGTGTCGAACGTGCGCGGCGCGCTCGTCGTCGAGTACACGTTCACGCAGCGCGGCAACGCCGATGGCTTGTTGCCGGGTGGCTCGACCGTGCTGTGGCCGTACTACTGCGGCAACTTGTTCCCGTGTCACTCACGTCCCGCCGACGGCACGACGTTCACGCTCGATCTCGACGGCGTGCCGTCCAACAAGACCGCGATTTATCCGACCGCGATCGAGAGCGATTCGCCCTCGTACATGCTCGCGTGGGCGGTCGGGTCGTATACGAAGAAGCACCTCGGCACGACCACGGCCGGTACCAAGGTGTCGACGGCGTGGCTGCCGGGTGGCGAAACCGCGGCACTCGCTGGCACCAAGCACCTCGCCCAAGCGTTCGACTGGTACGAGCAAAATCTCGGGCCATACTCGTTCGGGCGCGAGGTCTCATCGGTATCAGTCGTGTGGGGCGAAGGCATGTACGGCGGCATGGAGCATCACCCGTATTGGCACGTCGCGAAGGACGCGATGGCCGACGAGGTCACGCACGTTCACGAAGCCGCGCACGGTTGGTTCGGCGACGGCGTACGCATCAAGTGTTGGGAAGACTTCGTGCTCTCCGAAGGCACGACGAGCTATCTCGCGGCCCGCGCGCTCGGCCAGGTCGCCGGCGCGGCCAAGGAAGCGGCCGTGTGGGCCGAGTATCAAGACGAGCTCGACGCGGCGATCGCCGAGGGCGGCGCTCCCGCCTGGCCCGAGGGTTGCGGACAAATCGATATCTTGCGCGACCAGCTGTTTACGAATTTGCCTTACATGCAGGGCGCATTCTTTTACAAAGACGTCGCGGCACAGATCGGCGCCGACAAGCTGGATAACATCATCGCCGACTTCTACATGGCGAATCGCAACCAGGCAGCGGGCATGCAACAGATGATCGACGCGATCAAAGCGGCGAGCGGATTCGATCCGAAGCCGATCGCCGAGGCGAGGCTGCGCAAGAGGTTCTAGTGAGCTGCCCCGACGACAACGTCCTCGTAGCGATGGTCGAGCAGGCACTCGAGCCGGCACTGTTTGCCGAAGTCGAGGTCCACATCGATTCGTGCGAGCACTGCCGCAAGGTCGTCGCGGCCGCGATCACGGGTAAGACGCTCGCGGTCGGCACGCCGGCGCCAGACATGGCCGATGCGCTCGCGTCGGTCGTCGACGTTTCGATCAGCGGGCGCTACGTGATCGAAGCCGTGCTCGGGCGCGGCGGCATGGGTACGGTCTATCTCGCACGCGATCAAACGCTCAATCGCGACGTCGCGCTCAAGCTCCACCGTGCCGGCTCGGGCAACGATCGGCTGCATCGCGAAGCGATCGCGATGGCGAAGCTCGCGCACCCGAACGTCGTCAACGTGTTCGAGATCGGCAGCGTCGACGATCGCATGTACGTCGCGATGGAGTACGTGCGCGGCGAGACGCTGCGCGGCTGGCTCGAGAGCGGTACGCGCAGCTGGCGCCAGATCATCGAGATGCTGCTGCAAGCCGGCGCCGGCCTCGCCGCCGCGCACACGGCCGGGCTCATCCATCGCGACTTCAAGCCCGAGAACGTGCTCGTCGGCGAAGACAACCGGCCGCGCGTCAGCGACTTTGGCCTCGCGCGCGTTGGCGCCGGTCGCGACAGCAAGCCGACCGGATTGCTCGGCGGCTCGATGACCCAGAGCGGCGCGATCCTCGGCACGCCGGCGTACATGGCTCCCGAGCAACTCGCCGGCGAATCCGTCGATGCGCGTTGCGATCAGTTCGCGTTCTGCGTCGTCGTGTGGGAGTCGCTGTTCGGCAAGCGGCCGTTCGCGGGCAACACGCTGGCGTCACTCGAGGAATCGATCCAGAACCAACAGGTCCAGCGCACCGCGCGCCGCGAAGTGCCGCAGCGCGTGCGCGACGTGATCATGCGCGGGCTCGCGGTCAAGCCGAGCGATCGGTTCGCCGACATGCCAGCGCTCCTCGGCGCGTTGCGCTCCGCCGCCATCCCGCGCACGAAGAAGTATCTCGCGGCCGGCGTCGCCGCTGCGGTCGTGCTCGGCGCCGGCGGCTACGCGACTGCGTCGTTCGTCGGTGCGCGCCGGCACGCCGCCGAGTGCGATGCCGCCGCCGCCGAGAGCCACGTGTTCGACACGTTGAAGCGCGAGCAGATTCGCCAGGCGTTCATCGCATCGGGGTTGCCGAATGCGAGCGTTGCGTTCGAGCGCGCTTCCAAGGTGTTCGACCGCTACAGCCGAGCGCTCGCCGAGCAAGCGCGTCGCGTGTGCAACGGCATCGACGAACCACTCAGCATCACGGCCGCGCGTCGCTCGTGCCTTGCCGAGCGCAAGAGCGAGTTGGTCGCGTTTGTCGGGCTGATGAGCAAGCCCGATGCCTCGATCATCCGGCGTGCACCGAGCACGGCGTGGTCGATGTACGAGCCGACGCCCTGCAACGACACGTCGCAGTTGCTCGCGCGGCCCATTCTGTCTTCGCCACGGTCCAAGGAGGTGGCGGCCCAGTTCGCGCGCATGACCGCGCTCAACGATGCAGGCCAGTACGAGGCCGCCGCGCAGGCTGCGGCAACGATTCGCGACCAAGCGCGCGCAAACAAGGATCGCGCACTCGAGCTGTCGGCACTCCTCGAGCTCGCCAACGCGCAAATGGACATCGCGACACCGGATGTCATCGCGCCGCTCTATCACGAGGTTGTCGCGCTCGCCGAGACGCTTGGCCGCGACCTCGACGCTGCGGGCGCGCTGTCGGCGCTCGCGAACCTCGCGGGCGTCACGCAGAACGACTACCAAGCGGCGCATCGCTACATCGCACTCGCGCGCGCGAAGCTCAACCGGCTCGGCGGTGGCAACCTCGCACTGCGCGGAACGCTGTTTGCGACCGAGGCGCAGATCTTCTCCGATGAGAATCGCCTCGGCGAAGCGGAGAACTCGATCCGGCAAGCGGTGCTCGCGCTCGAGCAGGCGTACGGCGGCAACCATCCCAAGGTCGGTGCGGTATACGGCACGCTGAGCCAGATCCTGCGCTACCAAGACAAGGACTCGCTGCCGGCGAGCGAACGCACGCTGTCGATCATGCGCGAGACGCTCGGCCCCGATCATCCCAACACCGCCGGTGCCGAGATGACGCTCGGCCAGGTGCTCTCCGATCGAAAACGCTTCGACGAGGCGCTCGCGCTCTACGCGCATGCCGACATCGTGTTCGCCAAGACGCTCGGCGAGAACCATCTCGTGCGCGGATCGCTGGCGTCGAACGTCGCGACGCTAGAGCTCAAGCGCGAGAACTGGGATGCCGCACTCGCCGGCTATCGCAAGGTGCTCGCGATCGTCGAGGCCGGCGAGGGTCCGGAGCATATCGATGCGGCCGGCATTCACGCGGACATCGCACGCGCTCTCGCGTCGGCGGACCGTATGCCCGAAGCATTCGTCGAGATCGAGCGCTGCATCGAGATCCTCGAAAAGGCAGGCGCCGGCGGCGAGCCGCGCCTGGTCGGGTATCTCGCAGAGCTCGCGGATTACCAGGTCCACACGAAGCGGTTCGCCGAAGCGGTCGCCACGGCCGAGCGCTCGCTGGCGATCGCCGCAAAGCGCCCTGCGGACGCGAATCCCGTCGAGCTCGGTCAGATCAAGTTCGTGCTTGCTCGTGCGCTCTGGGACGGCAACCGCGACCGCAAGCGCGCCCGCACGCTCGTCATGGAAGCGCTCGAGCTCAGCAAGGATCCGAACGAGGGCGCGATGTACCAGAAGTGGCTCGCCGACCACGCGATCTAGGCGACCGGCTTCTACAGCGTGCCGTAGAACACGACGGCAGCGATCAGCACGACGAGCAGCGGTTCGTAGAAGCGATCGAAGCGGGTCACAGTGACAAGAGCCGCGCCGTGCGGCCTAGTCGCGCAGAATCCCAAGACCCGAACGCGCTCG
>DATDCH010000661.1:0-3766 GCA_036524455.1 Kofleriaceae bacterium | reverse complement strand
ATCGCCGTCGTTGTCGCGGCGTCGAGCACGAGCGTCGAATCGTTCGCGTCGTAAACGGGCCACGCCGGCGTGCCGCCCGCATCGCCGCTGCGCGCGAACCGCGACCAGTAGCCTTGCACCACGCCGGCGACGGCAAGGTCCGTCGCGGTCGGCTGAAACGGCCCGTTCGGCGTCATGATCGCGCTGAACGTGCCGAACACGAACGGCACGTCGAGCCCGTGCACGGCGAGCGGCTGGCGATACTGGAAGAAGTAGCGATACACCGTCGCGCTTTGCCCGGCGTCGGCAGCCTTCGCGATCTCGCGCGACGGGCACACGAAACGCGCGTCGGTGGTGAGCCGCACGTACGCGGCGCGCGGCGTCGGGAATGCGCTTGCCGGATAGCGCTGCAGCGCAGCGTCGGCGATCGTCGGCGGCAGCTGCATGCGCACGAGCGATTCGTACTGCATCACGGTCATGATCGGGGGCGCTGAATTCGCGGTCTCGTCTGCATTCGCGCCGACGACGAACGGCACGGCCGCGTGTATGCCGGCGGCGATCACGTTCGCCGGCTGATCGGTCTGCACGATGCCATCGATCATCGGTTGATACGGCGACGACGTCAGCGCGGAGATATCGGGCGGCAACGCGCGGATCACCATCTCCGCCGGCACGCCGCGCATGCACGCCGCCACGTCGGCCGCTGTATCGCAGCCCACTGCCGCGGCGACATCGGCCCCGTTTTGTTCGGCGCGTGCGCGGAGCGGCAGTCCTTTGCACGAGCCGCTCTGCATGATCGCGCGGTGAAACAGGCCCTTCGCGGGCGGCGAGGCGACGAGCGAGCACACGTCGCGCGCGCCCGCCGATTCGCCCATGATCGTCACGTTCGCGGGATCGCCGCCGAACGCCGCGATGTTGTCGCGCACCCAGGTGAGCGCCGCGATCTGATCGAGGAGACCGAACACGCCGTTGCCCTCGCCGAAGCCCGCGTGAGCAAGGAAGCCGAGCTGGCCGAGCCGATAGTTCGTCGTCACGACGATCACGTCGCCCGCCTCGGCGAGCCGGCGTCCGTCGTAGATCGGATCGACCGCCGTGCCCTGCGAGTTACCGCCGCCGTGGATCCACACCATCACCGGGCGCGGCGTCGCCGCTGCGGCTGCCGGCGCCCATACGTTGAGGTGCAGGCAGTCTTCGTCGCCGACGAACGCATTCGCGTCGAGCTGCGGGCAGCGCGGTCCGAGCATGGTCGCGTCGACTTCGCCGTCGGGACACGAGACCGGTTGCGGCGGCGCGTAACGTGCGTCGCCGGTCGGTGGTGCGGCGAACGCCACGCGCTTGAACGCGAACGTTTCACCGTCGCGCGCGCCGCGCAGCACGCCACTCGTTGTCGTGACCACATCGGCAGCGGCGCCCGCTACCGGCACGCAGCGCGGCTGGTCCGGCGCGTCGGGCGTGGTGTCGCCTCCGTCGCTGTCACATGCGGATACCACCAAAGCCAAACCTAGGATCGCGTTCCTCATGGCGCGTGAGCACAGCAATGCGCGTTCCACGCCCAAACGCCTGGTTCGGAACCTCGAGGTACCAGCGACCGCCACGACATCGATCGTACCGCGGAACCTCGAGGTACCGGCACGTCCAACAGCTGTGGGCTTCGCCGACGTCGCGAAAGCCCACAGCGCAAGTCAGCGAGACACCGTCGCGATCGTATGGCGGTCTCTGCCGTACTCCAGTGCGATCACCTTGTCGGTCACCCGCTCCTGCGCCGTGCCCCAGTTCTCGACGATCGTGACCTGCACCTTCGTGCGCACGCTCGTGCGGTTCGCATCCGATGCGAAGTACTTCGCGTCGACGCGATACTTGCCGCTCGGTGCCTTGCGCAGCACGTACATCTCGGGGCCGTAGCCCTGCGTGACGTCGCGCGTGAGTTGGCCGCCAATCCGCGTCGTGCGGTTGCCGTAGTAGCACTCCTCGCCCATCGGCTCCATCACGTGCAGGTCGACGTCGGTGTTGTCCGTGTTCCACATGATCGTGACGATCACGTCGGCGCGAGCGATGCCGACCTCCTTCGTCAGCGTGGCGAGCCGCGACTTCGCGTACTCGGTCGCCGCCGATTGCTTCGTCGCGATCGTGCGCAGCAGGCGCAGGTACTCGAGCTGGACGATCGCCTGCAGCTCGCCGAACCGCGGGTCCCACGTCGCCATCAGCGGAATCTCGTAGTACGCGAGCGCGAGCTCGTACTTACCCATCGTGGCCAACGCTTGCGCCATCGCGCGATACGTCTGCGGCTCGTACGGCCGCGCTTCCGCGACGCGACGGAAGAGATGATAGGCCTGCTCGCCGAGCCCGAGCTCCATCGCCGAGAAACCGACGTCGCGTGCGAGCACCGCATCGCCGGGGCTCTCCTCGACGAGCGACGACAGCGCCTTGAGCACGTCGGCGTTCGACAGCTTGCTGCGCGCCTTCGCCGCGTCGGTGATCGCGTCGTATTCGAGCTTGTGGGTCGCGAGCCGCTCCGCGAGCCCCTTCGCGAGGTCTTGCTTCGTCCGTCCGCGCGTCACGAGCGGCTTCGCCGGTACGACGAACGCTTCGCGCGGCAGTTGATCGATCACGGTGCGATACGCGGCCGGCATCGTCAGCTTCACGTGCGGGCTCGCCGCGAGCTTGTCGAGCATCGCGACAAACGCGGCCTTCGGCTCGCCGAGCGTCTCGAGCGTCTTGCCGAGCGCCTTCGCGAACAGCGCGCCCGCGGGCGTCGCCTTGACGACGTACGCGTCATCCTCGGGCTTGATGTTGAACCGCCGATAATCGTCTTCGCTCTCGAGCATGAGCAGCGAGCACGTGCGACCGGTGACGCGGAAGTGCGTCGCGTACGCGCGCGCCTGCGGCTCGGTCGCGAGCTCGAGCTCCTCGAGATGCGCGGTCGCGATCTGACCGTACGCGCGTGGCGCGAGTGCCGACAGGATCGGCGCACCCAAGCCCGTTTTCACGACCGTGCGCTTGCCGCCTTGTTCGATGGTGAGCGCGAGCGCCGCGTTCGCGCCGAGCTGGCCGCGACCGACGACGGTCAGGCTCTGGCCCGGGAACAACGCAGTCGGATTGCCGGCGACGAGCACGTCGCTGCCGCCCTGGATCTCGACGCCGACGAGCCGCCACGGTCGCGCGCGATGCGCAGTCGCCGCCCGATCGATCTCCGCTTCGCCGGTCACCGAAAACAGTGCGCCGCCCGAGTCGCGCGTGAGGTGCGCGAGCATGCTCGTGTCGGTGCCGGCAAGGCCGGTCTGATACGCGAACAGCGGGCCCTTGCCGGCGACGAGCCGGCCGAGCGCATGCAGGTTCGACTCGCCCCACGTCGCGGCACCGTCGGAGAGCAAAAATAGATCCGCGCTGTTTGCGCCTTGCATGCCCTTCGCTTCAGCGAGCGCCGATCCCAGATCGGTCGCACCTTCGAGGGCGAGCTGATTTGCAGCCGCGAGCAAGGCATCGACCTCGGCCGGTGTGTTCGCGACGAACGCCGGCTTGTACCAATGCGCGTCGACGCTGAAGAACAGGACGTTGAACTGCTTGAGCGTGTCGCGGTTCTTGTCGAGCGTCGCGCGCAGCAGCTTCAGATAGATGTTGAACCGATCAGGGTTCGAGCTCAGCGACGTGTCGACGAGGAACACCGCCTTCGGATTACTCGCCGCCGCCGCCGCCGGCAGCTGGGGCGTCACGCGCGCCGCGAATAGCGAACCGGCGGCCGGCTCACTACCGACGAGCAGCTGCGCGCCGGGTTTCGCGATCCGGATCG
>DATDCH010000660.1:0-24477 GCA_036524455.1 Kofleriaceae bacterium | reverse complement strand
GACCAGCCGTTCCGACATAGGGGCGGGAGTTACCACGGGACGGCGCCGCCGTCACACCCGCATTGGTTGGCGCTTCATATAGACGAGGCTGCGCCATAGCCACTCGAGCGGGCCAAACCGGAAATAGCGCAGCCAGACGTGGGCGATGGCGACCTCGCCCGCAAAGATCGCGAGCGCGATGCCGAGGCATCCGGCGGCGCCGGGCGGGTCGAGCCCGAGGCCAAGCCCGCGCGTGTAGAACAGCGCCGTCGCAAACACGCTCTGCAGCACGTACGTGGTCAGCGGCATCCGGCCGGCGGGCGCGATGATCGCGAGCACGCGGCGCCAGCGCGGCCGCTGCACGAGCAGCACGACGATGCCGACGTACGCGGCCGCGAGCGCGAGGTGCTGCAGCGTGTAGAGCAGCGAGAATGGGATCCGCCGCAGCTCGTAGCCGAGCATGCCGACGAGGTCGAAGTGAGGCGGCATGCTGACCGTGAGCAGCGCACACGGCACGCCGATCGCGAGGCCACCGATCGCGAGCCGGCGAAACAGCACCAGGTGATCGGCGCCGTCGCGCTCGAACCAGCGCTGCGCACCGGCGACGTAGCCAAGCAGGAAGCGACCGACGAGCGAGGGATAGAACTGGATCCACATCGGCGCTTGCCAGACCAAGGCGAAGACGAGGTGCGCGTGGACCGTATCGAGATAGTCCCCGTGCTGCGCGGCGGCGATGAGCCCGTTCATGTGGCGGATCCAGTCCGCCTGGCTCAGGAACAGCTGCCCGATCCGGCCACCGTCGAGCGCGATCCAGACCGTGAACGGCACGATCGTGAGCACGAGCCCGACGACGAGCCGCACGATGTTCGAGACGCGGCGAAATAGCAGCAGGCCGAAGCCGCCGATCGCGTAAGCCCACGTGATGTCGCCCCACCACACGAGCGCTATGTGACACCAGCCGAGCACGAACAGCACTGCGAGCCGGCGCACGAACACACCGGTGCCGCGCTCGCCGCGCTCCTTCGCGCGGACGAGGATGTTCGCGAAGCCGAAGCCGAACAGCAGCGTGAGCAGCATCATCGCCTTCTGCTCGACGACGAGGCCAAAGCCGACGCGGGCGATCGTGTCGACCGCCGACGAATCGTCGTGCGGTGTCGCGAAGCGCAGCGTGTACAGCCAGAGCAGATTGCCCATCAGCACGCCGCAGAGCGCGAGCCCGCGCAGCACGTCGAGCGAGACGACGCGCTCGCGAGCACCAACCGGCGTTAGCTCCGCCACCCAGCGCGCAGCTTACCGCATCGTCACGGGCGCGGGTCCCGCGTCGGCGGGCGCCGGCGGCGGCGGTCCCATCTCGGCCCACCGGATCAACTCGCCGGAGAGCTCGACCTTCGTCGGCAGCGGGAACAGGAAGAACGGCGGCAATGCGAACAACACGCGCTCGGCGGTCGTCCATTGGCGCTCGTGGAAGCGCACGTTGATGATGCCGTCGGCGCCACGCTTGCCGAGCTCCTTGATCAGCTCGTCGCCGAACAGCTTCTTGATATCCGCGTCGACGATCGAGATGAAGCCGAACAGGTCGGCTCCCTTCCTCGTCAGCTGCAGGTAGCCGAGCGATTCGTACGGGCGTGCCGTGTCACCCATCGTGATCAGATAGCGGTTCTGTACCGTCTGCGGTTGTACGTACGCGCTGCGGGCGCTACCGCATGCGGTGGTGGCGAGGACTGCGAGCAATAAGAGTCTAGTCATGGGGCTCCTTGCGTGTCGGCGAACTTGATCAGCTCGCCGCGAACCTCGTAGCGAGTCTTGGTGCCTTCGCCGGCGATTCGGCCGTATTGCTTCTTGTCGATGGCGTCGGCGATTTGAATGGTGCTGTTGATCTTCTTGTTGGCGTTGTCGGCGGGCGTCTGCGGGTCGAGATCGATGATCTCGAAGTGCTGGATGCCGTCGGCACCGAGCTCGCGCGCGTAGCTACCCACTTTGAACAGCAACGATTCGGGACGCGCGTCGTCGATGATCTCGATCTCGTGCAGCCACTTGTAGCCGGCTTGCGTCATCTGCATGACGCCGATCACGTAATGCGGGCGCTGGAACGCGCCCGACGTGAGCTGCACGTTGCCAAATGTTCGTCGAGGATCGGGCGAACCGCGCGCGGTCAACGGCGGGCTCACCGTCGTCGCCGTGCATGCAGTCGCAACGAATGCGAGCACGAGAGGTTTCAACATGGCTCGGCCGCGACTGCAACGCGCAGTCCAAGCGCGCTCCTCGCGGTTCCTGCGCGATCTGGGCTGGCAAAGACCTGCACCCTGTGCATCGCGGTTCACGAAGCCGTCTGTGGTCCAAGCGATACGCTGAATGCACTCCGCGAATCGTGTCAGACCGTGACAGGTGCCCGGCCCGGTGTATCGTCGGCCCGTTCCAGGAGGACCGTATGAGTGGTGGAGCGATGACGAATCCCGCGCTGGCGTATCACGAGTATCTCGGGCCGGCGATCTTCGTGCCGATGACACGCGTGACGCTGGGCGCCGCGAAGCCGAAGCAGGGCGAGCGCGTGCTCGACGTCGCGTGCGGCACCGGGATCGTGACGATGCAGCTACCGCCGCTCGTCGGTGGTACCGGCAAGGTCGTCGGCCTCGACATCAACCCCGCGATGCTCGCGGTCGCGTCTGCGCAGACCGCGCCCGAGGGGCCCCAGATCGAGTGGGTGCAGGCGAGTGGCGAAGCGACCGGGCTACCCGATGCGTCGTTCGATCTCGTGCTCTGCCAGCACGGTCTGCAGTTCTTCCCGGACCGCGAAGCGGGGGCGCGCGAGATGCGCCGGGTGCTCGACACCGGGGGCCGCGCGGTCGTCGCGTGCTGGCAGAACCTCGACCGCCAGACGTTCTTTGCGACGTTGATGAGATCGATCGCGCGCCACCTGAACGTCACCGAAGCGCGCGCGGCAGCGCCGTTCACGCTCGGCGACGCCGACGTGCTGAAGAGCCTGCTCGACGGTGCCGGCTTCGAACGCGTCGAGATGCAGACCCACACGATCCACACGCGGTTTCCGCAGCCGGAGAAGTTCGTGCGCATGAGCGCGGGTGCCGGCGCCGCCGTGATGCCCGAGGTCTACGACGGCGTCGACATCGAGGAGCTGGTCGCGAAAGTCATTGTCGACTGCAAGGCGGACCTCGCGCGCTACCAGGTCGGCGATCACTTGTCGTTCGCGATGCCGACGAACCTCGCGATCGCGTACGTCTGAGCTCGCGCGATCAGCGCGACGGACCCGGCGTGCAGTAGACGTGGCCGTCGCTGCCTTGCGTGCACTGGCCGCCCCGCGACGCGGCGCACGACACGCGGCCCACCGAGCCCATCTTGCAGTCGTAGCCGCAGACCGTCGCGCCATCGGTGCCGGTCATGCAGACCTCGCCGTTGCGCTCCGGCGTTCCACTCGGGTAACCGTTGCCGACATAACCGGGCGGGTAGCCCTGCGGATAGCCGGCGTGGCCCGCGCCGCAGTACTCCTGGCCATCGGTGCCGGGCGTGCAGACGCCCTGATGCGTCGACAGCGGCTGCTGCGGCGCCGGGCCATAGGCTGGTTGCGGCGGCGGATTGCTCGCATAGCAGGCGGCAAGCAGAACCAGGAGGGCGACGCGCATGGGCATGGCTTCGCAGAGCGGAGCGCTGGCGTCAAGGCTCGTTATTCCGCATAGGGCTGAAACGCTGCACTTGACGTGCGGCGCGTCTGCAACACGGCGATTTCGTCGTCGGTAAATGCGTCCGCCGAGCCGGCGGGCAGCCGCGCGCGGATCCAGCCGATCACGACCGCGCGTGCACGCATGCCGGCGTCGTCTTCGCCGCACTCGTCCCACAGCTCGAACAGCGCGGCACGTCGCGCGACCGATGGCAGCTCGCGCGCCCACAGCACCTCGAGGTTTCGCGTCATGAATTCGGCGCTGCGAACGGCTTGTTGCGCGCGGTGGCGCTCGCCCATCGCGACGCGCTCCTCGCGCGTGTCGTCGAGGAGCTTGAGCTTGCGCGACGCGTACGGATCGCCGACGAACTTGCGGTGCAGCCACGCCGTGATGTCGGCGGCGCCACCGAACAGGGGACCGTTGACCGCTTTGCGCTCGCGCACCATTTGGGCGATGCGCGGCGCGAGTGGGTCGTCGCACATCGTATTCGCCCACGAGTCACAGACGCCGGGCGTTGCCTGCATGTGCGGCGATAGATCTTGCGTGCGTCCGTAGCGCTTACCGGCTTCGGGATCCTTGAACCACTCGCGCCACTCGTGACCGATCTCCTCGCCTATCTCGCGCACGCGCCAAAACTTCGGGACCGGCAGTCGAAATTTCAGATCGATGTCCTTCTTGTCGTCGAAGTGCGCCTTGCCGTCGGCGTCGACAGTCACCGTTGTCACGCGATCGTGGATGACCGCGCGGCCACCCGGCTGCGACTCGAGCTTGCCCGACACGCGCGGCTCGTCGCGCGGCGCTTGCGGTGCGCTCGCGATCCGCTGTGCCGTCTCGTCGTGCAGGTGGAGGTCCTTGCCGCGCATGCGCATGAGTCCGGCGCCCGGACCCGTTCCCGGCTGGCTCGGACCCGTTCCTGGTTCGCTCGTGCCCGTGGTCGTGCTCGCGGGCGTGGTCGTGCTCGCGGCCGTGGTCGTGCTCGCGGCCGTGGTCGTGCTCGCGCTCGCGATCGTGGTCGTGGCCCGCGTCGTGCGCGTCGATGTCGCTGCATGGTGTGGGGCGACGGTCGGTTCTTCGACGAGGAACGCGACCTCGATGGGCTCGCTCGTGAGGACCGCGGCTAGCGGCACCATCGGTTCGACCACGGGCGCTCGCTTTCCAGGCGAGCTGACCCCATCGGCGACAATCGCAACCAACACGCCGTGCACGATCGACGAGATCAGCAGCACGGGGCCGGCGCGCACGAACATCGGACCGATCTTCGCGCAAACCGGTTGCTCGGGAGTCAGCTATTCTCCGACCGATGCGCTTTGTCGCACGCCTCCTCGCCGTCGCCATTGTCGTGGTGTTGCTTCCGATCGTCGGCGGCAACCTCGCCAGTGCACGCGTCGGTGTGCTCGGCGGCGTGAGCCTCGGTGTGCTGGGGCTGCTGTGGGTCTGGCTGTGGCTGCCGCGGTCCGCGCACGACGCGTTCGAAGCGGGCAAGTACGCCGCGGCGCAGCGTCGCTACCGGCTGATCGGCCTGCTCGCACCGTCGGCGCTGCGGGAACGGTCGGCGCTGCTCTCGCGTGCGGGCTGTTTCGTTGCGGCGGGTCACGTCGATCGCGCCGAGCAGCTGCTCGCGACGCTGGACAAGGCGCAGCTCGCCGCCGCCGAGCGCGCGGTGTGGCTCAACAACCGCGCGTGCGCCGAGCTCGCGGCTGGCCGCGATCCGCAGGCCGCGCTCGCGCTCGTCGACGAAGCGACCGCGCTGCGGCCCGATGTACCGGCCGTGCAGCACACGCGTGGCATGGCGCTGCTCGCGGTCGGTCGCATCGATGACGCGATCGCCGTGCTCGATGGCATGCGCGCGGCGGGCGAATTGCCGGCCCGCCTCGAAGCCGAGCGCTGCCGCGATCTCGCGAAGGCGTGGTCGCAAAAAGGCGAGACCGCATACGCGGAGGACTATCGCCTCCGCGCCGACGCGCTCGCGCGCTAGCGCTAACCGCGCCTTCGCCGGCGATCTCGTTAGTCCTTCATGCGGTGCTTGAGCGCGCTCATCCGATCGTGCGTCGCTTGCTGCGCGGGCAACAGGCGCGACGTCAGCAGCGCTTTGCTCTGCATGTCGAGATCCTCGTCGTCGAGCTCGCCCTTGTAGTCGCGCAGGCCGTGGTCCTCGCCTTCCTCGAGAGCGGCGATCGCAGCCTTGTCACCGAACACCTTTGCGGTGCCCTCGACGGCCTTCGCGAACAGCCCCCACGGCCCCGACGAGTCGGCCGGCTTGCCGCCGAGCTGGATGATCGCGTCGCGCAGCGCGATCACCCGTTCGTGGTGCGACGCGAGGCACGCCTCGACCTCGGCACGCGACGGGCTCGCGTCGAGCTTGTCGAGCGCCATGCGATATGTCTCGACAGCGGAAAGCTCACCGCGCAGAAAACTATTCAGTTGGTCTACCGAGCTCTTCTTAGCCATTTGTCTGCTCCTTGTAGGGTTTTCAGCAGACAGAGGGCTGCAATGTCAGCGCCAGTTGGTGCCGAGCTCTGCATCCATGATGTCGCACGCGAGCGACACGCACTCGTTGCACAGCGCGGTGCCGGCGCGGCCGAGCAGCTTCTTCACTTCGCGCTCGCGCTTGCCGCACCACGAGCACGCATCGGTGGCGTCGGGGCGCTCGCCGGGCTCGGATTCCGCGACAGCCTCGATCATCTCCGGCGTCGGCACGCGGAACTCACCCGTTGCACCGACGCTGAGCCGCGAGCTGCCGCCGAGCGTCTTGTGGCAGGTCGTGCAGACCATGAGCAGCTCGCCACCCTCGAGCGCTTGCGTGCAGATCGGGCAAAGCACGCGGCGAGCCTATCGCGGCGGCGGGAGCGAGACCACCATCTTGGTGCCCTTCCCGGGCGCGCTATCGACGTCGATCCGCCCGCCGTGCTCGGCGATGATCGCGTGACACGTCGCGAGGCCGAGGCCGGTGCCTTTCTGCTTGGTCGTCACGAACGGATCGAAGATGCGGCCGAGCAGCGCTTCGGGAATGCCCGGACCGTTGTCGGCCACCGTGATCCGCGCGCCCGCGCCGTCGCGCCGCGCCTCGACCTCCACGCGCTTGCCGCCGCCGCCCGCCGCATCGGCCGCGTTGCGCACGAGGTTCCACACGACCTGGCGCAGCTTTGCGGGATCGGCGTGGATCGGCAGCGGGTCGTCGACCGCGGCAATGATCTCGATATCCGAGAAGTTCTGGTCGCCGCGCGCGACCTGCACGGTCTCGGCGACCAGCGAGCCGAGATCGAAGTCGACCGTCTGCTTCGGGCGCGGGTTTGCGTAGTCGAGCAAGTCGCCGATCAACCCGTTGAGCCGCTGCACCTCGCGATGCACGATCGTCATCAGCGCGCGATCGTCGTCGGAGGTTTGCGCGGATTGTTTGAGCAGCTCGATCGAGCCCGAGATCGCGGCCATCGGGTTACGGATCTCGTGCGCGACACCCGCCGCGAGCTGGCCGACCGTCGCCATGCGTTCGGTGCGGCGCGCGTGCATCTCGAGTCGCTTGAGCTCGGTGAGGTCCTGGAAGTTGATCACGCAGCCGACGGTCTGATCGCGTACGTCGCGCAGCGGCGACACGGTGACGCCGATCGTTCTGTCGTCGTCGGCGGTTGGCACCGTGAGGTCTGCCCGGCGCAGCTCGCCCTTTGCGCTGGTCAACAGCGACGTCAGGCCCGGCATGATCGTGTCGATCGACTTGCCGGTCAGCGTGCCGTGCCCGGCGCGCAGGATCTCGGTGGCAGCGTGGTTCGCGGTCAGCACGGTGCCCTCGACCGTCGTCGTGATCAGGCCCGAGCTCAGCGAGCGCACGATGTCCTGGTGCAACGTGAGCAGATCGGCGGCCGCACGCCGCGTCGTCGCCAGCGTGTCGGCGCTCTTTTGCAGCTGATCGCCAAAGATGTAGCCGAGCGCGCCGACGCCGATCAGCGCCGCGACGTTGATGCCGAGCGTGCGCACGAGGTCGGCGGTCGACTGTTCCCACGGCCGCACCTGCGCCGACAGAGGCAAGTCGATCACCTGTCCCCACGCAAGCAACGACACGACAAGTATCGACAACAGCGATGCGACCGTGACGATGACGGCGCCGCGGCGATACGACAGCGCGCCGGCCGCGACGACCGTCAGCGCATAGAGAAACGTGTACGGGCTCTGCGCGCCACCCGTCACGTAAACGAGCGCGCTCGTCAGCGCGAGGTCGTTCGCCATCATCGGCCGCGCGACACGCTTCGGCGAAAACCCGCGCGTCAGCAGCACGCCGAACACGATCGACGACAGATACGTCGCCGCGATGATCGTCGACTGCAGCCACACGGCCGCGCTCGCCGGCGCTTCGCCGCGGAGCAGCGCCCAGACCGACAAGCCGAGCACCACCGTGACGACGACCGTGCGCAGCAGCAGAATGCGCGTGACGCGCCGGCGCACGTCGCTGATCGGCGTGGTCACCGGTGGAGGACGGATCAGCGAGTCGCCGGGTGACGCGTTGGGCGCCACGAGACGGTTGCCGATCGTCGCTTCGGTCATCCCTGGATGTTACCGGCGAGTTTGAAGATCGGCAGGTACATCGCGATGATCAGACCGCCGACGACGACGCCGAGGAACGCCATCATCACCGGCTCGATCAGCGAGGTCAGGCCCGAGACCGCGGTATCGACCTCTTCTTCGTAGAAGTCGGCGATCTTTTGGAGCATCTGGTCCATCGCGCCGGTTTGTTCGCCCACGCCGATCATCTGGACGACCATCGTCGGGAACACCTTGGACTCGGCGAGCGGACCTGCCATGTCGTGACCTTCAGAGATGCGGTCCCGCGCGCGCAAGATGCCGTTTTGCACGACGCGATTGCCTGACGTGCGTGCGCAGATGTCGAGCGCGTCGAGGATCGGCACACCGGACGCGAGCAGCGTACCGAGCGTGCGCGTGAACCGGGCGACGACGATCTTGCGGAGCACGGGCCCGATGATCGGAAACCGTAACAGGATGCGATCGAGCGTTTCGCGGCCGCCCTCCGTTCGTCGCATCGCGATGACACCGAAGATCAAACCGAACAGCGTACCGACGAAGATGTACCACTTGTCGATGAACGAGTTGGAAAGGCCGATCACGAAGCGAGTAGCGGCCGGCAGCTCGGCGTTGCCCATGTCCTTGTACATCGCTTCGAACGTCGGGATGACTTTGACGAGCATCACGGCGATGACGCCGATCGCGACCACGAGAATGCCGATCGGGTAGTACATCGCACTCTTGAGCTGGCCGCGTAGCTTGACGGCCTTCTCGATGTAGATCGCGAGGCGGTTCAAGATCGTGTCGAGGATGCCGCCGATTTCGCCGGCGGCGACGAGGTTGACGTAGAGCTCGTCGAACACCTTCGGGTGCTTCCTGAGCGCCTCCGAGAACGTGGAGCCCTGTTCGACGGAGGTCTTGACCTGCGAGAGGATCTTCTTGAACGACTTGTTCTCGCTCTGCGCGGCGAGGATGTCGAGGCACTGCACGAGCGGCAGACCGGCGTCGATCATCGTCGCGAGCTGGCGCGTGAAGATCTGCAGATCCTTCGCGCTGATGCCGGTGCCGATCTGGATCTGGATGTCGCCGAGGCCGCCTTCGCGCTTGACGCTCTGGACGAGGATGTTGTCGCTGCGTAGACGCTCTTCAACGATCGAGCGGCTCTCCGCTTCGATCACGCCGCGACGCTTCTCACCTGCGCGCGTCGTGCCTTCCCAGTTGAATCTCGCCATGTCAGCTCCTCACCGCTTGTGTTGGCCGGAGGCGCCTGGCCCCGAGAGACTGCCGAGCGAACCGCCGCCGTTCAAGATCATCGTCTTGAGCTCGTCCACCTCGCTCGAGTGGCCGATTGCGTCTTCGAGTGAGATCACTTTGCGAAGGTAGAGGTCGGTCAGCGACTGGTTCATCGTCTGCATGCCGAACTTCGACTGGCCGATCTGCATCTGCGAGTAGATCTGGTGCAGCTTGTCCTCGCGGATCAGGTTCCGGATCGCGGCGTTCGGCACCATGACCTCCGCGGCGAGCGCGCGGCCGACGCCGTTGGCCTTCGCGATCAGCGTCTGCGACACCACGCCCTCGAGCACGAACGACAACACCGCGCGCACCTGCGCCTGCTGGTGCGACGGAAACACGTCGACGATGCGGTTGATGCTCTGGATGGCGGAGTTCGTGTGCAGCGTGCCGAACGCGAGGTGGCCGGTCTCGGCGACTGCGAGCGCCGCCTCGATCGTCTCGAGGTCGCGCATCTCGCCGATCAGCACGACGTCGGGATCCTGGCGCAGGATGTACTTGAGCGCGCGCTTGAACGATTGGCTGTCGCGGCCGATCTCCCGCTGGTTGACGAGGCACGCCTTGTGGGCGTGCTGGAACTCGATCGGATCCTCGACGGTGATGATGTGACCGCGCATCCGCGTGTTGATGCGATCGAGCATCGATGCGAGCGTCGTCGACTTGCCCGAGCCGGTCGGGCCCGTGACCAGCACGAGGCCGCGCGGCTTCTCGCACAGGTCGGCGACGACGGCCGGCAGCCCGAGCTCCTCGAGTGGGATCACCTGATACGGCACGAGCCGGAACGCGCCCGCGACACACGACTGCTGCATGTAGACGTTCGCGCGGAAGCGAGCAAGACCACGGATACCGAACGAGAAGTCGATCTCGAGATCCTCCTCGAAGCGGAGCTTCTGCGAGTCGTTCATCACCGAGTAGCACAGCGTCTTGGTGTCGACCGGCGTCAGCGGATCGGTCTGCAGACGCACCAGCTCGTTGTCGATGCGTAAGCGCGGCGGCGAGCCCGCGGTGACGTGGAGATCCGACGCTCCCTTGTCGAGCATCGCCTTGAGCAGCGCTTGGAGGTTGGGTGCGGCCATCGGTGCTCGATCCCTAATCGTCGACGGTGGTGCGGAGAACTTCTTCGGGTGTGGTGACGCCTTCGAGAATCTTCTGGATGCCTGCAAGCCGTAGGCTCTGGGTGCCGCCACGGATCATCTCGGTCTTGATCTCCGCCGCCGACGCACCTTGCAGCACGAGCTCCTTGAGCGGGTCGGTGAACGGCATCACCTCGTAGAGCGCGACGCGGCCCTTGTAGCCGGTGTTGTTGCAGGTGCCGCAGCCCCTGCCTTTCATGATCGTGCCCTTGCGGATCTGCTCTTCGGACATGCCCATCTTGAGCAGCGCTTCGGGATGCTTCTCCGCCGGGATCTTGCAGTCGGCGCAGATGCGGCGCGAGAGCCGTTGTGCGAGCACGAGGTTGACGGATGCGGTCACGAGGAACGGCTCGATGCCCATGTTGAGTAGGCGCGACACCGTCGATGGTGCATCGTTGGTGTGGAGCGTCGACAGCACCAAGTGGCCGGTGAGCGCCGCCTTGACGGCGATCTCGGCGGTCTCGAAGTCGCGGATCTCGCCGACCATGATGATGTTCGGGTCTTGCCGCAAGAACGCGCGGAGTGCGGTCGCGAAGTTGAGGCCGATATCCTCGTGCATCTGCACCTGGTTGATGCCGTGCAGGTTGAACTCGACCGGGTCTTCGGCGGTGGAGATGTTGCGATCGATCGTGTTGAGCTCGGAGAGCGCCGAGTACAGCGTCGTGGTCTTGCCCGAACCGGTGGGACCGGTGACGAGCACCATGCCGTACGGCTTCTTGATCGCGACTTTGAAGTCTTCGAGCGGTCTGGTGTCGAAGCCGAGCTTCGTCATGTCGAGCTGCAGCGTCGACTTGTCGAGCAGACGCATGACGATCTTCTCGCCGTACAGCGTCGGCAGCACGGAGACGCGGAAGTCCATCTCCTTGTTGCCGCCGATCTTGAGCTTGATGCGACCGTCCTGCGGCAACCGCCGCTCGGCGATGTCGAGCGACGCCATGATCTTGAGACGCGACGTGATCGCGTTACGCAGCTTGAGCGGCGGCCGCATCTCCTCTTGAAGAATTCCGTCGATCCGGAACCGTACGCGCAGGCTCTTCTCGTACGGCTCGATGTGGATATCCGACGCCTTCTTCTTGATCGCCGACAGCAAGATCGCGTTGCACAGCTTGACGACGGGTGCCTCGCCGGCCTGGTTCTCGAGGTCGACGACGTTGACGTTCTCGTCGGTCATCGACGCGAAGTCGACGTCCTCGACCTCGAGCTCGCCGACCATCTGGTCGAGGTCAGGCCCCTTGTCGTAGTGGCGGGACAGCGCGGCCTCGAGCCCCGACTCCGACGCGACGACGGGCTCGATGTTGTACTGGGTGAGGAACTTGAGCTCGTCGATCGCGTAGATGTTCGACGGGTCGGCCATCGCGACGACGAGCGTCGGACCATTGCGGCGGACCGGGATGACCTGATGCTTCTCGCAGATCTCGCGCGGGATGAGCTTGAGGACGGCGGGGTCGATCTCGACTTCGCTGAGGTTGACCGAGGGGAGGCTGTATTGCTTGGCGACGAACGAGGTCAGCTTCTGGTCATCGACATAGCCCAGACGCGCGAGCGTCGCGCCCAGCCGCTTGCCCGTGCGCTTGGCTTCGTCCTGCGCCTGCTGCAGCTGCTGGAGCGAGAGCATTTTCTCGCGAACCAACAGCTCTCCAATACGGCTCATACCGGTGTCTCCCCAAAAACACTCAGGTTTTTCACAAGGTACCGCGCGATTGGGGGATCCGTCAAACCACCCGGAGGGCCAGGGACCCCAGCGCTAACGGAGGTAAGCGTGAGGAGCGGCACGACCTCGCGGCGAAATGTTTCGGCGCCTCATACGTCCAAAAAGTTGCGGGCTGACGAGGAGCCCCCGAATTTAACGATGGGCGCTTCCTTGGAGGATCCGATGAGCTACGCCGAGGCCAAACAGATCGCGCTTCTCAGGCTACAGCTGAGGACATGCTGGGAAAGTCATGACTACGCGGGCGCAGGGGTTGCGCTCGCACGGTTGACGCAAGTCGCCGGCAACGACAACGAGCTCGGCGCCGAAGTTCGGCGCTGGGCGTTCAAGCTGCAAGTCGCCTGACAAAAAAAAGAGCTGCTTACAAAGCAGCTCTTCGGCGACGCGAGCGCGTCCGATCAGGGGCCAGTGACGTTGATCGTCATCTTGTAGTTGTTCGTCGTCACGCCGGTGCCCATCATCGGGCCCGACACCTTCGCGTAGTAGACGCCGGTCGGCAGGTTCGGCGTGTACGCGCGCTTCATGCCCGCGGCCGTCGGCGATGCGTTCGCGATCGGCGTGCCGCCCGAGTTGAGGATCGAGCCCGCGAGGTCAGCGCCCGCCGGATCGAACTCGATCAGCACTTCGAGGTTCTGGTTGGCGGCCGTGATCGTGACCGCGTAGTTGTCGGCGTCACCGGCCGGGCAGATCGCGAGGCCCGCAAACGTCAGCGTGTTCTTCTGCGTCGCGACCGGCGTTTGGAACGCCTGCGAGATCATGTCGTTCGGCTCGAGCGAGCTGTCGTCGGCGCAGTTGAGGTTGTTGCCGTCGACCGGCACCGTGCCGCCCATCGCGAGGCAGTACTCGGCGGTGCCCATCATCGTGCACGTGTAGCCGTCGGGACAGCGCGGGTCTTGCTCGAGCGGGCCGCACAAGAACGGAGAGGGACCGAGGTCCGGATCGTACGGCGTGCACGCCGCGATCGAACAAGCGAACAGAACGAGGAGGAGGTTGCGCATGATCGACCTCTAGAAGCGAGCCGCCGCGGAGGCGCCGGTGAAGCCTTCGGTGACGGTCGGCGTGATCGCCCACGTCGTCTCCGGAGAGCTGTTCTTGTTGGTGACCTTCAGCTCGCCGCGTTTCTTTGCAGTTAGCTCGCGATACCAGAAGTACGCCGCGACACCCGCCGCTGCGACGCCGAATACCGTCGTCACCTGGTGGAGCGTGTTGTAGCGCTTGCCGGCATTCTGCACGGCGAGGTCGTATTCCTCGTCGAACATGCGGCACGGCGGCGTTCCGCACGACGTCGAGTCGGCGAGCAGGTTGTCGGCCTGCTTCTTCGCGAGGACGAAGGTCAGGACCGAGAGGCCCACAAACACACCGGCAGCGCCGGTCGAGATCCACTTCGCCTTGGTGAACTTCGACGAGCCGACATCGCGGAACCCGTTGCCAGGCGCCAGCGGCGTCTCGACGGGCTGTTCCTTCTGGTTGCCTTCCTCGTCGACGGCTTGCTTGACCCTGCCGCGGTTGAGCGGATCCTCTTCCTCGTCGCGCGCCTTCACCTGAGTCTGGCTGATGGTCTCGCCTTCGTCGGTAAGATCCGGGTAGAAGCGTGGCGTCGCGCCGGGCTCGATGTTGACCAGGTTCGGGCTCGTCGACTTGCCCGACTTCGCGATCAGCGTGCCGGCTTGATCCTTGGCCTCGACGTAGTACTGGATCGAGCTACCGGCCATCTTCGCCGACGGAATGCGTGCGACGAGCTCCTTGTAACGCCACTTCATCGGCTTCGCGAAGAACTTCGGCTCGCCAGCACCGCGGTAGTACAGCGTGACGACGAAGCCCGAGTCTTCCGGGACGAACGCGGTGACGTCGAGCGGCTTGCCCGGAGGCGCGGACTCGACGAGCTGGTGCTGGAAATCTTTCTCCGTGTACGTGCCGGCCGGTTTGACCACGATCGCTTTCTTCTCTTCGGGCTTCGTCGTCGTCGGGCCCGTGCCGGTTGTCGTCGTGGTCGTCGTCGTCGACGTGCCCGCGAGATCCGCTTCGAGGTTCTCTTTCTCGATCACCTCGACACGCTTCTGCACATCCTTGCGCTGCTGCGCGTTCGGCGGCGCATCGGCGAGGAACTTGCGGTAGTAGAACAGCGCTTTGTCCTTCTGCCCGGCCTGATCGAGTGTGTGGCCGATGTTGTAGAGGAGCAGCGGGTTGCGCGAGAGCCGGTACGACTCTTTGAACTTCTCGACGGCGTCGGGGAACTTGCCTTCGTCGTAGAGCGCTTTGCCCTCGCCGAAAGCCTTCTTGGCCGCTTCGAGTTGTTCCTTCGATGGCGCGGGATCTTCGGCCCACGCGGAAGTCGCGACGGAACCGAGCACGATGGCGATGCAGAGAATGAAACGGTTCACAAAACCCCCGCTACGCGGAGCGCGCTAGCGGGATGGTCAATATCGCAGGGTTACCCTCGATGCAACGATGAATATCCGAGATCCCTCGGATGGCATCGACGCACCGCTCCGAGGCGTGTTCGTCGTCGGTGTGACGACCTCCGCATGCCTGCGCTTGGCGCGCAGAATCATGGGCCCGGCTGTTGCGTATGCGATGGCGGCGCAAGTCGCACCTCCAGACTCAGCCATCCGCCGAGGAGCCGAAAACGAAACAGCACGCCCGGGCGTGCTGCGTGGCTGGCAATCGGTGCCGTCTAGAACGGGTCGACGATACCGCCGCCGCCGCCGCCCGACTTCTTGTCTTTCTTCTTGGGAGCCGCCTTGGGCGCCGGGGCCGTCTCGCCGCCGCCGCCGAACGGGTCCGCGAGGCCGCCACCGCTGGCCTTCTTCGTGGCCTTCTTCGGGGCCGATGCCTTCTTCGGCGTGGCTGCCTTCTTCTCCACGCTCGCCGTCTTCTTGTCCTCGACCGGTGCCGGCTCTGCCTTCACTTCGGTCTTCGCCTCGGGGGCCTTGTCCTCGACCTTGGCCTCGGGCGCAGCGGCGGGGGCCGCAGCGGCCGTGCCCGGCTCGGGCTGCGCAGGCGCAGCGGCCGGCTCTTCGATCGGCGTCACCGTCGGCTTCACCGGCGCGGGCGGGGCGGCCTGTGCCGCAGGCTGCGCCGCGGGGGCCGCAGACGCCGACGTGCTGCTCTGCTTGTTCTGGTTGAGCACGAAGAACACGGCGGCGGCAGCGATTGCGCCACCGACCAGGAGCGCGGCGAACATCAGGCCCCAGTTCGTGCCTTTCTTGCGGGTGTCCATCGGCACGACGAGGCCGCTCTCGATCGCGGCGAGGTCGGCTGGATTCACGGTAAGGCCTGCAGCGGCAGCTTTGGCAGCAGCGAGTGCCTTGGCAGCTTTCGCCTCGGCGACGAGCGCGCGTTGCTCCATCTCGTCGGGATCCGAGAACGTGAGCGATGGGGGCGGACCGGACGGCGCGGACGCAGCGGTCGCCTTCGCGAGCACGAGCTCCTGTGCGAGCTGCGAGCTGCGCTCTTCGGATGCGCGCTTCGCGTCATCGAGTGCGGACAGTCGAACCTTGAGGTCGGCGATCACGCCGTCCTGCGAGCCACCGGCGCTCGCAACCGCGGCGCGGGCCTCTGCCTCGGCGAGCTTGCCTTGCAGACCGTCGAGCTGGCGGCGCAGCGATTCCTCGCGCGCTTGGCTCTCGCGCATCTGCTGCTCGGTCGCCTTCATGCGCAGCGAGTCTTGCTCTTTGCGCTTCTCGTCTTCTTGCTTGAGCTCTTTCTCGGCGGCGCGAGCCGCGTCGAAGCTCGCGTCACCGAGCGTCTCGTTGGCGCGCGCGATGAAATCGTCGAGTGAATTCTCCACGGACGGCAGCGACGACGCAGACGCGAGCAGCGACGAAGGCCGCTTGCGCTTTGCGTTCTTGCCGTTGGCCGCTACCGCGGGCATGCCCGCTAGCGTCGACGCCGCGCTCGGTGTTCCTGCCGACGGTGTGCCGGTCGCAGGAACGCCGGTGCCACCCTGTTTAGAATCGACTGCCATCATGGGACTCCGGTAAGACGGGCTGGAGTGTAGCAACGAACCGCGGCCCCACGCCGCGTTTCTTCATCAACGAATCAGGCGCGGTGCACGGGAAGGCTAGGGATGGTGTTCCGCTCAGACCTCGGAACGACCTCCACGACCTCGATGTCATCGTGAAACATGCGGGCTTCCCGCTCTACGACGTCGCGAGCGAGGAAACCATTGGCCACGATCGTGGACCCGATGGGCATTTTCCCCGAACCGGTGGCACTCCAGTGCTCGGCCAAGGCGCATAGCCACTGGTCATCCGTGATCAATTGGCGATGGAGCAGGAACTCGCCGAACCGGACCGGCTCGAGAGTTGCGAGAGGACGAGGATCGTTCATACGGCCGCTTATTGCGGCGGACAGTACTCGTGGGGTAGGAGGTCTGTCTACCGAAACTTTATGGCGCAAACCCGCAGATCTCCTCGTCGCCCCGTCCGCGGCGCGCCAATCGTTCGCAAGAACACGGTCCGCCTCTCCGCCGACGTCGCGTCCCGCGTCCGACTCGGGCATCCGTGGGTATACCGAGAGGCGCTCGGTCCACGCCCGATTTCGCCTGAACCAGGCACATCGATCGACCTCATCGATCCGGACGGCGAGTTCGTCGGTCGCGCGCTCTACGACGCCGACAGCTCGATCGCGTTGCGCGTGTTTGTCCGCAAACCGGACATCGCGATCGACGGCCGATTGATCCGCGAGCGCGTGCGCGCTGCGATCGCGCTGCGCAAGCGCGTGGTCGATCTCGTCAAGCTCGGCTGCGTGCGCATCGTCAACGGCGAGAGCGACGGCTTACCCGGATTCGTCGTCGAGCGCTACGGCGACTATCTCGTCACGCAGTTGTACTCGGCGTCGGTCACGAACCTGCGCGACGACTTCTACGCTGCGCTCGAGGAAGAGCTCGCACCGAAGGCGATCTACGAGCAGCGTCGTTATCGCTCGCTCGGCGGCGAGGCGCCGCGCCAGGCCGCAGCCGAGCTCGTGCGCGGCAGCGCCGCACCCGTCGACATCGAAGTGGTCGAAGACGATCTGTCGTTCGTCGTCGATGTCACCGCGCCGCTGTCGACCGGTCTGTTCGCCGATCTACGCGAAGGCCGTCGCGCGGTGCGCGAGTGGGCGAAGGATCGCCGCGTGCTGAACTTGTTCTCGTACACCGGCGCGATCTCGGTCTACGCACACGCCGGTGGCGCGACGGAGGTGTGCGCGATCGACGTCGCCGCGAAGGCGCACGCGCGCGCCCGCCGCAACTTCAGCGCATCGGGCTTCGATCCGGAGAAGCCCGAGCACATCGTCGGCGACGTGTTCAAAGTGCTCGCGCGTTTCGTCGAGCGCGGCCGCAAGTTCGACATGGTCGTCGTCGATCCACCCGCGTTCGCGAGCGCGGCGGCACGCGGCGGCAAACCGTGGAGCGCGATGCGCGACTATGCCGAGCTGATCACGGCAGCGCTCGAAGTCACTGCGCCGGGTGGTCTGCTCGTCGCCGCGTCATCGACGCACAAGATGAGCGCCGACGAGTTCGAGCGCGCGCTCGCCGAAGGCGCGATGAGCGCCGGCACGCGGCTGCAGATCGTCGATCGCCGCTCGCTGCCGCCGGACTTCCCGACCGTGCCGGGTTTCCCGGAGGCGAGCTACTTGAAGTTCGTCGTCGCGGTGCGCGGCTGACACGCGCCATGCGGGCGTGGTTTGCCCTCGTCGTGTGCTGCGCGTGCGGTCGCGTCAACTTCGATCCGCTCGGCGGCGGTGACGATCAGGCTGGCGACGGCAGCACGCCCTCGGGGTCGGGCGAGACCTGCGCCGAACCGCGCGCGATCGGAGCCGGCATGCTGCTGCCCGATGAATCGCTCGCCGGCGCGGGCAACGACATCACGAACGGCCCCTGCGTCGATGGCATCGAGGTCGTGTATCGGCTCGACGTGACCGAGTCGCGCGAATACGCGGTGACGATCCTCGCGACGTTCGACGGTGGCCTCTGGATGTCGATGCAGTGTCCGTCGGCCGGCGGCGCCTGCGTTCCGTATACCGCGAACATGTCGCGGCTCCTCAATCCGATCGTCGATGCCGGGTCGACCTGGTACATCATCGTCGACAAGACGGCCGGTGCCGGCACGACGTTCTCGCTCGCCGTGCAGTGACTACTTCTCGAACCGAAGCGCGGCGACGATTTCTCGCCGTGGCGGACCGCGTGATAGAACAGCCCGTCGACGCGAGTCTTTGTCAACTGGCATCGCTCGCGCGCGCGACGCGCTAGAGTGAGCGCATGCGATTGGTGTGGGCCATCGCTCTTCTCTGCGGGTGCGGGAGGATCGCGTTCGATCCGCTCGGCGAAGTCAGCGCAGTCGACGCGAGCGCGACGGACGGCCAAGGCTCGGGAGACGCGAGCACCACCGCACCGCCGGGTGATATCTGCGACGACGTCATCGATCTGCAGGCCGGCGTCCCGTTGACGAGCGGGTCGATCGCGGGCGCGGGTAACCAGTACGGCAACCTCTGCGGCAGCGGCCCGGAGGTCGTGCTTCGCTTCACCGCCCCGGTGGCGGGCAATCGTCGCATCGACCTGACGCCCGCGTTCGCGGGCAGCTTGTTCACCGGCAGCTTGTGTCCGCCGGTCACCGGCAATTGCTCGGCGTTCACGTCGGGCATCCTGAACCAGCTCAACCCGCAGCTCGCCGCGGGGGTGAACTACTTCGTCCTCGATCGCACGAGCGGGAGCGGCACGACGTTCTCGATCGAGGTCCTGTGATCATCGCTTGCGCAGCTGCGTGATCGGCACGTCGGGTGCGGCAACGCGCGGCGGCTTGTCGGGCACGGGCTGCAGCGTATCGACCTGGTAGCGCGCGGCTTCGAGCTCGCGCTCGCCGACCCGACCTTGGACGCCGGCGACGAGTGTCGCGCACGCTTCGGCGAGAGCGGGCAGGGCGATCGCGGGATCGACGACGTCCATCTCGACCAGCTCGTAGATGCGCGCGATCGCGAGCGCGAGTGGCGAGCCGACCGCCCACAGCTCCATGCGCAGCTGTTCGATCGTGGCGGAGCTCAGATCGGGCGCTTGCTGCACGAGCGTGGTCGCGAGCTGCTCGATCGAGCTCACGGCGCGACGCTCATCACGGCTTGCCGTCGTCGTCTTGGATCGCGAGGTTCTCGCGATGCTCTTTTGCCATCGCTTCGGCGCTGCGCAGCTTCAAGAACTCGAGGAACGCGATCGCGGTCGGCAATTCGATCGCGGGAATCGTCTCGATCAAGTCGCGCGCCTGGCGGCGCAGCGCTTCGCCCGGCGCTTCGGTGCCGTGCACCACGGGGCGGCCGACGCTGACAAGCTCGGCCGGCGCTTGCACTGCGCCCCACGGCGGCTCGTTCGTCGGATGGATGTCGTGCTGCTCGAGCCACTGCTGGATGTGCCAGTGCAGCAGCTCGGCGCGATACGAGAACCAGCGCTCCCGCTCGGCGGGATAGGCGAGCAGCACGTCCTTGAACCGGCGGAACGCGCCCTTGCCGTCGATCGAGATGATCAGGCGCTCGCGCAGCGGCTCGTCGGTCACCGAGCCGACGAACTTCTCCATCCAGCGGTACTGCTCGCGCGAGGACGCGGGCTCGACCCTGAGATAATTGCGGATGTTCTCCGAGACTTGCTGCCGGTTGAGCGCCGCCTCGGGGTCGCCCGTCGTGATGGTCAGGACCCGACCGGTGGTGAGGTCGAGGTAGCTGTCCGTGTCGGGCGAGTTGCGCTCGACGGCGATCTCGAGGGCATCCCAGTCGAGATCGATACGGACAGGACCGCGAGTCGCGGCGGGCACGAGGGGGCGAACGGGCATAAGTTAAAGGCGGTTCGCTCACTTGCCGGTGATGCAGAGGCCGCGACTCTGAGGGTAGTTGGTAGTCGAACGTCTGGCAAGCGTGCCCTTGACATGCCGGCGCGCTGGGGTAAGTTCCGCGGCTCACATGGCCCGAGTTACCGTCGAAGACTGCTTGGACAAAGTCCCCAACCGCTTCGCACTGGTCATCCTGGCCGCGGAGCGTGCGAGACAGCTCTCGCGAGGCGCGACTCCCGGAGTCGACTGCGATAACAAGCCCGCGGTGACCGCGCTGCGCGAAATCGCGGCGGGCCTGGTCAAGTTCCGCGAGGACGTCCGCAACGTCGTGACCGAGTTCATCGTCGAGCGTCGCAAAGCCGGCTTCATGTGATCCGCTGCGCCGATCGCTTCGGTCGGTGAGTCATTCTTCAGGCTTCAGGTCCGAGCGGCGGCTGAAAAATTGCCCCCACGTCACGGTGCATCAACGATGACCCCGTGGCGGTTCCTGCTTCGAACCAGCGCGCGGCTCATGGCCAGCGCCATGTGTGTGGTCGCGGCGAGCTCGTGCGACTTCTGTATCGGCTCGGCCGCCAAGCGGCGAGCGGCGTCCTGACGATCACGACGGCGGGCTCGCATCGCGCGGAGATCTTCGTGCTCCGCCGTGGCGCGGTGATGCTCGCGGATGGCGATGTCGCGAAGCGCGCGCTGGTTTCTAGGCTCGCGCGGCTCGTCGCGCTCGATCACCTCGACGTGCGGTTCGAAGGCGGCGTCACGGCGTATCCACCGGGCGTGCAGAATCAGCTCGCGCTCGCGACCTGGGCTCGCACGCACCTCGAGCAGCAGCTCGACGGCACGCTCGCCGATCTCATGCTTCGCGAGCTCGCCGGCATTCGACTGTCGATCCGCGTCGAGCTCGCGCCTGATCCTGCGACCTGCGACGAAGCCGACAAGCGCATGCTGCTCTCGCTCGCGCAGCCGCGTCGACTCGATCAGATCTGGTCGCTTGCGCGCACGCCGCGGTTTCGCCTGCTCGCGTTCATTCACTTCCTGCGCTCGGTCGATGCGCTCGATGTCGAGGGCGTGGTCGCCGAACGCTCGGCGCGCACACGCGCAGTCGATCCGAGGCGGACGTTTGCACGGCGCACGCTCGGCGTTGCGGACGATGCGGACCTCGAAGTGATCAAGCGCGCCTATCGCCGGCTCGCGCGCGAGCTGCATCCCGATCTCCAGCCCGAAGTCGATCATCACGAGCGCAAGCTGCTCGAGCGCCGGTTCGCTGAAGTCACCGCTGCCTACGAAGCGCTGATCTAACCGTCGACGTTCTGCGCGCAGCGGAATCCCATGTGGCCCGTCGAGCTGTCGGGCGTGCTGTGCGAGCGCGCGGCGACGCGATAGCGATTGCAGTACGACTCGTGACACAGGTACGAGCCGCCGCGAATCACGCGCTCGTTTCCGTTCAGCGGTCCCTTCGGATCGGTGCGCCGCGACTGTTCGTAGTAGGTGGTGCTGAACCAGTCGCTGCACCATTCCCACACGTTGCCGGCCATGTTGTGGAGCCCGAATCCATTCGGCGGAAAGCTGCCGACCGGCGCGGTCCCAACGAACCCGTCGTCGCGCGTGTTCTCGTTCGGGAACGTGCCTTGCCAGATGTTGCAGTGATGCTCGCCGTTCGGCATCAGCTCGTCGCCCCACGGATAGATCGCCTTCGCAAGGCCGCCGCGCGCCGCGTACTCCCACTCGGCTTCCGTCGGCAGCCGCTTGCCCGCCCAGTGAGCGTACGCGTAGGCGTCGTGCCACGTCACGTGCACGACCGGGTGGTCGAGCCGATCGTCGATCGATGACTGCGGTCCCTCGGGCTGGTACCACGAAGCGCCCTCCACCTGCCGCCACCACGGCGCACACGCTACCGCACGCGTTGGTGGAAAATCGTCGGGCAGCAGCAGGTGGAAGACAAACGACCAGCCGATCTGTTCCGCGTCCGTGCGATAGCCAGTCGCGGCGACAAACCGTGCGAACTCGGCGTTCGTCACGGCCGTGCGATCGATCCAGAACGCGCTCAAGCGAACCTTGTGCGCGGGTGCTTCGCCGTCGGTGGCAGATGCGTCGGCGTCGTTGCCCATCCAGAACCATCCGGACTCGAGTCGCACCATGTTCTGTGTCGAACGTCGCGCAGGGGCACGCATCACCGGCGTCGCCGGGATCGTGCGCGCGTGATGCGTCGGTCCACAGCACGTCGTGCCTACTTCATCGGTCTTCATGGCTGCGCCGGGCACCGCTGCACGACCGATGCCGCGCGCACACTACGCAGCATCCATGCATGCGTGCCGCGTCGGCCCGCTCTGCGGAGATCTCCACGACGCTCGCTGCGCGGGAGCGCGCTACCGGATCTTACGTACGGTCATGGCGGCGAGAAGATCCAGCCGTCTTCGGCGAACACGCCGTCGGGCAGCTCCCAGCCTTCGCGCGCCCACAGATACGCGGTGTACGCCGTGATCACCGCGTCGAAGCAGTGATCGTTGCGCAGCACGTCTTCACGCGCCATCCGGCTCTGCGGCGCGAACGTCAGATCAGTGAGCTTCTCGAGGATCGTCGCGCGCGTCACCCACGGATCGGCGTCGCGCTTGTAGCCGCGCGCGATGCGCGGACCGAATAGCGCTGCGATCGTCGCCGGCGGCGAAACCTCCAGCAGGTTGCCGTGCAATTGATAGCCGGCGCCGCGCAACCGGCGGCGCAGCTGTCCTGCGCGCGCGGTGATCTGACTGTTCGCTGCGCCGAGCGAAGACATCGGCAACAGACCGCGTTGATACGTCATCACGACGTCGGTCGCGCGATGCGTGTAAGGCGCGAGCCGGGCTTGCGCGCTGTGCTGCGGGAACGAGCGCGTGCCGCCGCCGACGGTTTCGGCCGCCATCTTCTGCACGAGCGCGCGACCGGTCGTGCGCAACCAGACGACGGCGGGATCCGCGCACGCTTCCATGCCGGGGCACACGGGGCGCTCGCAGCGTCCGCACGCGGTGCTCGTCAGGGGTGCATCGACGGCGATCACGCGATCGGGGTCGGGCACGGCGAGCCGACCGATCAGCGTGTCGTCGGTCCACGGCAGCCGCCCGCTGCGCGTCGCGACCTCGATGACCTCGGCTCCGCCGCCTGCGCCCATCCGGACCTCGGCCACAGCGGTGGTCTTGCCTCGGCCACCCCCGAGATCGACGCCGACGAACCTGGAAAACGCTCGCTGCACGCGGGCTCTTATCTCTTTGTAGCACGATCACTCGACCAGAAATGTTGTTTGGGCACTGGCATTTGGGTCGAAGTCTTGAGATATCGTGCGCAGCCCTGTAAGGCCTCGCCTCTTGGGTCGTTCTACGTAGCCCCTTCGCTTATGGATCGTATTGCCACTTTTCGTAGCTTCATTGAGAAGTCTCCGACGGATCCGTTCCCTCGGTATGGGCTGGCCATGGAGCTGAAAGGCAACGGCCAGGTCGAGGAGGCGTGGGCAGCGTTCGAGGACCTGATCGCCAAGTTCCCCGACTACGTGGCCACGTACCTGATGGCAGGTGGAACCCTCGTCGCGCTGGGGCGCAAGGACGAGGCCGCGGAGATCTATCGCAAAGGCATTGAAGTTGCCCAGCGCCGCGGCGATCAGCATGCTCGCCGCGAGCTCGAGGCGGCGCTCGCAGAGATTTCCCCTGCCTGAGGACCAAGGAGACGTCGATGAAGCTCATCATGGCACTGCTCGTAACCGCATCGCTGATCGCGTGCGGCGGCAAGGCGAAGAAGAACGCGACGCCGGACAACAAGGGCACGACCGAAGAAGTGAAGACCGACGGCACGGGCGGCGCTACGTACGGCACGCCGACGCCGACGCCAACGCCAGCGAGTGGCGAGCCGGCGCCGGCTCCATAATTTTTTGCTGGCTGGCGTCGTCCAGGCTTCGGCAGCAGCGAAAACAAACCAACAGAGGACTAGAGAGTATGAAGAAGATTGCAATCGTTCTGTTTGTGGCTGCCACCGCGCTTGCGGGCTGTGGCAAGAAGAAGGCGCCTGCGGCTCCGACCGACACCGGTTCGGCGGCGGCGCCGGCTGACCCGGCCGCTGGCTCGGGTGACGCTGGCTCTGCTGCTGCGCCCGAGGCGGGCAGCGCGGGCGGCGGCATGTAAGCCGCATCGATCAGAGACAACATCTGATCGAACGAGCGCGCCGGTCTTCGGACTGGCGCGTTTCGTTTTCGGTGCCGGGAGTCGGACTCGAACCGACACTCCTTTAAAGGGAAGGGGCTTTTGAGACCCCCGAGTCTACCATTTCTCCATCCCGGCTCTGTCGACGCAGTTTTTAGCCGAAACGACACACGCCGGCCACGAGGACCGGCGCGCATCGCAATCAGAGTGAACTGATCGACTGGTGCGACCCGAGGG
>DATDCH010000659.1:0-9066 GCA_036524455.1 Kofleriaceae bacterium | reverse complement strand
AGCTCGGCGCGCTGGGGCTGCTCTGAGTCAGCGCGCGCGCCGGTAGTGCATGGCGACCGCGCCGCAGCGGAGCGGCTTCGCCGAGACCAGCTCGAGCCGTCGCGTGCTGGGCAGCCCGCTCTGGTACAGGGTCGGGCCGTGGCCGGCGATCCGGGGGTGGACGAGGAACTTGTACTCGTCGATCAGATCCAGCCGGTCCAGCTCGGTCGCGAGCATGTGGCTACCGACGAGCACGCCGGCCGGCGTCGCGTCCTTGAGCTGCTGCACGCTCGTGCGCAGGTCGCCAGCGATGTGGTGGCTGTTGGTCCACGGGAAGTCCGTTCGCGTCGACGACACCACGTACTTCGGTTTGGCATCCAGCTTGAGCGCCCACTCGCGCATCGCCGGCGGCGCCTCCTCGTCGCCGCGGGCGACCGCCGGCCAGTAGCTCTCCATCATCTCGTAGGTAACGCGGCCCCACAGCAGCGCCCCGCCCTCGTCCATGAGGCGGGTGAAGAAGGCGTGTGTCTCCTCGTCGGCGATTCCCTCCTGGTGGTCGACGCAGCCGTCCAGGGTGACGTTGATGCTGAAGGTCAAGAGTCCCATGGTGTCCTCCGTTCGAGATATGCGACGAGACGCTCCGCCGTCTTGCTCCAGTGCGTCATGATGGCCTGATGAGGGGCCTCGTGCTGGTCATGCTCGTGGGCACAGCAACGGCATCTGCTCAGCCTGCCACCACGTTGCCGGTGTCATCAACAGGCGCCGCGCCCGCTGCGCCGCCGCGACCTGTGTGCCTCGTCGGCGGCGGCTCTTGCAGCACGGTCGTGTTACTCGAGACGACATGGGGCATCAAACCCGCAGTCGTCGGACCAACAGGCTACGCGTTTGGTTTTGATCTCGGGCTCGAGGGCGGCTTTCTCGTCAACGCTCCGAAGCGCCACCAGGGCTTCGGCGGATCCTTCGGACTGCGCTGGGTGAGCGAAGCCGAGGCCGCTCCATTTGTCATTCGCGGTCGTTACCGCAGCTGGCTCTCGCCGCGCAGTAATGTCGATGTGTCGGCCGGCCTGCTTCTCGCGAACGTCAACCGAGGAGGCAACGGGGCAACCGCTCAGCTCTCGATCGAACGCAGCGGAAAAATCGCGCTCGTCATGAACATCGATGTCTACGCGACAAATCGGACCGAGAACGGCACCGCGTTCGAGGTCGGCCTCGCGCTGAAGTTCTGCGGGTTCTGGTCGATCCCGAGTGCGCTGCTCACGGTGCTGACCGCCGCCGCCCTCCGAGGTACGTGAGCCGGAAAAGGCGAAACCCGCCTGAGCAGAACGCGGGTTTCTCTCCCATTTCGGCGCGTAAGAAAACGGGGTCCGACCCCATTTCTTTCTACCGTGAAGAATCGAGAACGGCGTGCTACCGCGAGACGCCAACGTGAAACATCCGACGGGGCACGTTTCGCGACAACCGCAGGATCATCACCGACTAGCGCACAACGTACCGCAGCGTGCCCACAGTCGTGCGCGCCGACCTCCAGCTCGCGAATGCCGCGATGCCCGCCGCGAGCGCTACCGCTGCCAGCATTCCACGCTCCTTGTTTTTCGGCTTCACACGAAAGCGCTTCTCTGCGGCCTTATCAGGCGTCAAAGGCGGCTTCGGACTCGTGCGCGCCGACCTCCAGCTCACGAATGCCGCGATGCCCGCCGCGAGCGCTATCGCTGCCAGCATTCCACGCTCCTTGTTTTTCGGCTTCACACCAAAGCGCTTAGATTTCCTTTGGCCTCTGAACAACCCAGAGATCCCTCTCTCGAATCCACAGAGAAAATGGTCGACTAAGCTACACGATTCCTTTCTGCCCGACCCCTCCACATACGAGAACATCCCCCCACCATGATCCCACCAGTCCTTGCAGAACTTTTCACCGGTGTTGCAGTTGCAAGGGCCACAAAAAGTCACCTTATCCATGGCGACAAATGGTGCATGCCACGGGCCAAATGCGTCCCTGCGCGTTGAATGTTGAACGAAATAAGGTCCGACCCAATTTCTGCGCAACACGGCAAATTCGTCCGCACTGCGGACGTTCTCTATCCAAAATTACCGACGTTGTCAGGCGAACACTGATCGCGTGACAGCAATGTCGCGACGTCCGAAATTCGGACAGCATTGTCTTCGACGCTGGCGTGCAGTGTCGTACAGCGAGTAGACGGTTGCGTGTGATGACTCGCGGTGGATCCTTAGTCGTGCCCGGTTGCGTGTATCACCTGATCTCGCGCTTCGTCGCGAAGGACTGGTTCATCGAGTCTGCTGCCGAGCGTCGTTGGCAGCGGTCGACGTTCGCGTGATCGATGCGAGCACGGGCATGTCGAGCGAAAACGGGGTCGGACCCCATTTCTTGCTTTTCGGCGCATGAAAACGGGTCGGACCCCATTTCTTGCTACCAGCTGTAACCCGGCCGTTCCTCGCATGCGATCGGGGCGGTGAGATCGACGTCGCGGCTGGGCGTGCATCGCAGGATCATGATGCCGCCGTCCTCGTCGGCCGAGCGCGTCGTCGTGCCGTCGGCGGCGCGGACGTAGCTCGGGCCGCGCCAGCGCTCCCAGCCGAGGCGCTCGTAGAACGCGTGCTCGCCGGTGGACAGGGCGCCGAGCTCGAAGCGGTCGCGGATCACGCCGACGATGGCGCCCATCACGCGCGAGCCGAGGCCGGTGCGCTGGTGAGTGGGGAGCGTCGCGACGGCCTCGACAAAGCCGGTGCGCAGCTCACGCGTGTCGATGAACAGGGAGCGCGCGACCACCGCGGCATGCGCGATTGGCGCCGCGAGGTCGCCGGCGATCGCGTGCCAACCGCCGAGCGCGTGGTCGAAATCGTCGTCGGTGAAGTCACCGTCGTACGCCGCGTCGAACAGGCGGCGCAGCGCGATGCGATCGGAGTCGGAGAGCCCGGCGGTCGGCAGCACGCGGATGTTCACGGCGCGAGCATGACATGCCTCATCGGTGAGGGCGTCGGGTACGAATCCCGGCAGGAGGTTCTCTCGCGAGCGATCCTCCAGCGAGCTCGACGGTTGGGTGCCGCCCCGGTGGCCCACTTCGTCCGCCGGTTCAAGCTGGCGGTCGTCGACCGCGCAACCACCAAGGGTGCAGACATTCATGTTCGACAGCTGTCTAGTGCCTGAAGGACCGAGAGCTATCGGTTCGACTTCATGCGAACAGATTCGATCACGGCGCGTATATCGGTGTCGGCGAAAACGAAACGGGTCGGACCCCATTTTCGTCGCCGAGGAAAAATGGGTCTGGTCCTGTTCAGTCTGTCCGAACTTCGGACAAGCGCGCCGCGTCGGATCCGTTCGCAGTGTCGTACCGCGCTCGTAGAAGTACACATGCCGCGAAAGCCTCGAAGCATTGAGCCCGGAACGACCTACCACCTGATCTCTCGCTTTGTTGCGAAGGAGTGGTTCATCGAGTCACCAGAGGAGCGGCGGGTCTACCTCTCATTGCTCGGCCTCGCCCTCAAAGAAACCGATTGGCGTTGCTTCTCGTATGCGGTCATGAGCAACCACGTTCACCAGGGAGTCGTTGCGGGAGAGCAGCCACTAGCGGATTGGATAAGGCCGATGCACGCGAGCTTCGCGGAATGGATCAACCAACGGCGTGAGCGCATCGGTGCGGTGTTCGTGCGCGGGCCTAACCTCATCGCACTTCGACCGGATGGAGTCGGCCGCCTCATCAGCTACATTCACTGCAATCCGGTTCGGGCAGGGTTGGTAGGCAGGCCGCGCGACAGCGAGTGGACGAGCCACCGAGCGTATCTGGGACTCGTCCCTCAGCCGAGTTGGCTCGACGTTGAGCTCGGACTCGATCTCGCCGGCTTGGCGGACGCCCAGGCACTCGATCGCTGGATCGAGGCAACCCGCGTCGAACGCGCGGACCTAGAAGCCGCCAGGACGACTCCGCCTGGCCGGCCGGGCAGACCTACGTCGCCAAAAATGCGAAACCCGCCTGAGCAGAAGGCGGGTTTCTCTTCGTAGCGGGGGCAGGATTTGAACCTGCGACCTTCGGGTTATGAGCCCGACGAGCTACCAGGCTGCTCCACCCCGCATCAAGTTGTCAGGCTGGGGTTTTTGCCACCCATTGCACCTTACGTCAAGTCATTAGCTGCGTCGGATTTCCCCTGGCCTCGCGCGCGTATAGTGGCGGCGTGACTCGGGTGCGCAACGTGCCGCTGTGGACGGCCATCGCCTCGACGGTGATCGCGCTCGGTTTGCTCGCGGTCCATCTCGGGATCACCGCCCTGCCCGGCATCGATGCGCTCGAAGGATTGACCATCGACGCGCGGTTCAAGCTGCGCGGGCCACGCGCACCAGCGACCGATCGGATCGTGATCGTCGGGCTCGATGACGAGACGCGCCGGCAGTTTCCTGAAGTGCTGCAAACGCGCCGCGGGTATGCGGAGCTATTTCGCGCGCTCACCAAGTACAACGTCAAGGTCATCGCGCTCGATCTCTACTTCGCGGCACCCGAGGTGATTCTCGGCGACGAGCTCGAAGCCGAGGTGCGCACGACCGCGGACGCACTGCAGGGCCGCCCGCCCGAAACCGACGAGACCGTCGCGAAGCTGCGCACACTCGTCGGCAAGATCGCTGAGGAGCTGCGCGGCGACGAGCTACTCGCGGCCGCGATCAGCGACAGCAAGCGCGTGTTCCTCGGCGCGTACTTCATCGGTGCGCCCGGTGAAGCGCGGGCCGAACCCGCGAAGCTTCGGCTCGCGCGACACGGCGAAGTGGCGGATGGCGGCACCGGCGGGCAGCGCCGCCCGCTCCATACCACGCGGCTGAACTTCACGCGTGACGAGATCGGCGCGGGCGCGATCGGCGCGGGCGCGGTCAATACATTCCGCGACGACGACGGCGTCACCCGCCGCGTCCCACTCGCGATCGAGTACGGCGGCCGCCATTACATGCCACTCGGTCTCGCCGTTGCGCTACACGAGCTCGGCAAGCCGGGCGATACGCGTTACCTCGTCGGCGCAGACTCGCTGACCGCCGGCGGCGAGCAGCTGCCGCTGACGAAAGGCGCATCGATCCCGCTCGACGTGCTCGGCCGCGGCCGCCTGCCCTACGTCTCCGCCTCCGACGTGCTCGCCGGCAAAGCGCCAGCGCAGGCACTAGCAAACAAGCTCGCATTCGTCGGCATGACGTACGCGTCGTACGACAAGGTGCAAACGCCGCTCGACAAGGTCGCCGACGGCGTCGAGCTGCACGCAACGCTGGCCGAGAACATCCTGGGGAGTCGCCTGCTCACGCTCGGCGGCCCACTCGCCACCGTGCTCGCGACGCTCGTGTTGTGCGGAATCGTGATCGCGGCGCAGCTTCGCCGGGTGCGGCGGCGCGCGTGGGTGCCACCGGTGATCGCGCTCGTCGCAATGCTCGGCTACGTGGTGGTCGCGCAGCTCGCGTTTTCGCGCGGCTCGATCCTCGCGATCGCACCGCCGGTCGTGATGGCGTCGCTGGTGCTCGTCGCCGCGACGATCGGCGGGCTCGCCACCGAGGGCCGCGAGAAGGCAAACCTGCGCGCCGTGTTCTCGCGGTATGTGAGCCGCACGGTTGTCGATCGCATCCTCGCCGATCCGGCGCGCGCCAAGCTCGGCGGCGAGCGCAAAGAGCTCACCGTGCTGTTCTCCGATATTCGCGGGTTCTCCGCGTTCGCCGAAGGCATGGGGCCTGAAGCGCTCGCGAGCTTCCTTGGCGAGTACCTGACGCCGATGACCAAGCTCGTGCTCGAGTCGGGTGGCACGCTCGACAAGTACATCGGCGACGCCGTGATGGCGATCTGGGCCGCACCGATCGACGTGCCCGATCACGCCGCGCGCGCGTGCGAGGTCGCGTTGCGCATGCAAGAGGCGCTCGTCGGCCTCAACAAGAAGTGGCAAACCGAGGGCAAGCCGAAAGTCGCGATCGGCATCGGCATCAATACGGGCGCGATGTCGGTCGGCAATATGGGCACGCAAGCTCGGTTCGATTACACCGTGCTCGGCGATCAGGTGAACCTCGGCGCACGGCTCGAAGCGCTGACGAAGGAGTACAGCGTCGACATTCTCGTCGGTGAAGCCACCGCGAAGGCCGCAGGGTCCGGCTTCGTGTTTCGCGAGGTCGACGTCGTGCGCGTCAAGGGTCGCGCCGGTGCCGCCGCCGTTTACGAGCTCGTCGGCCGCGTCGGCGTGCACGTCGACCAGCGGTTCGCCGATGCGCTCGCGCTGTACCGCAAGGCCGAGTTCACGCACGCGCGCGAGCTGTTCACCCAGCTTGCAGGCGACGAAACCGCCGCGATCATGGCGAAGCGGTGCGCCGAGCTGGCGATGTCGCCGCCGCCTGCCGATTGGGACGGCGTGTACGAGCAACGCTCGAAGTAGTGATACGTTCGCCCGCGATGGCGACAGCGCTAGTCCTCGACTTCGACGGCACGATGACCGATGCCGAAGCCGAAGGCCGCCCGTTCCGCGACGGCTACCTCGAAGACCTCGCGCTGCTCGTCGGTCTCGCGCCCGACGATCAGACGATCCACAAGATCGCCGACGACGTCGAAGCCGAGCTACTCGCCACGCCCGCCTCGCACCCGTTCATGTGGATGGGCCGGCCCGTCGCGCCCGCGACCGTCGATCCATATCTGCGCATGGTGCCGATCGCCCATCGCATCCTCGACCAATACGACGCGATCCAGAACGCCAACGACCGCGGCCGCCTGCTCGGCAGCGTGCTCTACAAGTACAACTACGCCAAGACGCTCGGCCATCCGGTGTTTCGCGCCGGTGCCGGGGACATGCTCAGGAGTCTCGCCGGCACCGCGACATGGATCGTCACGAACTCCGACACCCACGCAGTCGCCGGCAAGATCGCCACGCTCGATCGCGATGCGCCCGGCGTCGCGTGGTTGACCTCGCGCGTGCGCGGCTTCGCGCGCAAGTTCGACGTCGACGATGGCTGGACCGGCGCCCCGGGCGAAATGATTATCCCCGGCCTCAACCGCACCGTGCTGCTCCGCCGCCGCTCGTACTTCGAGATCCTGCAAAAGGTCGTCGAGGAAGCCGGCTCTTCGTTCGACGAGCTCGTCGTGGTCGGTGACATCTTCGAGCTCGATCTCGCGATGCCACTGGCGCTCGGTGCGCGGGTCGGGCTCGTCACGTCGTCGCGCACGCCCGAGTACGAGCGCGCCTTCGTCACTGCACATCCGCGCGCGAAGCTGATCGAGGACCTGGCCGAGGTTCCCGCCTTCGCATTTGGCAGCGAGCCAGCTCGCGTTGGCTAACGAGCCAGCCCGTTTGGTTCGCGAGGCGGCACGACCAGGCGTTAGACTGTTCACCATGGGGTGGCGCGGATGGGCGATCGTGCTCGCGATGGCCGGCTGCGGCGACAACGCGATCGCCGTCGACGCGCAGACTTCCGACACGACTGCGCCCGACGCACGCACATGCCTTCCACGCGCGACCTACCCGCTCACGATCGCGGCCGGCGCGTTTCCGCCGACGGCTGATCATCCGAACGTCGTCGTCTACGCGCCGCACAACTTTGATCCGGCGTTGCCGCTCGAGCTGGTCGTCTATCTCCACGGCTTCAACAACTGCGCCGAGAACGTGATCGGCGACAGCGCTGGGCTGTGCACGGCCAGCGGAAGCCCACGCCCCGCCGCCGCACTCGCGAGCCAACTCGACAGCTCGGCGCGGAACGCGCTCCTCGTCGTGCCTCAGCTCGGCTTCGACACATCGTCGAGCAACCCGGGTGCGCTCGGCGTCGCGGACGGGTTCCGCGCGCTGCTCGCCGAAACGCTCTCCGCGCTGCCCTCGCCGCTCGGTCCGCTCGATCTCGCTGCACGTCGCCGCGTCATCGTTGCGTCGCACAGCGGCGGGTACACCGCAGCAGCAGCGATCGCGAGTGCCGGCGGGATCGCGATCGACGAGTTGTGGTTACTCGACTCGTTGTACGGCCAGACCGCCCAGTTCGACGGCTGGGTGATGGCGGACATCGCGAGCTTCTCGTCGCCGCCGGACCGCCGCTTCGCGAATGTCTACACGGCTGGCGCCGGGACGCGAACCAACAGCGAAGCGATGGCCACGCGCGCGGCCAGCTGGGTCGCCGCGGATCCGAGCGCGCTCGTCGACGATCGCACCACGATGCCAATCGCAGACGCCGACCTCGGGCGCGGGCTCGTGTTCAAGCTCTCCGAGCTCAGCCACGACGACGTGCCGCGCACGTACTTCGCGCGGCTGCTATCAACGAGCCCACTCGCACGGACGTGCAACTAGCGTCGCCGATCATTGACGCGTGTCGTACGCGAACACGCCGTCGCGCAGCTTGCGCTCGCCGCGCTCGGTATTCGCGACGTGCGTCCAGCCCGCGGGACCGATCAATACGCCGTGCGCCTCGACGTGACCGCCGCCGAAATCGAAGTCGAGATAGCGCTCGTTCGACCGCACGGCCTGCAGCGTGATGCTGCGCGCGCCGATCCCCCGCACTTCCGACGTCACGAGCGACTCCCTGACCTGGCAGAAGTAACCGGCGTGCGTCTCGCCGGCGCACACCTCCGCGACGGGCATCGCGAGGATCGTGCGCGCCCACGCGTCGACCCACGCCGGCACGCGACGCTCATCGCGACCGCCGCACGCAGATACGCACGCGAACAGCGCGGCTACGATCGCCGCTCGCGCACGCATGCGAATTGAAATGCCACGCGCATCGCCCTCGCTCACATCGCGAGCATCGCGCTCGATCACATCGCGAGCATCGCCCTCGATCACATCGCGAGCATCGCCCTCGATCACGGTGCCGCGCTGCCCGCCGCAGCAGCGCTCGCGCAACACACCGCGCCTTCGATGCCTTGATTCACGCGGCCGAGATCGCGCTCGCCCTCGGCGCACGCCACCTTGCCGTCACCGATATCACCTTTAACCTGCCCGCCCTTGGCAACGCACTCCTCGGGCGTCATCGGCGTCGACGACGGCGTTGCCGGCGCGGCCGGCTCGCTCGGCGGCGGCTCCTTCTTGCCGCCGCAGGCAGCGATGGTGAGCGCAAACGCGATCAGATATTTCGACATGCGCTGAGCTTAGCAG
>DATDCH010000658.1:0-8347 GCA_036524455.1 Kofleriaceae bacterium | reverse complement strand
TCGCCGGCTTTCTTGGCGTCCTGCTCGGCCTTCTTGCGATCGGCCTCTTCTTGCTTCTTGCGCTGCTCGTCGGCCTTGCGTTGCTCCTCGCCGGCTTTCTTGGCGTCCTGCTCGGCCTTCTTGCGATCGATCTCTTCTTGCTTCTTGCGCTCTTGCTCGGCGCGCTTGGCTTCCTGCTCCTGCTGCTTGCGTTGCTCCTCTTGGCGCTTCGCGTCCTCTTGTGCCTTCTTGCGCGCGTCTTCTTCGGCCTTCTTCTTCGACTCTTCGTCGCGCTTGCGCTGCTCGTCTTCGGCTTTGCGCTTCTGGTCCGCGATGCGCTTCTCGTCTTCTTGGCGGCGCTTGTCTAGCTCGGCCTGGCGCTTCTGCTGGTTTTCCTTCTCTTTGCGCTGCTGCTCTTCGAGGCGCTTCTGCTGCTCGGCCTTCTGGCGGTCTTGCTCTTCCTTCGCGCGGCGCTGCTCGTCGGCGCGCTTGCGCTCCTGTTCCTGCATGCGCTTGCGATCTTCGTCGGCTTGGCGGCGGCGATCCTCGTCGAGCTTCTTGCGCTGGTCTTCGAGGCGGCGGCGCTCGTCTTCGAGGCGCTTGCGCTCGGCATCATTCTTCGCGCGCGCCTGCTGTTCCTCGAACTTCTTGCGCTGGTCTTCGAGGCGCTGGCGATCCTTCTCCTGGCGCTCGCGGTCCTTGGCGAGGCGCTTTTGCTCCTCGGCTTGCCGGCGCTCTTCCTCGCGTGCGCGGCGTTGTTGCTCTTCGAGCCCCTTGCGCACTTGCTGGTCGCGACGGCGACGCTCCTCGAACTCGCGCTGGCGCTCACGCGCGCGGCGGTCCGCTTCGGCGCGGCGCGGCTTCTCGAACCGGCCCAGCTCGATCGGCTCGGGGCGGTCCTTCTTGTAGTAGACGTTGTAGCGCTTGAACCACTGTTCGCTCGGTCCCGCGACCCACTGGAACTTCTTGAACTTGTGGTAGCGAAGGATCGGTTGGCTCGTCGACAGGTAGACCTTGATGTTCGAGGTCACGTAGCGACGATTGATATCGATCGAGAAGATGTCCTGCGCGCGCACCCAACGCCAGTGATCGTCGGGCACGTAGACGGTGTCGGAGTAGCCGGCCGGCGACCAGCCGATCCACCCGTCACCCGCGCGCCACTGCACCCATGCCGGGCCCCACGTCAGATCGGGCGCCCACACCCAACGGTTGAGATAGACCCAGCGGCCGTAGTGATCGGTCGCCCAGCCGAACGGATCGTTCGAAACCCAGAGCAGACCGAAGTCGGTGTACTTCCAGTAGCCGTTCGAATACGGCACGTAGTTCTGCGTCGACGGCACGAACACCCAGCCGTACGTCGCGTCGTCGTACCAGGTGCCGTACGGATCGAGTTGGTCGAAGAAGACGTCGAGGCTCCACACCGCGTCGGCGGTGAACTTGACGTTGACGTTGTAGTAGCCGGGCTCGTCGTAATACGCCGGCTCGGTCGGCATCGGCGGCGGGGCCGGCTGCGGCGGCGGTGGAGGCGGCTGCGGTTGGACGACCTGCGGTTGTGGCGGCGGTGGCTGCGGCTGCGGCTGCGGCTGTTGCGGAGGCGGCTGCGGAGAGCCGTACCGCGGAGGCGGCGGGTTGTTGGACCGAACCACACAACCCGCAAACAACAATCCGACAAGCGCTGTACGTAGACGCATAGGACCTTTCGACGGCACGGGACGGACCCGAATTCACAACCACGATACCCTCGTTTCGCCCTGATCGCGTACGGTTGGACATGCGCGTGTTGCGCCTGACCGAGGTCGTGCGAGGTCGCACCAGCATCGCAGCCAGCTGCACGCTCGACGACCTGAGATTTCACGCGACTGTCTGGTACGAAGACATCGACCTCGACGATCTCGCACGTGCGCATGGGGCAGATTGCCTCGATCGCATCGCGCTGCACGTCGCGCTGTTTCAGCTCAATGCGGTTGCGAGCCTGCGTCCCGATGTGATCGAGCTGGGCGTCTACGCACGGTTCCTCACGCCCGAGCTCGTGCGGTTGTGGCAGACCGTGTTCCACAACGTGTGGGGCCAGTGGCGCTGGGAGCATGGCCTGCGCGAGTACGTGCCCGAGTTTGCCAACGCACTCGTCGAGGCTGAGCCCGCGCCGGTGTTCGCGCCCGACGGCGATACCGAGCTGCTCGCGTTCTGCGGCGGCGGCAAGGACAGCCTCGTCGCGATGAAGTTGCTCGAGCGCGCGGGCCTGCCATTCGCGACGCTCGGCTACTCGCACTCGGTCTACGGCCGCGGCGCGCAGCAACACGCCCTGCTCGATCGACTCGCCGGTACCACGTTGCGCGTGCGTGCGGAGCGCCTGTCGATCGTCGACGATTTTTTGGACTCGCCCGTCGTCGCGCTGCGCTCCGATCTCGGCGTCAAGTCGGTACTCGCCGCGGAGACGCCTGCGTCCGTGTTCGCAGCGCTGCCGATCGCGCTCGCGCGCGGTTATCGCGGGCTCGTCGTCGCGCACGAAGCGAGCGCGAACGTGCCGAACCTCGATTGGGACGGCGAGCCGATCAATCACCAGTGGGGCAAGGGTTGGGAAGCGGAGCAGCTGCTCGAGCGCTACGTGCGCGAGCACCTCGTCGCGAACGTGCGCTACTTCAGCGTGCTCGCACCGGTGCACGACGAGGTGATCTTCGAGCTGCTCGCGCGCGACGCCGAGCTCGCGCCGCTCACGCACTCGTGCAACGTGCGCAAGCCATGGTGCGGCGAGTGCGCGAAGTGCGCGTACGTGTGGCTGCAGTTCGCCGCGCACTTGCCGGCGGAGATCGTCGAGCGCACGTTCGGCGACAACTTCGGCGAGCGCGCCGTCAATCAGCTCCACTTCCGGCAGCTGGTCGG
This sequence comes from Kofleriaceae bacterium, assembly GCA_036524455.1. Taxonomy (GTDB): domain Bacteria; phylum Myxococcota_A; class Polyangia; order Haliangiales; family Haliangiaceae; genus JABFXX01. The sequence goes on along the minus strand of DATDCH010000658.1, from coordinate 5,488 downwards.
GCTCGCCGCGCACACGCCATTCGAGTGCGTCGGCACGGCGGCCGAAGCACGGCTCGCGCTCGCGCTCGCCCGCGATCGCGGCGCGCTCGGCAAGCGCTTGACCGCACTCGCCGACGAGGTGGGCGCGATCGACATCGCTGTGCTCGCGAAGCCGCTCGTCGAGCTCGCGCCGTCACACGGCATTCCGGACCACGTCGCCTCCGCCGTCGTGCCGCTGCTCGAGGACGCAGCGCGCGCGGCCCGTGCGAGACTCGGCGCGTGATCACCGCCGCCCAGATCGCGAAGCTCGCGCTGTCGTTCCCCGACGCTGTCGAGTCATCACACTTCGACGTTCGAGACTTCCGCGTGCGCAAGAAGATCTTCGCGACGATTCATCCGAGCGGCAAGACCGGCGTACTGCTCCGCATCGATCCGGATCAACGCGCCGCACTCGCCGAGAACGAGCCCGAGACGTATCAGCTGCGCAGCACCGCGCTGCAAGTCGTGTTCGCGAAGATCAGCGTCGCTGCGTACAAGCAACTCCTCGAGCAAGCGTGGCGCGGCACCGCGCCGAAGAAGCTGGTTGCCGCGCATGACGGCGCCCCGGTGGCGAAATCGAGTTCCCGCAAGTCCGCGCCGAAGCGAGCGAAGCGTCCACGCAAGGTCACCGTGCACGACGTGCGCGCGCTCGCGCTCGCACTCCCCGACACGCGCGAGGCGTCGCACTTCGGTGGCTTCCCGGATTTCCGGATCGGCAAGAAGATCTTCGCGACGCTCGACAAGCAAGGCACGACCGTCACGCTGATGTGGATTCCCGCGGAGCGCACATCGGAGCTGCTCGACGGGCGAATCCCCTATCGCATCAAGGGGGCTGGTTTGGTCGTCGAGATCGCTCGCTTGGACACCGAGCTGCTCGCGCTGCTACTCGCCGAAGCGCACGAGGTGGCGCGCGTGCGGCTCATTGCGCAAGCAGCTGATCGAGCATCGCCTTCATCGTCGCGTTGATTTCGGGCTGCGACGCCGCACGCATGCGCGGCAGCTCGAACACCTGATCGATCGCCTTGTCGTGGCGCAGGCCCTTCTTGTCGACGCGGAGGCGCACTTTGAGATTCGCGCCCAGGTAATCGATCGTCAGCTGCAGCTCGTTGATGCCCATCTGGCGCGCGAGGTGTGCGGGGGGCGCGAACTTGCCCGCGTAGGTCTGGCCCAGTGCGGTCGCTTCGAATTCCTCGAGCCGGAAGTCGAGCGCGCCGAGCCCGTCCCGCAGCCGTTCGATGTCCTGGTTGCGCATCGTGATCGGGATCAGCGCGTCGATGTCGCTGGCCCAGTTGATGTCGACCTGGCCGCGAATCTCCCAATGGCACGTGCGGCTCGACATCGACGTGCCCGGCGGCACGCGCAGCGAAAATGGCAGCGGCAGCACGTCGCCGTTCTCGGCGCGCCATGGTCCCTGGCGCACGGTGAACACGTCCCACACGTGGCCGTGATACGGGCCGCCCTTGAAGTGCTCGACGAGCTCGACCGTGATCGATGCGACGGTCTGGCGATCCGTCGACGTGAACTCGACGAAGCCGTCGAGGTTCGTGCCGTTGAAGAACGTGTCTTGCTTGAGCGCGAGCAGCATCGTGCCGTTGTCGTTGCTGCCTTGCTTGCGATACGCGTACTCGGTCGGCATCGGCGTCGACGCCAACGGAGGATGGGGCGTTGCTGCCATCGGCGCCTGTGCCATCTGCTGCATCTGCGCCTGGCGCTGCGCGATCAGCTGCTTGAGCTGCTCGGGCACCTGTTGCGCCATCATCGTCTGGCCCATCGCCTGGCCTGCCTGCTCCCACGTGACCGAGAGCGGTACGTGCCCGAGGTACACCTGCTGGCCAGGTTGCAGCGCGACCGTGTCTTTGCCGGCGGGGCGGCCGTCGATCCACGTGCCGTTCGCGGAGCCGAGGTCGCGAATGAACGTCTGCCCGTTGTCGACGAAGATCTCCGCGTGACGCCGCGACAGCGTCGCGTCCGTGTGCGTGAGCTGGCACGACGCGGGGTCGCGCCCCGCAAAGATTCGCGCCGACGCACCCTCGAGCTTCGCCTGTCCTTCACCTAGCCGCAGCTGCACGGTCATAGCGACCAGGCTATCACGCTCGCATGAGGCCAGCGGCGATCAGCGCGGGCAGAACGATCGCCATGACCGCCTCTCCGGCAATCAGTCCGGATGCGAGCGGCATTCCGAGCTTGTCCGCGCTGTCTTTGTGCGCGCGCGTCCAGGCGCTCATGAACAGACCACCGATCACCATCGTGAACACCACGATGCCGGGCACCATCATGCCGATGCCAAGGCCGGTCGCCGACGGCAACCACTTCTTGCCGTACTTCCAGAAATTCTCGCCAAACGTGATGATGATGCCGACGACCGCGCCGATTACCATGAACTGCAGCGCGTAGTCGGGCAGCTTGTCGATACCGCCGGAGACGACTTCGGCGAAGCCGGCGATGCGCGCCGAGATCGGTGCGGTCAACGGTTGCTGGCCCTGCACGACCTGCGTACCGATGCCGTAGGTGTCGCGCACGAGCGGGTATGCGAGCGCGACCGCGAGCGCGCCGATCGGCGCAGCGATCAGCTGCGAGTAGGTAAGGAAGCGGGGCGTCGAGCCGAGGATGTGACCGGCCTTGTAGTCCTGCATGATCGCCTCGGACTGCACCGCGATCGTGCCGGTCGTGCCGCTCGCCGCGAGGTTCGCCTTGAGGTTGCCCGGCATCAGCGCTGCGAAGACCGCCTGCATCATGTTCGTCAGCTGGCTGATCGGGCCCCAGTTGGTCTCGCCGAGCACGCGCAGACCGACCAGCATCAGCGGCACCGACAGCACGATCGCGATTACCGTCACCCACACCGGCAGGTCGAAGAACATGTGCTGGACGATGATCACGCCGACCGATGCGGCGGCAGCACCCATGCCGACGAGCTTGAGCGGGAACTCACCGCTCTTGACCGAGTCAGTCGACAGCGTGCTGAACGTACGTGCGAGCGTGCGCCACTTGAGGAACAGTGCGGTGAGACCGGCGGCGATCAGCATGCCGGTGCCGGGCCACATCATCCACAGCAGGATCTTGCCGCGCACGGGGGCTTCGATGATGTCGGGGACGAGGAGCTTGGGGCCGATGATCCACGCGATCGTCGCGCCGACCGCCATGCTGATGTTGACGCGGTTGCCGACGATCATGCCCGAGCCGATGCTGAGCAAGCTGAGCTGGAAGCCCGCGCCGGCAGTCGCGGCGGTGAGCCCGAACATCGTCGGCGCGAGCGTCTCGATCAAGAAGCCCGGCTGCTCGGGATTGCCCAAGAAGAAGTCCTTCCACTCGTGCGCCTCGAGCGGGATGCTCATCGCGCGGCCGCCCCACTTCGTGGTGAGGAAGAACACGAGCCCGGATGCAATCGTCGCCGCGAACAGCGCGACCGCGGCGCGCTTCGCGTCTTGGCCGCGGGCATCGAGCACGATGATCGTTTCGGCGGCGGCGACGCCATCCGGGTACGTCAGTTTCTCGTCGACGATGTAGTGCTTGCGCAGTGGGACCGCGAGCAGGATGCCGAGGATGCTCGCGAACATCAGCCAGAGGAACGACTCGTACCACTTGGGTTCGAACGAGAAGTTGGCGCTCGGCGACTGCGTGAGTAGATCGAACGCCGCGAGGCTCACGCACATGAACGCGGTCTGCGCCGCACTCGTGCCCGCGGTCTGAACGATGTTGTTCTCCCAACGGGTGAACGTGCGGAACAGAATGCCGAGGAACAGGTAACCGAAGAACGCGGCAACGACCGACACGTTCGGACCAAAGCCGAGCTTGAGCACGACGTACGGGTACGACGCGCCCATGATGCAGGCGACGACCACGCCTGCGATCACCGCGCGGATCGAGAACTCGCGTGCGCCGGCCGGCTTCGGGATGACCCCAGGCAGACTCTCGTGCGGGGGGCGGTCGTCGTTGCCGGTACTCATTGGCCGGAACCTACCAGCGAGCCGCTATCGGTTCAGCTTTGCTGTAGCAGGAAAGATGGCCTCAGCCGGCGCCTTATCACTTCTTCAGCTTCGCCCGTGCATGAAAGATGGGCGCCTTATCACTTCTTCAGCTTCGCCTGTGCATGAAAGATGCGCGTGACCAGCTTGCCACTCTCGTCGACCGGCTGAGCCCAGACCGCGTGCAGGACCCGGCGCTTGTCGTCAAACCCGAGGCTCTGGTACTCGCCGACCCACTTGCTCGAGTGCCGGCCGGTCGATAGCGCGGCGAACGGCACGCTGTTGATCGCGCCGTGCAGCTTGCACTTCGTGGCACCCGGCGCGCAGCTCGCGTGCACGAACCGGCCCGGTGCGCCGGCGCTGTCGTAGTAAGCGACGTGGAGCGTGCCGGTCGCGGCGTCGAGTGCGAGGTTCGGGACCATGTGGATCGCGCAGCCGTCGCCGGCGAGCTTCGTGCGCTTCCACGTCGTGCCCGCGTCCTTCGAGGTCGCGAGCACGATCTCCCACGCGCCATCGCGGCCGCCACGCGCGTATGCGACGTAGATCCACCTGCGCGCAGTATCGACGGCGACCGTCGGGTTCGACGCGTAGAACGGCAGCACCTCGTCGCGGCCGCTCACCGTGATCGGCGTCGTGAATGTCGCGCCGCCGTCGCCGCTCGCGGTGTACTCGAGCTGCTGCAGCGCCGAGCCGTAGCCGCCGAGCGGGCCGCCGGTCATCGCGACGACGTGCAGCCGGTTGTCACTGCCGACGACGGCGTGGCCGCGCGTGCCGCCGAGCACGATCGGTCCCGTCTTGAACGACTTGCCGCCATCGCGCGACGTCCGCACGCGCAGCCCGCTCTCCCCGGTTGCGTAGAGCACGTGCAGCGCATCCCTGCCGGCGGCGACGAGCGCTCGGTCGATGCAGTCGCGCGGTGCCTCCGCGCAGTCACCGGCATCGTGCACGATCGCCGGCGAGCTCCACGTCGCTCCGCGATTGGTCGACGTCGCGAGCCCGAGCTCGTGGCTGCTCTCGCCGACGCCGTGCCAGACCGCGATCAGATTGCCTTTGCGATCGCGCGCGAGCATGCCGTCGACCTGCGTCGTGCGTCCCGGCGCGAACGGCTGGTCGGTCGTGCGCGCGCCGGTCGCGTCGAGCCGCGAGATGCCAAGCACGCCGCCACCGTCGGGCGTACTGGTCGTGAACGCGGTGATGAGGCCACCGTCGTCGGCGAGCACCGACGCGGGCGCGCGCTGCGCGAGTCCAGGCGTGCTCGGCGTCGATACGGCGGTGCTGTCCGCGAACGCCAACGCGCGACCGGTTTGCGTCGGGCATTGTTTCGGCACGATCGCGGCGAAGTTTGGTACGAGGCACGCGCGCCATTGGCGATCGCAGACGTAGCCTTCGTCGGTGCGGCAATCGCGGTCGCTCGTGCAGGACTTCGTGCACAGCTCGCCGTCACGGGTCTCGACACACGCACCGTCACAGGCGGCGTGCCCGACGCCGCACATCGCCGTGCAATAGCC
>DATDCH010000657.1:0-19750 GCA_036524455.1 Kofleriaceae bacterium | reverse complement strand
GTGGCCCATACTTCGAGGACTCGCCGACCGATCCGGTCAGCGTGATGGGCGGCACGCGTGTCGCGGCCGAGCAGCTCGTGCTCGCGCGCGACAACACGCTCGTGATTCGCGCCGGGCTGTGGATCGGTCCGTCGGCGACGGGACGGATCGGTCATCTCGATTGGTTGCGCGATCGCCATCGCCGCGGCCTGCCGATGACGGTGGTCGAAGACGAGTATCGCTCGGCAGTATGGGCAGAGGATGCGGCGCGCCGCGTGTGGCAGCTCGCGCGCAGCGCGGTCACCGGCGTGCGTCACGTCGTCGCCGAACGCATCGTGTCGCGGCCGCAGCTCGCGGCGTACTTGAACACGCGATTCGCGATCGGCGCCGCGCTCGGCTTCGAGACCCGCGCGGTGCGCGGCCGCCCGCACCTCGGCAAGCTCGATCTGCGCACACGGTACTGCGACGAATTCGCGACGCCGCTGGCTTCGGTGGTGTCGTCATGATCATGATCTGCCCCGCGTGCGGAACGCAGCTCGACTCGCGGGCGACGTTCTGCCCGCACTGCGGGCGCAGCGTCGACGATCCGCATGTCGGGCAGACGATCGCGAACCACTACTACGTCGAGAAGCGGATCGCGATCGGTGGCTTCGGCTCGATCTACCGGGCCGAGCAGCTCGACATCGGTAAGCACGTCGCGCTCAAGATCATGCATCGCGAGCTCGCCGCCGACGAGAACCTGGTCGCGCGGTTTCGCCGCGAGGGCGAAGTGCTGATCAAGCTGCGCGATCCCCATACAGTCGCGACGTACGAGGTCGGCCAGACGCCGGAAGGCCTGCCGTTCATCGCGATGGAGCTACTCGAAGGCGAGACCCTGCTGCGCCTGCTCCAGCTCTACGGGCCGATGCCGTGGCAGCGTGTGTTCCTGATCGCGCGAGCGATGTGCAGCGCGCTCGCCGAGGCGCACTCGCTCGGCGTCATCCACCGCGACCTCAAACCGGGCAACATCTTCCTCACTGATCACGACATCGTGAAGGTGCTCGACTTCGGCATTGCGAAGATCCTCGCAACCAGCGAGATGCCGAACCCGCAGGAGCTGACCGTGATGGGCACCGCGGTCGGCACGCTCGAGTACATGGGCCCCGAGCAGCTGATGGGCGGGCGCGCCGACGGCCGCACCGACATCTATGCGCTCGGCGTGCTCGCATTCGAGCTGATGACGGGGCGGCGTCCGTTCAACGCGGTCGGCTTGGATCTGTTGACCGTGCAGCTGACCGAGTCGCCGCCGCTGGTGTCGTCGATGGCGCAGGTACCGCGTGCGGTCGACGAAGTGATCCTCAAGTGCCTCGCACACGACACCGCGGACCGCTATGCGAGCGTGCACGAGCTCGCGCGTGCGATCGATGCGGTGCTCGCCAGCGATCGCCGACCGGCAGGGCCGCCGATCACATCGCCACTGCCGAGCCCAGCGCCACCGGTCGCGCGCGCAGCAACGCCGCTGCCGATGGAGCGGCCCGTGTTGCGCACGGAGCCGATCGAGAAGGTCGATCGCTTGCCCCGCGAGTCGCTGATCATGCTTGGAGTAGCAATCATCCTGTTCGTGGTGGGCGTCGGCTTGTTTGTTGCGTGGCTGGTGTGAAAGCCTTGCCGCATGAAGGACAAGCTGTTCGTGCTACGGCCGGGCTTCGCCGACAACGGCGTGTCGTATTTCTGCCCGTATAGCGCGCAGGTCATAGGCTTTCTGACCTACTACCCGCACGTCCGCGACAGCGTCGAGGTCGTCGAGCTCGCGTTTGCCAAGCCTCGCAAGCCGCTCGTCGACCTGGTCGGCGAGGACCATCAGGCCGCGCCGATGCTGGTCTTTGCCAACGAGCCCGTGGCTGTGCCGAACGTCAAGATCGGCGAAGCCAACAGCCACAAATTTGTGGAGAAGACGATCGAGATCCTGCGTTATCTGGCTGCGACACGCAGTGTCCCAGCCCCACATTGATGGACGCAGAACGCACTTGCTGGGCTAGGCTCGCCGCATGCGCGTCGCCCTGGTTTTGGTCGTTCTGTTAGCAGCGTGCGGAGACAATGGTGGCGGGGGCGGCGATGACACGATGCTCGAACCGTGCGAGCCACCGGCGGCGCCATTGCCGACGACCGGCATGTACATCGACCCGCTCGCAATTCCGCTCGAGGGTTGCGTCGAGGACGGACTGCGCGACATGCCAGGTCGCTGGTTCGTGTCCGATCCGATGCAGTACTTCCAGTTCGATTACCCGATGTACGACGGCACGTGCGAGACCGGATTCCGCCGCCATCTGATCGAAGACGATCTCGATCCGAGCGACGGCTACTCGCTGTTCTCGTGGAGCGACGGCACGCGGTACTTCCAGCGCGAAGCGTACGAGTTCGAAGACACCGTGTTCGTGTTCGTCACCGCGGCGTGCATGACTTCGAAGGACGCGGTCGCGGTGACCGAGATCGCGTACGACAACGAGCGCGGCGAGCGACTGTCACACCAGACCGGCAAGCGGTTCGGGCCGATGGACGAGCTGGCCGTCGGCCTCACGCTCGTCGGCGAGCTCGGCATGGCCGGCTCGTCGCCGATCGTCGCGCTCAACCTCGTCATCGACGGCACGCTCGCGTACATCGCGGGCTTCGACGGCATGGACATCATCGACATCAGCAATCCGGCGGCGCCCAAGCCGGTCGGTCATTTCGATGGCGCGTGGAACGACATCCGCGTCGTCAACGACGGCACGAACGTGGTCGCATTCCTGTCGCCGCGTAACGACGATCCGACGGCGTTCGTCGATGTCACGAATCCGGCGGCGCCGACGCTGCTCGGCATGCTCCAGGAGTATTCGCACTCGCTGCAGATCCAGGAGCGCGGCGGCAAGAAGGAGATGTACCTCGCGACCTACAACGAATCGGTACCGCGCTACGACGTGACCGCGCCGAAGACGCCGGTGCGCAGCGGCATGGCGATCGTGCCGGGCGAGGTCAGCGGCGTGCACGATCTGTGGGTCGCGGGCGACATGATCTACGCGAACAACACGACGCAAGGTGTCGTCGCATTCGATACGAGCGGTGGGTTCGGTACGAGCAACGTCGAGAAGGGTCGGTTCAAGCTCGGCTACAGCCACGCGGCGTGGGCCGGCATGATCGGCGGTCGCCAGGTCGTGCTCGCGGGCGACGAAGGTATGACGCGCACGACGAAGGGAGGCGCGCACCTCAGCATCCTCGACGGCGATCCGGCGTCGGCGACGTTCATGCAGGAGATCGGGCGCTACCAGACGCGCAGCGAGGTCGGCATCCACTACTGGGAGGTCGTCGGCAACAAGGTCTATATCGCGTACTACCACGATGGCATCCGCGTCATCGATCTGTCGAACCCCACGCAACCGGTCGAGGTCGCCCACTACAACACGTGGGACTTCAACACCGGCTACGGCGGTGCGTTCGAAGGCGCGCTCGCCGTGCGCAAGGTCGGCGACTACCTCTACGTCGCAGACATCAATCGCGGCCTCTTGATCCTCAAAGAGAACTAGCTACAGCCACCGCACGCGTACGCGCTCGAGAGCGGCACGCTGTCGAATGATTGGCTGCCCGGCGCGAGGCGATCCGGCGCCCGATCCGTTACAAACGTGATCCGCGATGCAGATCAACGATATCGAGCGGATGCCGGGGGTGTCGGAGCGGATCGACGCGTATCGCTCGTACGTCGAGCAGCATCCGAACCATCCCGTGGCGTGGTTCAACTTCGCGGTCGACCTCGACGAAGCACGCGACTACGGCGCGGCGACGACCGCGGCGAACCGGGTGCGCACGCTCAGCCAGGATCTCTACGCCAAGTTACCGCGCCGGCTACGCGAGCTCGCGCGGCACGGCGAGGAGCCGCTCGACGAGCCGCCGGCCCGCTCGGTCGGTGACTACAAGATCCTCGGTGTCGAGTGGTGGAGCGAGTCGCACATCATGTACAAGGCTGTCCGGGTTTCGGACAATGCGCCGGTGACGCTGCGGCGCGTGCTCGACTTGTCGCATGCGCACGCGCGCGCCCAGTTCGAGGCTCAGAAGACGCCGGTGGTCGACGACAGCGGCGGCGCGCCACTCCAGGTGTTGCCTCGCGTCCGTGGCGTGCCGCTCCTCGAGCTCACCCGAGGCGGCGCTGTCGATGTCGACGTCGCGATGCGGCTGGTGCGCGCCGCCGGGCTCGAGTGCGGCAAGCTGCACGCTGCGGGCGCGGTGCACGCCGACCTGCGGCCCGAGCACGTGGTTCGCGGCGATCGCCAAGGGGGATCCGAGCAGGTCACGCTGCTCGGCGCGCGCATGCGGCCCGACGCGGCGACCCCATGGGGGCGCTTCGAGGCGCGCTCGCCCGAGGAGGACGCCGGCGGCGCGGCCGACGCACGCACCGACGTCTACGGGCTCGGTCTGCTGTTGTACCAGCTGGCCAGCGGGAAACCTGCGCCGTCGCTTGCCGACCGCAATGCCGGCAACCTCGAGCCGATCGCACCGGAGGTCGACGAGCTGATCCGGCGCTGTCTCGCGCGCGATTCGGCGCAGCGGTTCCAGACCACCGCGGCGCTGGTGAATGCGATCGAGGATCTGACCGCGCGGCGCACGCTGCCGGCGCAGATCGGTAAGTGGAAGATCGGCGCGCAACTCGGTGAGACGCCGGTCGGGCGGATCTACGCCGCCGACAACGTCGACATCGCGGGGTTGAGCGCCGCGGTGAAGGTGCTGGACCCGCTGCACGCACGCGACACCGACGCGCGCGAGCGATTCCTCGCCGAGGCGTCTTTGGCGAGCAAGCTCGACCATCCGGGCATCGCGCGCGTCTTCGACGGCGGCACACTCGCGGATGGCACCACGTACCTCGCGATGGAGCGTCTCGACGGGCCATCGTTCGACGCGCTCGACGGCCCGCTCGAGCCGCGGCGCGCAGCGAAGCTCGGCGCCGAAGCCGCTCACGCGCTCGCGGCCGCGCACAGCGCAGGCGTCGTGCACGGCGGGCTGTCGGCCGGAAGCCTGGTGATCGTGCAGAAGAGCGGCCGCGAACAGATCAAGGTCCGCGAGTTCGGCGGCCGCGGCAATCCCAGCGACGATGTCTACGCCCTCGGTGGAATCCTGCGCGATCGGATCGGCGCGAGCGCACCACCCGCGCTGACGGCGCTGATCGAACGCATGCGCAGCGAGGCGCCCGACACTCGCCCGACGATGGAGCAGGTCGCGGTCGAGCTCGACGCGATCGCGGCGGGCGACACGAAGCCGCAGAAGATCGAGCCGCCGAAGCGGGCTCCGAGGCCGAAGCACTGGCGGTTGCTGGTCGCTGCCGCCAGCGTGGTCGCAATCGGCGTTATCGGGTTCGCGATCGCCAAACGATCACGGACCACCACACCACCGGTCCGGGCCGATGCGGCGATCCCCGCCGCGGACGCAGCGATCCGAGCCGTGCTGGACGTGCCGCTCGGCTCGCCGCGCATCAACGACGTCGTAGAACGCAAGGTGTCGGTCTTGAATATCGAGACCGCCCCGTCGCGAAATTTCCGCGACGAGCGAACCGAAACCGAGGATTCGGCGTACATCGTCTTGGCCGTCCGCGATGACGCCGTGATCAGAGCCAAGATGAAATTCGGGGTCGCCCGCGACCACACCGCGACGACGCCCGGCGGTCCCGGCGTCCTGCACGGCCACGAATATTTGGTGTGGTTCGATGGCGGCGGCATTCAGGCGTCACGTGTCGATGGCAGCGACGTGACCGGGGGCGAGCTCGGCCAACTGATCCGACGTCACAACCGCACGTTCGGCCGGCCTCAGCCGGGGGCTGCGTTGGTCACGGGCAGGAGGTGGACACGCGACGAACCTGTCTCGTTGTCGAATCTCGAGATGGACAAGCTCATCCACGCGGTGGTGCCGGACCTCGAGAAGCGCGGAGGCGACGACGCGGAGCGATCCGGAACACTGACCTGGGTTTCACGCGATGGCGACGTCGCCGAATTCCGCGGCGCTCTCGTCGTGCGCTCGGACAATGAAACGGCCAAGGGCGAGCACCGCGCGAAGCTTACGATCCGGGTCGATGTCCGACGTGGACGCGTGCTCACGGTCACGGTCGATGGTGAAGGAGAAGTGGAGATTCCGCGCGGGCGCCCGTTCAGCGAGTGGCGCCATAAGGCACGCTTCGACTACGCGTACCGCTGAGCCCTACCAACCGATGGGCCGCGTCGCAGCGTCGGGCAACGGCGCGAGCAGCGACATCTTCGCGAGGTCGAGCGCGGGCGCTGTCATGTAGTAGTCGTCGTTGTTGATGTCGAGCATCAGGCCACCGGCCGCATCGATCGCCCAGCCCGGATCCTGTGTCGTGCGCGGCGAGTACATCAGATCGCGCGAGGGCTCGGCAGCGGTGCCATCGAACACGTGGCCTTGCGACTGCTCGTTCGGTGCGCTCGCCGGCACGATGCCCATCGAATGCACGAGCTCGTGCAGCATCCCGTAGTCGACGTAGTTCGGCACGAGGCTCGCCTGTCCCCACGGCCGCACGTCGCTGCAGTTCGGCATCACGCCCGGCGGTATGCCGCCGAGGTACATCGCGCCGACGCGATCGATGATCAGCGGCGGATACGCGCCGCCGCCGCACGCGTACACACTCGAGCCTTCATAGTAGACGCCGTACAGCTTGTTCTCCGCGATCATGCCCATCGCTTCGAGCTCGAGCTCGATCCGGTTGCGCACGAATGCGGTGCCGGTCGCGACGCTCGTGTTGTTCGGATCGGTGCCGCGCATCGCTGCGTCGGTCTTTGTCAGCCGCACGAAGCCAATGTCGACGAGGCCGCCCATCGTGTCGAAGCGCAGGTACGCCGGCGACTGGCTGTGGAACCACGTCGCGAACCCGCGCACCGAGTTGCAGATCTGGCCGTTCGTGTCGCGCATCCGATCCATCCCGTCTTGCGGCACGACGTAGAGGATGCGGATCTGATCGAGGCCGTAGTCGTCGGCGCGATCGGTCATGCCGCGCTCGGCGACACAGCCCGCCGGGATCAGCGGATTGTCTGGATTCAGATTCGCGTCGGCCAGCGGACCGTCGGGCCCGGCAGCGTCCAGGTTCGTGCCGGGACCGTCGTCGCCGCATGCCGCGAGCACCCCGATCACGATCAGTGCGCGCATTCGACCTCGGTTGCGGTGTGAACCGCTGGCGCCACCAACCGCGTCGCGCACAGCGCACCGATCCCGAATCCTTCGGCGGGTGCGCGCTTGACCCGATCTGCCGTCATCGGCCCGTACTGGCCGTCCTCGGTGATCTGATCGTCGGGTGCGTTGCGGTTCCACAGCCGCTGGAACGCGAGCACGTCAGCGCCGCGGATATCCGGTGAGGTCAAGTGATCGAAGTGCACCGGATCGCCCGGCACGCTGTGCGACCAGCCTTCTGCTTCGAGGCGCGTGATCCACGTGTTGTAGTTCGACACGTCGAGCGCACGGCCGCTCTCGTGATTCGAGCTGCCCGGATCGGCGGCGGCCGTGATGGCACAACGGCCGAGCTCGAACCAGCGGTGCAGCAAGTACTGCTGGACGACGGTGCGAAACGCGCTCGTCACTTCGACGACGTTTCCGCCGCCGGCTTCCGCCGCCGCATAGAGCGCCTCGCGCGCGACGCTACTCAGATACGGCAGCACGGCCGAGCCTGCGAACCGGATCGCCGGTCCCTCGACAAACTCGACGAGCTGGCCCGGCATGATGCAGTCGACCTCGCGCGCGATCTGGATCGACAGTGCGAGCACGCTGCTCGTGGAGCATGTCGAGGTCTCGAAGGAAGACACCGGCGTGCCTTCGATCGACGGCGTGCCACCGAGTGCATCGGGCATCGCACTGTCGTCGCCGCTACCGCACGCGGCGATCGTCAACACGATGCTGAGCCGGACCACGCCGGCATCGTAACGCAACGCGAGCGGTCAGCGCGTGACCCAATTCGCGGGGATAGCACCGGTTAGCGCGGTGATCGTGCGAGGCAGCCATGGCCGCGACCACTTCGCGCGCTGCGGATCGTCGGGCGTGCCCTCGCGCAGCCCCTCGTCGGGCGCCCAGTCCGCGCGACTGCCCGGCGCGAGTGCGCGCAACCCGCTCTGATGAAACGCGATGATGTACGTGTGCCCGGCGACACGCGCGCCGAGGAAGTCGCCGAGCCGCTCTGCGAAGTCGATGCCGCGCTTGGCGCCAAACGTCTGACAGGTGCGAAACCAAACGAGCGCGTTGGGTGCGAGCCGCTCGCGCACTGCCTCGAGCTGCACGCGTCGCTCGGTCAACGCGGTCGCGTCGAATACGTCTTCGCCGACGAGCGCGTTGCCCCACTTGCCATGACCCCAGTATTGGATCTCGCGCAGCGGTTCTTTGTGCGTGGCGAGCCAGGTGAGCGCTTCGTCCCAGCTTGCCACCCCATGCACCGCGTCGATGCGGCCGACGCCGCGATACAGGCGCGCTCCGGCGGCCCAGATCGGCGACAGCCGACCGCGCGACTTGACGCAGGTCTTGTCGTAGACGACGACGCGCATCGCTATGACCGTAGCGCAAAAAACTCGAACGTCAGGTAGGGAATCTCGACGCGCCCACCGCACCGATCGATCACGGCGGGCGCCGCTCGGTCACGAACATCGCGAGGAACGTCGAGGAGGTGTTCTTCACCCACACGCCAACTTTGACCTGGCTCGGTACCATCTGCGCGTTGAACGTCGGCCGCACTTCCCCGCCCTGGTCCTGGCTCCAGGCGATGAAGCAAATCGGCGTGACCGGGGCGCTTGCCGGATCCCCCGGCTTCAGCGTCGAGATCGAGATCAACGCCGGCGGCACGTTCGCCATGATCGTCGCCCCGCCGGCGATCGTGGTGCCGTGTTTCTCGATGAATGCGGTCGCGCCGAGCGTGTTCGACGTGCCGGGAAACGATAATCCGCAGCGAATCCCTTCCGGCGTTCCGAGCGGGTCGTCATCAGCGGTGATCAGATAGACCGCAACCGCCGAGCGCAGCGCCGCGGTCGTGCCGGGGTCGTCGTCGGGCGCGGAGCTCCTGACGATCAGCTGCACCATCGGTTGGTCGAATGCGGTTGTAGGCAGACCGACCTGCACGCGCGCGTACGTATTGACCTCGCTGCTGTCGCCCTTGTTGGCCTGCTGGACGCCGAACTCATTGCTCTGCCAGTTGCCGTTCGTGCCAAACGCAGACCATTCGTTCAAGTTGAACTCGGTCATCGGATTGAAGTACGCGATGCGCTCGAGCGCAGCGTCCGGGTTCGCATCGCAGGCATCGCCGATCCCGTCGCCGTCGCGATCCTCCTGGCCATCGTTGGGTATGAGCGGGCAGTTGTCGCAACCGTCCACCTTGGCGTCGTCATCTTCGTTGGCCGGATACGCGCCGCTCCAGCATCCCGGCGGTGCGTCGCCAAGGAATGCATCGACCTGACGCGAGTCGCTCGTCGCATCCGGCGCCGGACGGAGGTCGTTCAACTGGAACAAGTAATCGCAGCCGCCGAGTACGACGCAAGCAAGCGCGGCGGCCGACCTCATCGATTACGATGATACAGCGAACGTGACGCGGTCACGACCATTCGCCTTCGACTGATAGAGCGCCTCGTCGGCATGTCCGAGCAACGCCTTCATGGTCTGCCCCGTGCGCAGATAGTTGCCGCCGAGCGAGATCGTGACGCGCGGAATCGGCGTGCCGTCGGCCTTCTCGAGCGCGATGGCGCGCACGGCCGCGCGCAACCGATCGGCGACCATGCGTGCGGATTCCTCGATGGTGTCGGGAAGGATCACGAGGAACTCCTCGCCGCCGTACCGAGCGACGTGATCGGTGGGCCGCAGGCTCGCGCGCAATGCTTGGCCGACTTTGATCAGCACCTGGTCACCCATCGCGTGGCCGTAGGTGTCGTTGAACACCTTGAAGTGATCGACGTCGATCATCAGCACGGTCAGCGGCTGACCGCCGCGTCCGTAGCGCTGGACGAACCGCGGCAGCGCCTCGTCGATCCAGCGCCGGTTGTAGAGACCGGTGAGGCCGTCGATCAACGCGTTGCGCTTGTACTCGCGCTGCAGCTTGATGTTCGTCGACACCGTGGAGTTGTTCGCGCGCAGTCGCTGCGCGAGCGACATCAGTAGATTGATCGCGAAGTCGTGCGACGCGTTGACGAGGTTCCAGAACCGCGGCTCGTCGAGCGCGAGCAGGCGCGTCGGTTCGGCGGCGACGACGTACGCAGACGCCGGCGCTTGATCGATCACCGAGAGCTCGCCGACCGTCTCGCCGGGACCGAGCGTGGCGACCGCTTCGCTTGTCGGACCTTCGAGATGGATGCTGAGCTCGCCCGACAAGATCATGTACATCGTGTCGTTCGGCTGGCCGAGGCTGAGCAGCACGTCGCCCGGCGATAGCCTGCGCAGCTCGCAGCCCTCGAGCAGCTCCTCGACGGAATCGAGGCTCACTCCTTTGAGCGCCTTGAGACCGTACAGCTCGCTCGTCTCGAGCTTGGACATCGCAAACGAGGTTAACATTTCCGCTACTTCCGAGCGTTGTCGGCGCGGGGCATACTCGTTCGTCTTTCGAAGGAGACCCCGATGCTCTACGCCATCCTTTGTTACGACTCCGAAGCTGTCACCTGCTCTTGGCCCAAAGAGAAGGACGATCAGGTGATGGCGTCGCTCGGCGCGGTCACGTCGAAGATCGCCGCGCAGAAGCGGCTCGGTCCGGTCGCGCGCCTGATGCCGACGACCGCGGCGACGACGATCCGCAAGGGCAAAGAGGCGATGGTGATGGACGGCCCGTTCGCCGAGACCAAAGAGCAACTGCTCGGCTTCTACGTGATCGAAGCGGCGAGCCTCGAGGCCGCGCTCGCCGATGCGAAGGAGCTCGCGGCTGCGAGCGGCTCGGCCGGCGCATTCGAGATCCGGCCGCTTCATTACTTCGCCGCTGGCGGCAACGTGTCATGACCGACCTCGCCTGGATCGAGGCGGCGCTGGCGTCAGCCCGTCCCCAGGCGCTCGGCGCGCTCGTCCGGTATTTCCGCGACGTCGACCTCGCCGAGGAAGCGTTTCAAGATGCGTCGCTGCGCGCGCTCAAGGCGTGGCCGGAGAATGGCCCGCCGCGCAATCCAACTGCGTGGCTGATCCTCGTTGGCCGCAACATCGCGATCGATCAGACGCGGCGCGCGAAGAAGCAGACCGCGTTGCCCGACAACGATGTCGCTGCCGAGACCGAGAGCTCGCTCGCCGAGCGGCTTGACGAGGCGCACTACCGCGACGACGTGCTGCGCCTGTTGTTCATCTGCTGTCACCCGGACCTGCCGCCATCACAGCAGATCGCGGTCGCGCTGCGCATCGTGTCGGGCCTGACCGTGAAACAGATCGCGCGCGCATTCCTCGTGAGCGAAGCGGCGATGGAGCAGCGGATCACGCGCGCAAAGAATCGGATCGCCGCCGCCGACGTACCGTTCGAGGCGCCCGATCACTTCGAGCGCGCCGAACGAATGGTCGCGGTCGCTGCGATGATCTATTTGATCTTCAACGAGGGCTACTCGGCGGGACGCGAGGACGCCGATCGCGCGCAGCTGTGCGAGGAGGCGATCCGGCTCGGCCGGCTGCTCATCCGGTTGTTCGCGAGCGAGCCCGAGATCATGGGCCTCACGTCGCTGATGCTGTTACAGCACGCGCGCGCCGCGGCGCGGTTCGACGCCGACGGCAACGTCGTCCTCCTCGACCACCAAGATCGCACGAAGTGGGATCGCGGCCTGATCGCCGAGGGACTCGCGATGCTCGACAAGGCGATGCGCCACGCGCAGCCCGGCCCCTATCAGATCCAGGCGGCGGTCGCGGCGCTGCATGCGCGTGCGGCAACTCCTGCCGATACTGATTGGGCGCAGATCGATCTGCTGTACGCGAACCTCGAGCGCCTGCAGCCTTCGCCGGTCGTCACGCTCAACCGCGCGGTCGCGGTGTCGAAGACGAAGGGCGCGGCCGAGGCACTCGCCATGATCGAGCCGCTCGCGCACAAGCTCGACGGCTACTTCCACTTTCACGGCCTGCGTGGCGCATTGCTCGAGCAGCTCGGCCGGGCCGGCGAGGCGCGTAAGGCATTCACGCAGGCGATTTCACTCGCGAACACCGCCGCGGAAGCCGCGCACATCAGAATGCACCTCGATCAGCTGACGAGCCGCTAATCGCTCTCGCTGGGCTGTGACGCCTCGAACCGCACCGGATAGCGCACGCGTGTCTCGCGCGGCGGCTTCCAGTCGTTGCCGAGCGCCTTGAAGAAGATCTCGCCCGCCACCCGCGCGGCGCATGCACCGGTCTCGCCGAGGCCGCGGCCGCGTGCGTCGCGCACGGCACCGTCGGGCGTGATCGTGAACGTCAGCACGATCGTGCCCGGCCCGCTCGCGTGCTGCACGTAGCAGTCGTAGATCGCGTCCATGTGATGGTGGAGGTGCGTGCGCACGAACAGTGCGGGAATCGGCCCCTCGACGGTACACGAGCGCTTCGGGCACAGCTTGACGTCGTAGATCATCGTTGCGTAGCGGCCGGTCTCGACGGTGCCCCAGCCTTCGCGTTGCGTGGGATCGAAGCGCCCGCGACTGCCACCGAAGCCGCGCGCGTTCGCGTCGTCTTCGATATAGGTGTCCTTGGGATCGAGACCGGCGAGATGCTTCTCGACGTTGATCTGATCGAACTGCTGCGCGAGCCGGCGCGTCGCTTCGGCGGCACTCATGCCCATCGCGACCGTCGGCTTCGAGTAGTCGCGCGCGACACGCTCTGCGCGCCGCGGTTGCACGGCCGCGACCGACTCTTTCGCGGGCTTGGGCTCCTCGGGCTTTGACGGTTCGGGCTTGGGTTCGACCGGCTCGCTCGTGTCGACATGCACGTAACGCAGGCGCGGCTGGGGCTTCTCGCGATCGAGCCGCTCGAACGGCGCGGTTGTCAGTGCGAGCAACCAGATCGCGAGATGCGCGAGCAGCGATGCTGCGATGAACGCGGGCGGTTTCCACTGGAAGCGTGGCCGCGCGAGGGGTACACGCGACAGCTTCGTGCGCGTGATGAAGAGAGAGAGCTCGCCCACGCGCAGCTCGGTCCAGCCGTCACGCTCGACGGCAGGCAAGCCGAGCGGAAGCCGTACCGAGCCGCGCGCGACGAGCGGAAAGCAAGTCAGGCCGGGGACCGAGAGATGCGTACCCTGCGCGGTGCCGATCAGATACGTGTCGGTCGGACCAACGTGACGGACGTCGAGAATGGTGCCGCCGAAGCGGGCGACCACTTCGACGACATCCGTATCCATACCGATGCGACACGCTCGCAACGCCGATGTTGCAAGCGTGACAAGGGCTTGCCGTTGATCGCCTCCTTGATGTCAGGCCTTGACG
The DNA here is from genome assembly GCA_036524455.1 of Kofleriaceae bacterium. Taxonomy (GTDB): domain Bacteria; phylum Myxococcota_A; class Polyangia; order Haliangiales; family Haliangiaceae; genus JABFXX01. Next base: position 6,398 of record DATDCH010000657.1, on the reverse strand, counting down.
CGCTTGCGCACGGCGGCTTTCTTAGCCCCACTCCGTTTGGTTCGCTGCACGGCCTTTGACGGCTTCGCGGCCGGCTTCTTCGCGGGTTGCTTCGTAGGCTGCTTCGCCGGCTTCTTCTTCTTCGCCGGCAGTGTCGCGTTGTACTCGAACGCGCGGGCGAGCCAGCGCTTCAATTCGTCGGGCTCGTCCATCACGGTTTCGGGCAGCAGCACGGTGTTCGTCATCACGCGGCCGTTGCCCATCGGATCGAACCGCTCCGCGCCGTCGAGCGCGAGCGCTTCGGCCTGATCAGCGTCGGCGAGCTTCACGATCGCCGAGCGCGCGAACGTGCCGCCGAACATGTTGCCGTTCACGAGCGCAGCGGTGCCGCCGAACATGTTGAGCGTGCGCACGCGCGGATCTTTCGGCAGTGCCGCGATCAAGATCGCGTGACTCTCTTTGGGAATCTTGACCCAGGGCATCGGCTACCTCGCGAGCGACAGTACCTGATCGACGACCTGCGCGGTCTCGGCCGCATCGAGCTCGAGCGCGAACACCACCTCGCGATCGCGGTGCGTTGCTTTCAACTTCGCGAGCGGCCCTTGGAACGTTTGCTTCGCCGCCGCAGCTGCGGCCTCGACGGTCGCAAACCGACCGGTGAGCTCCGCGCGCAGCGTCGTGCCTAGCTCGATCCAACCATGGCCCGACTGCACTTCCAGTCCAGACTGCGCAATGATCGACGCGAGCTGGCTCTGCGCCGGCGCTGCGAACGCAACCGCGAACGTGCGATCCTTGCGGAACTGCGCGAGCGCGTCCGCGAATGCGGGGTCACGTTGCGCCGGCTTGGCGAGGGCCAGCAGCCGCTCCTTCGCCAGCAGATCGCCAGGCGCGAACGCGACCGTGCGCGCGTCGAGCCACGCCGCGTACATCGCCTCGTCACCCTCGCGATAGGCGGCGAGTCCACCCTCGTCACTGATCGTGATCATCATCTGCTGCGCAGCGGCGAACGACTTCACGCAGCTATCGGCGATGTCACGCGGGACGCCGCGCACGAGCACGAGCGCGCGATCGGTCGGCGCGTCCGCGGGCAGCGCGAGCGTGATCGATTGGATCGCCCGCACGGGATCAGTCGCGCAGGTCCTCTGCACGAGCGCGAGCGGGAGCTTTGCCGCGAGCGCCGACTCGAGCTTTGGCCAGTGCTCGCTCGCCCGCAGTCGCTCGATGGAGAGCGTCGCAAGAAGCGCGGTATCGCCCGGAACTTGCTCGCCGATCGGGCCCGGCTCGCGTGCCTTGGAACAGCCGATCGCGGCGACGACCCCGATAACAAGCCAGCGCATCTCGCGATGCTAGCGCGGCTGCGTATCGCACCTCGGCTCCACACGGCGGCGGTTTCTTACATTGCAGAGTGATCTTTAGGGATCGGATTCTTCGTGCCGGGGGATACACACATGAACCGGCTCGTTCGCTCGTCCGTGCTCGGCCTGATCGTCGTCTTTGCGCTGTTCCTCGTTCCGGAGGCGCGCGCGAATTACGAATACCAATGTGGCGCGCATCGCAATGCGATGTGCCACAGCGAACCGCGCGGCGACGCCACGTGTGCGGCTCAAACGACCAATTGCAAAGGCCGCTGCGGTCCGGGCTGCGATTGGTCCGCGCTCGGCAACGCGTACACGACCGCGTGCGCCAACCACGACACGTGCGTACGCAACTATCTGTGCGGCGGCCACAGCAGCTGGACCGCGCACAGCAGCTGCGCGGGCAGCTTGCCGTCGGCGGTCGGCTCGTTCGTGCAGACCCACTGGAACAACGGTTTTCAGTGGGCGGCTGACTCGTGGTCGGGCTTCTGGAAGAAGGTCAAGGCCTGCTGTAACTGACGCGCGTGTCTCGGCGCAGAGCATTCCTGCTCGGTGCGCTCGCGCTGGTCGTCGTCATCGCTGCGATCTGGATCGCGCGCCGCGATCGATCGCGAGCGCCGCAATCCGCGAGCGCATCACGAGCGCATGACGAAGCGTTGCAGCTGCGACTTCGGGCGATTCGCGCAGCGAGTATTTCGCTCGCACCCGCGCTGCCGCGCTATCAGCTGCGCGGGCGCGTGATCGATAGCGCGGGCTCGCCGGTCGCTGGCGCGCAGGTCGCGATCGGTTTTCCTCCGCAGCAGACGCGCTCCGGCACGAACGGCGAGTTCTCGCTCGCCGGTTTGCTACCTGGCCGCTATTCGATCGAAGCTCGCAAGGGCGCGCTCGTCGGTGGGCCGGTCGCGGTGCAGCTCGCAACCGACCGCGACGTCGTGCTCGTGCTCCGGCGTGGTGCCGAGCTGCGCGTCGAAGTCGTGTCGGCGCAAGACAAGCGGCCGATCCCGAATGCCGACGTTCAGCTGTCGCTGCTATCGATGTACGACCACGGTGGCGAGCAACACGCGCGCACCGACGCGAGCGGGGTGGCGACGTTCGAGGGAGTCACGCTCGTCGCGCACACGATCTGGGTCGGTGCCGACGGCTTTGCGGAGCAGACTGACACTGTAGATCCGATGCACGTCGCGGGCACGAGCCTGACATTTCGCGTCGAGCTCGCGCCCGGCGTGACGGTGCGCGGGCGCGTCGTCGATGCCGAGACCGGCCGACCGATCGCGGGTGCAGCGATCGAAGGCGTCGCCGGCGATCACCGCGAACGTGCACGCCGAGGCGATGACAAGGCGCGGCTCGGCAATGCGCCGCCATATGCGATGGAAGTTCGCGGTGTCGGCGTGCGCAGCGACGCGGAGGGCCGGTTTCGCATCGGTGTGACGCGCGGTGCATGGACGATCGTGGCGAGCCACGCGAGCTACGCGACGACCGGCGGATTCCTCGTCGTCAACGATGCTCCGCTCGAGCTCCAGCTCTCGATGAGTAAGGGCGTCGTGATCCGCGGCGTCGTCGTCGCCGAGAACGACACACCGGTACCCGGCGCCGAAGTCGAGGCGCGCTGGCAGCACGGCGGCCGCATCGAGCACACGACGCGCGCCGACGGCCGCGGCCACTTCGAGCTCGTCGGCCTGCCCGCGGCACCGCTCGAAATCCTCGCGCGTAGCGCAGACGCGACGAGCACACCGCGCCGGTTCGATCTAGCGCAGAGCGTGCCCGACGACGACGTGCTGCTCGTGCTCGATAACAGCGGCACCATCACCGGCCGCGTCGTGCGCGGAGGCAAACCGGTCGGCGGCGCGCAGGTGTTCTATGTCGAAGAAGGCGCGCGCGCGAAGGTGCACCCAGCAGTCGTCAATGCCGGCGACGATGGTGCGTTCCGCATCACCGGCATCGCGCTCGATCGCAACTACGCGCTGACCGCGATGCCGCATCAAGACGGCGATGCGTGGTTCCACAGCGGCGGCGCGCAGGCAAAGGCCGGCGCCGACGTGACGATCGAGATTCCGGCCGACGGCACGCTGCGCGGTCGCGTCGTCGTACCGGGCGGCAAGCTCGCCGGTATCACCGTCGAGATCGAAGGCAACACACCGGCGCGCGCACTCGAGCGCACCGGCGGGTTCGCGTTCGTTGGCATTCCGCCCGGCGCACGGAATCTACTGTTCAAGGGCGCCGGTATCGCCGACCGCCGCATCACCGCCGAGCTGCACGCAGGCGAGAACCTCGACCTCGGCGTGATCCAGCTCGCGACCGGACGCGTGGTCGCAGGCAAAGTGATGAGCGCCAAGCAAGAGCCGATCGCCGACGCCGAGATCATCGTGCAGACCGCCGGTACCTCGGAGCTGCGCGCGAGCACGCGGCCCGACGGGACATTCTCGCTGGTCGCACCAAGCGATCGCGAGCTGATCGTCGAGGCGCGCGGACGCCGCGGCGGCCTGACGCATGTCACGGTTGCGGCGAACGCAGCGAGCAGCGAGCTCGTGCTGACGTTCACCGGCACCGCCACGCTCGAAGGTGAAGTCAGCACCGGCGACGAACCGATCGACAACGCGCTCGTCGTGCTGCGCCGGCCCGGCGTCAAGAGCGACCGCCCTTATGCGTATACGGAGACCGACAGCGCCGGTTACTTCAGGCTCGGCGCGCTCGAACCAGGCGCATACGAGCTGGTGATCACCCGCGACGACGCCGAAGGGACGCCGCAGACGTACGCACGCTCGATCGAGATCAAGGCAGGCAGCAACATCGAGGACACAGACCTCGCGCAGCTGAAGCCGCGTTCGACGCCGTGACGGCCGCCGCCGTCGGGAACTGACGGCCTACGCCGCCACCGGGCACGCGCACGTGACCGAATAGAGGGCCGGCGGTGCTGGCTCGCGAGTTGCTGACAGTCGATCGCATCACAAGGGAGACTGCGATGAAGTGCTGGCTGCTCGTTCTCGCCTGCGTTGCGTGCGGGCCATCGAATACGCGCGGAGACTGCACGGGCGCCGACTGCCCGGCGGAGTCGTGCGATCCGGGCGCCACACGCGACTGTTACACCGGCGATTCCATCACTAAAGATGTCGGCCCCTGTCACGGCGGCACGCAGCACTGCACGGCCGCCGGGCAATGGGGCAACTGCACGGGCCAAGTCGTGCCGGTCGGCGAGACCTGCACGGACTCGGTCGACAACAACTGCAACGGCATGACCGACGAGAAGATCGACGCCGACGGTGACGGCTATGCGACGTGCAACGACGCCGGCGGCTCGCTCGACTGCTGCGACGCGCACGAGTGCGGCACACCGACGATGGTCAACCCCGGCGCCGTCGAGGTCGCCGGCGACACTGTCGACAACGATTGCGACGGTATGATCGACAACGAGCCCGGCTTCTGCGACCAAGGCCTCGCGTCGAACACGACGTCGGCCGCGGACTTCGCGAAGGCGATCGACATCTGCCAGATGGCGAACCCGACCGAGAAGAAGTGGGGCCTCGTCGAGGCGAAGCTGACACTGCCCGACGGCACCGGCGTGCCGGATCCGAATTCGCACTCGGTGCGTCCCAAGTTCGGCGCGAAGGTGCTCCCGCAAGGCGGCGTGAGCCTCGCCGTGATCTCGAGCGGCGGCGCTGCGGCGAAAGGCGACATCAATCCGCCGTATCGCGACTTCGAGAGCTACGAGACCACGAAGACGTCAGGGTTCCCCGCCGACTTCTTGGCGGCAAACGCCGGTTCGCTGCCGAACGCGCCCGGCTGTCCCGATCCTTCGGGTTCGACCGCGAATGATCCGGTCATGCTGACGTTCAAGATCCGCGCGCCGACGAACGCAAAGTCGTTCTCGCTGCGCAGCAACTTCTTCAGCGTCGAATTCCCCGAGTACACGTGCTCGCCCTACAACGACTTCTTCGTCGTGCTGATCGACTCGATGTCGACGGACAATCCCGCCGACAAGAACCTCGCGTTCTACACGCCACCGAACTCGATGACGAAGGTGCCGGTCGGCGTCAACCTCGGGCATGGCAACACCGGATTGTTCACGCAGTGCGTGAACGGCAACACCGGCTGCGCGAGCGGGGGGCAGACCGGCACGATCTCGTCGTGCACCGGCACGGATGATCTACAGAACACCGGCTTCGACGATCCGGCAGCGATGATCTGCGATGCGGCGAGCCTCAAGGGCGGCGCGACCGGCTGGCTGACGACGAGCGGCAACGTCGTGCCCGGCGAGCTGATCACGCTGCGCATCGCGATCTGGGACACGAGCGACCACGCGCTCGACTCGCTCGCGGTGATCGACGGATTCAAGTGGTCCGCCGAGCCGGCGACACCGGGCACCGTGATCTTGCGCGCGCCTTACTGATTTCGAATCCGAGTCCGAGTCCGAGCCTGTTGCAACCGACCAGCCCCAGTCCCCTCATCCCCGTCGGTTGCGTTGCAAGCTCGGACTCGGGCTCTGGATGCCTGTCAGCGGTACTGCGCTTGCAACCTGCGCAATCGACATGCATGCAGTAAAGCCTCGTGGCTCGCCCCCGCCACTGCCGCCGCGCGTTGCTCGGCAGCTGCATGTCTTGCAATACGCCGAGACGGCGGTGGTGCGGTCGCCGTTCCAGACACCACGACAGAGTGACGGCACGAGCCCTCGGCCGCCGGCGGCACCAGCCGTCACGCTGGCCCTACCATGGGCGCAGTTCGTTGCGATCGGGCTTGGCCCCAAGCATCTGCCGCGGACTCGTGCCGCCAGCGTGCTCGTTACTGCATATCGCGGGCTCGGCTTCGTAGTGCTCGCCGCGATCGTGGTCGTGCTGCTCGGCTATCTCGCGACCACAGCGTTTTACATGGTCAACCGCAGCTGGATCGTGCCGGCGGTGGTATCGCCCGGCGACGAGCGTGTGCTCGCGCTCGAGAGCGAGCTCGCAGCGCACCAGACGCAACGCGATCGCGTCGCTGCAGAGCTCGACGAAGCCCAGCGCGCGGTCGCTTCGCACGAGCGGTTCCAGCGCGAATTCACGGCCGCGATCGAAGCCGACCTCGCGGGCCGAC
>DATDCH010000656.1:0-34265 GCA_036524455.1 Kofleriaceae bacterium | reverse complement strand
GATTCAGGCGGGCCAGCGCCGTCGGCGGCGCACGCTCTCGTCGCAACGTGATCGTCTGACGCCGTCGTCGCTCGCGCGGCGCGGTCTCGCCAACCGCAACCATCTGACGCGCATCGATCCCGTGAGCGAGCTTCCGACGGCAACTAGGGCGCGACACGCGGCGCATCCGCGTGCGCATCGCCATGCGAGCGCGTGTCATGTGTGCGCGCGATGAAACCGCCGTCGTTGTCCTACCGTTACGGCATGCGTGTCGTTCTCGCTTGCTGCATGTTCGCCGGCGCGCTCGCCGCTTGTACCGACGCCGCGGACGTTCCGACAACGGTCGCGCACGTTCACATCACGGCGACCTGCGCGCCGAATGAGTGCGAGCTCTACCCCGAGGTCTTCTACAACGACTGCGGCCCGGCGCCGGACTCGGCGATCATGCCGACCACGCGCAGCATCGAGGTCATGACGAACACCGACGCGGTGGACATCAGCGGCTACATCCAGGTCCAGTACACGAGCGATCGAGTGCCGCCCGCGGCCCAGGACATGGTCTTCGTCGAGGAAGTGCTCACCCGCGAAGAGAAGCACTCCGTCTACACCGGCTACGGCTACGCCGCGCTGTATCAGCTGACTGCCGCCGGCGAGATCAGCGAGCTCGACACCACGAAGCTCGTCGCCGCACAAGCCAACACGCTTCAGTTCGCGTACACCGCAGACGGGGTCTCGGTCGTCGAAGATCACGTGATCGATGCGCCGCGCACGATCACGATCGCGACCGACGACCCGGGGATCTCCGACGCGTGCTGTAGCGCCGGCCGCCCGCGCGAGCTCGGTCTCGTCGTGCTCGTGCTCGCGTTCGTGCTCGTCCCGCGCCGACGCAAGAAGTGACCGCGAAGCTCTGACGCGTCAGAACGGAATGTCGTCGTCGGGACCGCCGCCACCGCCGCCACTGCCGCCGCCGCCGCCGTAACCGCCGAAGTCACCGTCGCTCGGCGGAGGCGGACCTTCGTCGCTCCGACCACCGGACTTGGCGCCATCGCGACCACCGCCGCCGAGGAACTGCACGTCCGCGGCGATCACCTCGGTGATGTAGCGCTTGTTGCCTTCCTTGTCGTCGTACGTGCGGGTCTGGATCCGACCCTCGACGTAGACCTGGCGGCCCTTCGATAGATATTTCGAGCACACTTCGGCGCGCTTGCCCCAAACGACAACGCGATGCCACTCGGTGCGCTCTTGGCGCTGACCGTTCTTGTCGTTCCAGCTCTCGCTCGTCGCGATGCGCAGCTCGCAAACGCCCTGCCCACTCGGCGTGTACCGCATGTCGGGATCCGCGCCCAGGTTGCCCACCAAGATGACTTTGTTGACTCCGCCGGCCATGTTCTTTCCAGTTCGGAACGACTCCGTTCCGTGTTTGTTGGTTGAGGCCCGGCTTTAGCACAGCGCTATGACACCGTCGACGACGACGGTGGTAGAACGGGTCCCGATGTTTCGTCAGCTGCGCGTCGCCGTCGTCGTCCCGGCCTTCAACGAGGCTCGCAAGATCGCGGCGACCGTCGCGTCGATTCCCGACTATGTCGACGACATCTTTGTGATCGACGACGCTTCGACCGACGAAACAGCCGTTGCGGCCGGCGCAAGCGCGACCAGCTCGCGCGTCACTCCCGTGCACGTCGTTCGCCACGAGCACAATCGCGGCGTGGGCGGCGCGATCGCGACGGGCTACCGGCGTGCGCTCGCAGCGGGAGCAGATGTTGCGGTCGTGATGGCAGGCGACGGACAGATGGACCCGGAGGATTTGCCCGCGTTGCTCGCGCCGATCGCCGACGGCGCGGCCGACTACGTCAAAGGCAATCGCTTCAAGCATCCCGAGCTGTGGTCGGCGATGCCGAAGACGCGCATCGTCGGCAACGTGTTGCTGTCGGCGGCGACGCGCGTGACCAGCGGGTACTCGCACGTGTTCGATTCGCAGTGCGGCTACACCGCGATTCATCGCCGCGCACTCGAAGCGATCGATCTCGACGTGCTGTGGTCGCGCTACGGCTATCCCAATGATCTGTTGTCACGGCTCTACGTCGCGGGCGCCCGCGTCGTCGACGTACCGGTGCGGCCGATCTACGGCGAGCACTGGAAGAGCGGCATCAACCTCGGCACTGTGTTGCATCCGCTGCCATGGGTGCTGCTGCGCTCGTGGGGCGCGCGCCTCACCGCGCAGGCACGCAAGCGAGCGCGCGGCTAGTGCGGATCGGCGTCGTCACGACGTCGTATCCGCGCCACGCCGGCGATCCGGCCGGCAGCTTCGTCGCCACGCACGTCGACGCGATGCGCGCGCTCGGTCACGACGTCGACGTCATCGGCGCGCACACGATCGCGAGCTCGCTGTTTTCCGGCACGGGCGCACCCGACGAGCTCGAACGCGGGCGCGGCTACGTGAGCGGCGCGTGGTTCACTGCGCGGCTCACCGCCGAGATCCGACGGCGCGCGCGCGACTGGGATCTCGTCGTCGCGCACTGGCTCGTCGCGGCGCTGGCTGCACGCGCGGCACTCGCATCGCTCCGCTCGCGCACGCCGTTGCTCGCGATCGGGCACGGCGGCGACGTCCACACGTTGCGCCGCTTGCACCTGCTCGGACCCGCGCTCGGGCTCCTAGGCGACGCGAAGCTCGTGTTTGTCAGCGAGGAGCTGCGAGCGCTCGCCCGCCGCCCCGACGCGCTCGTTCAACCGATGGGCATCGACGTCGCGCACTTCGCCTCGCTCGGCTGCGCGCCGACCTCGCCGCCGACGATCGTCGTTGCCGCGCGGCTCGTGCCGATCAAAGGCGTCGACATCGCGATCGCCGCATATCGTCTGCTGGGCGCGCGCGTGCAACTCGTGATCGCAGGCGACGGTCCCGAGCGCGTACGGCTCGAGCGCGACGCGCACATCGCGTACGCCGGCGACGGTCCGCAGCGCGCAGGGCGCGAGCGCGACGCGCAGATCGCGTACGCGGGCGACGGCCCGCAGCGCGTAAATCGCGCGCGCGATGCGACCGCGAACCTCACGAACGCCGGCGACCGCCCACAGCGCGTAAATCGCGCGCGCGATGCGACCGCGAACGTCACGAACGCCGGCGACGGCCCTCACCGCGCAAATCTCGCGAGTGACGCCCTCGCGAACATCACGTTCCTCGGTCGCGTCACTGCGGTGCAGCGCGACGAGCTGTTGCGCCGTGCGTCGGTGGTCGTCGTGCCGTCGCGTGTGCTCGCGAACGGCCGCAGCGAGGGCATGCCGATGATCGCGCTCGAGGCGCTCGCCGCCGGCGTGCCGGTCGTCGCCTCCGCGGTCGGCGGGCTCGCTTCACTTCAGGCAGCCACGCGCGTGCGGCCCGGTGATCCGCTCGCGCTCGCCGCTGCGATCGATCGCGTACTCGCGTCGCCACCGCGCAGCGACGAGCTGCGCGCCAGCGTTGCCCATCTCGCGTGGTCCGATGTTGCGCGCAGGCTGCTCGCGCACGCTGGCTGCGCAACCGGCGACACGAGCTGCCGCCGCAGTGCGTAAACCACTTCGCAGCACGGTCCGACCATTGCCATCAGTTCTGTGGCCAACTCGCTGCAATCACGTAGCGATCGTCAGACGTTCGTGCGACAAATCTTTCATTCATGGCGGCACGCTTGCTGCTATTCCCGCTGCCGATGCCTGAGGGTCCTCGGTTCGACGTCTCCGTCATTTTGCCGTTCGGCGACGACGAAGAATTCGTTGGTATCGCCGTGAAGCGCAGCGCCGAACATCTGCGAAGCCTCGGCGTGTCGTTCGAGATCATCGCGATCGATGAAGACTCCGGCGACAACTCGCACGCGGTGCTCGCCCTCTTGCGCGGAGAAGTTCCCGAGCTGCGCGTAACGCACGCGCCGGGCCGCGGCCGCGGTGTCGATGTCGGCGTCGCGCGCGCGCAGGGCACGCTGCTCGTCGTCTCGACACCTGATGTTGCGAGCGCGACGCTCGACGGCATGGGCGAAGCGTGTCGTCGTTTGCTCGCAGGTGAAGGCGACGCCGAAGTCGCCCTCGCCCGCTACACCGTCGCGCACCGCGTGCGCTCGCTCATCGCGTTCCGCGGCGCGCGTCTGCTCGGCGTCGCGATGCACCGCCGGCTCGCGAAGCGGCTGCAGGTCCGCCATCTTTCCGTGCGAATGACCGGACCTACCGGCGTGGCTGCGAAGTCTGCTGTGGGCCGCCTGCGGGCCTTTGCGGCTCGCGGCAATCGCGTCGCGTAACAGTTCCTGGGCGCTGCACGGGTGCACACCCGCTGCTATCATTGCGGGACGTGTACATCGCTGCCGCGCTACTTTCGCTAGCGTTCCTGATCATCGTCCACGAAGCAGGACACTTCTTCGTCGCGCGGTGGTGCCGGATGCGCGTCGAGCGGTTCAGCATCGGGTTCGGTCCCGGCATCATCAAGCGCAAGTCGAAGAGCGGCACGATCTTCCAAATCGCGCCGATCCCGTTCGGCGGCTTTGTCGAGATCCGCGGCATGAACATCGCCGAGGAGGTCGATCCCGACGACAAGTTCGCCTATCCGAACCGGCCCGCGTGGCAGCGCTTCGTCACGATCTTCGCCGGCCCCGCCACGAACTACCTGTCGGCGATGTTGCTCGCGGTCTTCCTGTTCAACTGCCATGGCATGCGCAGTCCATGGCGCTGGCACGAAGTCGCCGTCGTCAAGGAGGGCTTCGACGCCGAGGGCAAGCTCGAGCTCAAGGATCGCATCCTCGCGGTCGACGGCGTGCCGATCCTCGCGCGCGGCCAGTGGACGTCGCCGCAGGGTCGCCAACACGTCGAAGATTCGCTCACCCGCCGCGTCAACGCGAAGAAGGGCCAGCCGGTCACGCTGACCGTGCTGCGCAAAGGCAAAGAGGTCGACGTCACGATCCAACCAACCCTCTCGTTCCCGCTGCGTAGCGAGGCGAAGCTGGAGAGCTGGACCACGCCGACCTACTTGCTCGGTATCCAGCCGATGGAGCGGGCGGACGTGCTCGACGTCGGCGTCGGCGCGTCGCTGAAGGGTGCGCTGATTTATCCCGTCGATCAGACGAAGGCGATCGCCGGCGGCCTCTACGACATCATCCGCGGCCGCGAGGAAGCGGATCCGGGTGGTCCGAAGCGCATCTTCGACGAATTCAAGAAGGCCTGGGAGCTTGGCTGGGTCACCGGCGTCGAGCTGCTCATGGTGCTGTCGGTCTACCTCGGGCTGTTCAACCTGTTCCCGCTGCCGGCGCTCGACGGCGGCCGCCTCGTGTTCTTGAGCTACGAGCTCGTCACCCGGCGCCGCGCCAATCCGAAGATCGAAGCGGTGGTCCACATGGGCGGCATCATGGTGCTGTTCGTCGTGATGATCCTGGTGACGCTCAACGACTGCCATCTGATCTGACCCGCCTGATGTGACAGGCACCCGTCAGGTTTTGTCGTGGACCGCGCGCCCGCGTCCTGCCCGGCGCCATGCGGCGCGCTAAGGTCGGTGCGTGATCTCCGCCGAGACCCTCGATCGGATTCCTACCGATCCGGGCGTGTATCTTTTCAAGGATGCGCGCGGGGCGGTGATCTATGTCGGCAAGGCGCAGAGCCTCCGCACGCGCGTGCGCCAGTACTTCCGCGAAGGCGGCGACGAGCGGTTCTTTGTCGCGGCCGGCTTCTTCGGCAAGGCCGTCGCCGAACTCGAGACGATCGTCGTCAATTCCTCGAAGGAGGCGCTGCTCCTCGAGAACCACCTGATCAAGAAGCATCAGCCGAAGTTCAACGTCAAGCTGCGCGACGACAAGCAGTACCTCGTGTTGCGGCTCGTCGATCCGAAACCGCCGACCGTGACCGATACATCGGGTGCCGAGCCCAGCGAGCGCGAGCTGCCGAAGCGCGACGTGTTCCCGCGCGTCGAGGTCGTGCGCAACATCCGCGATGACGGTGCGAATTACTTCGGGCCGTATCATTCGGCGACCTCGGCACGCGAGACGCTGCGCACGCTCAACCGCCACTTTCAGCTGCGCACGTGCACCGATCACGTGCTCGAGACGCGCGGCCGCCCGTGCCTGCAGTACCAGATCAAGCGTTGCTCGGGGCCGTGCGCGATCGACGTACCGGCGAGCGCGTACGCCGAGCAAGTCGAGGACGTGAAGATGTTCTTGCAGGGCAAGAGCGTCGAGCTGGTGACGCGCCTGCGCACGCGCATGGAGCGCCGCGCCGAGCGCGAAGACTTCGAGGTCGCAGCCGTGCTGCGCGATTCGATCGCAGCGGTCGAGCGCACGCTCGCGAAGCAACACATCGTGCAGGACGACTTCGTCGATCAGGATGTGTGGGGCCTGTATCGTGAGGCGGATACCGTCGAGGTCGTGGTGCTGTTCGTGCGTGCGGGCAAGCTGGTCGGTCGCCGCACGTTCCATCAAAAGGATCAGGAGCTACCCGATGCCGCGGTGCTCGCCGAATACGTGCAGCAGTACTACGCGACGGGCACGTTCATTCCCGACGAAGTTGTCGTCGGCGTCGAGATCGAGGACGGCGCGGTGCTCGTCGACTGGCTGTCCGCGGCGCGCGGCAAGAAGGTGAAGCTCGTCGAGCCGAGGCGCGGGATTCGCGCGCGTCTGGTCGAGCTCGCCGATCGCAACGCCGCGGCATCCGCGGCATCGCGCAAGAACAAGACCGACGACATCGAGGCGAAGCTGCAGAAGGTCGCCGATCGGCTCGGCCTCGCGCGGATGCCGCGTCGCATCGAGTGCTTCGACATCGCGCACATTCAAGGCACCGACACCGTGGCGTCGATGGTGACGTTCGTCGATGGCGTGCCCGCGCGCGGCCTGTACCGCAAGTTCAAGCTGCGGTCCGTCGACAACAACGACTTCGCGTCGATGTACGAGGTGCTGACGCGCAGGTTCAAGCGCACGCTCGGCGACGATCCGGCGTGGGCGCGTCCCGACCTGCTCGTGATCGACGGCGGCAAGGGTCAGCTCGGCATGGCGGTCACCGCGCTAACCGACCTGGGCGTGCCGCTCGGCGGCGAGCAAGGCGTCGAGGTGATCGGCCTCGCGAAGGAGCGCGAGCTCGAGGCAGGCAGCGCACCGGATCGCATCTATCGCCGCAACGTGAAGGACTCGATCCCGCTGCGCGCGAACTCGCCGGAGCTGTTCGTGCTCGCGCGGATTCGCGACGAAGCGCATCGCTTCGCGAACACGTTCCATCGCGATCGGCGCACGAAGGCGAGCTTGCGCTCGGAGCTCGACGAGATTCCCGGCATCGGCGCGACGCGTCGTCAGCGCCTGCTCAAGCACTTCGGCAGCGTGCGCGCGGTGCGCCAGGCCACGCTCGAAGAGCTCGTGAAGGCACCGGGCATGAACCGCAAGGCTGCGCAGCAGGTGCTCGACTACTTCGTCGCCGTCACCGCGGCAGAGGCCGAGGATGCGGCGCCGCCCGTCGAGGCGATCTACGAAGGCGACGAGTCAGACGGAGCGGGGCAGCCAGATGCGGAACGTCGAGCCGCGCCCAACGACGCTCTCGGCGACGACCGCGCCACCGTGCCGGCGCACGATGCTGTGGATCATCGCGAGACCTAGCCCGGTGCCCTGCCCCGGCGGCTTCGTGGTGAAGAACGGCTCGAACGCGCGCGCGAGCGTGACCTCGTCCATGCCGGAGCCGGTATCGGCGACGACGAGCTCGATGTACTCGCCCTTCTCCGGCAGGTGATGTGCAGCGGCCTGCGCGCGGTCGAAACTGAGCTCGCGCGCGAACATACGCAGCGAACCGCCTTGCGGCATCGCGTCCCGTGCGTTGAGCATCAGGTTGACGAGCACCTGATGCAGCTCTTCCTGCGAGCCGCGCATCCCGAGATCGGGACCGAGATCGACGCTGACCTCGATGCCCGGTAGCTGGCGGCGCATCATCGCGGCCGTGCGATGCACGAGCGCATCGAGCTTGACGGTCTCGAACTCGAGTGGCTCGGTGCGGCCGAGGCGCAGCAGCCGGCGCGCGAGCGTCGACGCCGATGCGGCCGCGGTCTTCATTTCGCCGATCATGTCCTGCAGATCGGTGTTCGGCGGCAGCCTGCGCTCGAGCAGACCGAGCGAGCCGAGAATGACCGCGAGCGCGTTGTTGAAGTCGTGCGCGAGACCGCCGGCGAGCGCGCCCATCGCTTCGAGTCGCTGCAGCTGATGCATGCGATCTTCGAGCTCGTCGTGGTGCGAGAACACGAAGATCGTGCTGCCGCACTGCACGCGATCCCCGACGCGCACCGTGGCCTTGCCGCCCTCGACGAGCACGCCGTTGATGAACGTACCGTTCTGGCTGCCGAGATCCTCGAGCAGAAACTCGTTACCGATGTTGGTCAGCCGCGCGTGTTGGCGCGATACATCCGCGCCGCGCAACGCAACGTCTACGTTGCCGCGCCCGATCACGATCGGTGTTCGCACGATGCGAAACGTGCGACCGAGATCGGTGCCGGTGACGCAGATCAGTCGAACTGCCGATGCGAACCGACCCGTCGGCTCCTCCGCCACGAACATCGGCGCGATCGCGCTGACGTCCGTGGTCCTCTCCTCATCATCCCCACGCATCAATCACCCACAGTACCGAATCTCGACGGCAAGCTCGATCGTTCTTGGGTTAACGCTCGGTGACTCGCACGCAGTTGTTGCGCTATTCGCCTGTGGCGGCACTTGGCCTACATCGCGGCCGAGCCGCGTGTGTCTCGCCCGCAATTGCCGCAGTCAGCCGGCGCGGCCGTGGCACGTGCCACGCGCGCGCGCGAGCAACCAATGCGATGCTGGAAGCCTAATGACTAGCTTTCGCTTGGTATGCGTGGTGTTCACGATCGGCTGTTCGGGCGGCGGTAGCGGCGACTGGGTGCCGGCCGATATCGACGAGCAGCAGACGCTGGATCGACTCGGCTCCGCCGGTTACGCGAAGCTGTGCAGCGCGTTCTCCGACTACGTGCACGACAAGTATCGCTCGAACTACTTGGTCAAGGCCGCCTGCACGGCGCACTCGCTCGAGACCACGGCCGATGCCATCGCGTGCGGCGAAGAGCTCGACAAGTGTCTCGACACGCTGCCGCCGGTCGTCGATCAGCAGCTGAATTCGATCCTCGCACAGGCGAGCTGCGCGACGGCCGCCATCGATCCCGCGACGTGCGGCTTGAAGGTCAGCGCGCTCACCGCGTGCCTCGATGCCCTCGGCGAGAAAGTCGATGCGCTCGAGCTGTCGCTGACCTGCGCGGCGTTCGGTTCGCCGGTGCCCTCGGACTGGTGGCGGATCCCCGAGCCCGCGGAGTGCACGGCGCTGCGCTCCGGCTGCTAGCGAGCGAGCGTGGTAGCGCGCTGCCAGCGTGCGCGTAGATCGAGCTGCCGTGCGGGCGGCAACGCTTCGACCGCTTGGCGCAAGCATTCGCGCGACATGAACCGCGCGTGGCGCCGGATGAACGCCTCGACGAGCGCCGGCTCCGCACGCGAGAGCTGACGCAGCAGCCAACCGACCGCGGTTTGATCGACGCGCTCGGGTGACCATACGACCGTCGAGCACACCATGAAGATCATGTGCGCGAGCCCCGGAAGCGCCGCATCACCCTGAGGAGCGAGCACGGTAAACGCGACGCACGCCGCACGCCGCTGCCACATCGAGTCGGCGTTGCGCCAGCCTGCGAGCGCGCGCGCAACTTCGACGCGACCGCGCACACGCGACAGCATCGTGCCTAATACTTTGACCCCAAACGAATCGACGATAGCGTCGTCGGCGAGTGCCCCGCTCGCGAACAGCGACTCGAACGCGGCGAGGTCGCTCGCGCGCAGGTGATCGGCGAGGAGCTCCTGCAGCACGACGATGCCGGCGAGCTTGCGATCGGCAGCGTCGGATTCGACGAGCGCGAGCGCGATGCGCTTGGCCACCTCGGCCGGGTGCTCGGTCAGGCCTTGGTCCTGCCACCACGCGTGCACGCAGGCGTGCAACGTACGGCGGCCGCGACCGGCGAGCCGACGGCTCAGATCCGCCACCGGATCGAGAGCGAGTCGCGCCTTGGCCGCCATCTCTCCACGGTGCCTGAATTTTGCTCAGCGAGGCTGCGGCAGAAATCTTGGGCTGTCGTGTGGTGCCATGTAGGATAAAGTGTTCACGGGAGCAGTCGGAGACCCATGTCCAAGAACCGAAAGATTTCGAGCGCATCGGTGAGTGGGACGGATCGGCGCAACGAGGTGTTTGGCGTGATCGGGCTGGGAGCGGCGCTGTTTCTGCTCATCGCCATGGTCTCGCTCCAGGCGCACGCGCTGGTCATGGGCCCGTTCGGGCGCTCGATGGCGGGTCTCTACTACGGCATCGCCGGCGTGTGCGGCTACCTGCTGATCGCACTCGGCGTGATCGCCGCGGTCCGCACGCTGCTCGGTCGCGATCCGGTGATGCCGGTGACCGTCGCCGCCGGCGCGCTGCTCGGCGTCGTCGCGCTCGCGACGTTGATCCATCTCATCGTGCCGAGCTATCGCGTGCTCGGTCATGGCCCGGGCGGCGCGCTCGGCGAGCACCTGGCCGAGATCCTGCGCGCGGTGATCAGCACGGCCGGCACGGCGCTGCTCGCGGTGATCGGTTTGGTTGTTGCGGTCGTGATCGCGACGCCGCTGCGCATGCGCGACGTGCTGCACGCGGTGTGGACCGGCCTCTGCTTCGTCGGCGGTGGCGTGCGCACCGGTGTGCTCGCGTTCGCGAAGTTCTGGGCCGACGTGTTCCGCGCGATCCTGCCGGAGAAGGGCGATCACGACGACGACGACGAGGAGGTCGAAGAGGAAGACGTGCTCGAAGCGAATCCCGACGAGCGCGGCGTCGAGCCCGTGATCTTCGATCGTACCGACAAGTCGCCCATCGAGGTCGTCGAGCTGACGCCCGACAAGAAGAAGAAGAAGCGGGAGCCGCAGAAGACCGAGATCGATTTTGCGGTGCCCGGCCCTGCGGCCAACGATGCCGCCGCAATCGCTCCCGACGCGACGCCGAAACGGAAGCGGCTCGCGGCCGGCACTGAAGCACCGCCGATCGTCGAGGCGCAACCGGAGCCGACCGATCACGCCGGCCCGGTGATCTTCGAGCCCAAGTTCAAGGCGCAGGACAAGGCGACGATGGCGGCGAAGGAGAAGGCCGCCGACGCCGAGCGCCAGACGTTCATCAAGCTCGGCGAAGGCGACTACCAGCTGCCGTCGATCCAGCTGCTCAACTACGATGCGAAGGAGCAGAACTCGATCGACAAGAACGCGATGCTCGAGCTGTCGGCGAAGCTCACCCAGACGCTCGAGAACTACGGCGTCAAAGGCGATGTCGTCGCGATTCGCCCCGGCCCCGTCGTCACGATGTACGAGTTCGCGCCGGCGCCCGGCACGCGTGTCAACAAGATCGTCAACCTCACCGACGACCTCGCGCTCGCGCTCGAAGCGCTGCGCGTCCGCATCGTCGCGCCGATTCCCGGCAAGGCCGCCGTCGGTATCGAGGTGCCGAACCGCACCCGCGAGAAAGTCTTCCTCAAGGAGATCCTCGCCGACGACGTGTTCCGCAAGGCCCGCGCGAAGCTGCCGCTCGCGATCGGCAAGGACATCGAAGGTGGCCCGAGCATCGTCGATCTCGCACGCATGCCGCACCTGCTCGTCGCCGGTACGACGGGCTCGGGCAAGTCTGTCGCGGTCAACGCGATGATCACCAGCCTGCTCTATCACTGCTCGCCCGAAGACGTCCGCATGATCATGGTCGATCCCAAGATGCTCGAGCTCTCGATCTACGAGGGCGTGCCGCATCTCCTGTTGCCGGTCGTTACGGACCCCAAGAAGGCGAACCTCGCACTGCGGTGGGCCGTCGAAGAAATGGAGCGCCGCTACGATCTGCTCGCGCAGATGGGCGTCCGTGACATCTCGACGTACAACGAGAAGGTCGCGAAGCAGCTCGCGAAGGTCGAGGCCGACAAACTGCGCGTCGTCGCCGATGCCGCCGCCAAAGCACTCGAAGAAGATCTCAGCAAGGTCGTGTCGGCGGCGTCGCCCGAAGCGGCCGACGCGCGCGAGAAGGTCGAGATCGCGCAGCACCAGCACAAGCTGCCGTACATCGTCGTCGTGATCGACGAATTCGCCGACCTCATGATGTGCGCGCCGAAGGAAGTCGAGACCAGCGTCGCGCGCATCGCGCAGAAGGCACGCGCCGCCGGCATTCACCTGATCCTCGCGACCCAGCGGCCGAGCGTCGACGTGATCACCGGCCTCATCAAGGCGAACTTCCCGTCGAGGATCGCGTTCTCGGTCGCCTCGAAGATCGACTCGCGCACGATCCTCGATCAGAACGGCGCGGAAGCGCTGCTCGGCGCTGGTGACATGCTGTTCTCGGATCGCGGCGCGGCACCGCAGCGTCTGCACGGCTGTTACGTCGACGAGAGCGAGATCCATCGCGTCGTCGAGTTCCTCAAGACACAGGGCCGCCCGGTCTACAACCTCGACATCGTCAAGCCGCGCGACGAAGACGGCGAAGGCAACGACTTCGGCGGCGGCATGCCGGCTGGCAAGTCGGACGACGATATGTACGACAAGGCCGTGTACATCGTGACCACCACGCGCAACGCGTCGATCTCGTGGGTGCAGCGCCAGCTGCGCATCGGCTACAACCGCGCCGCTCGCCTCGTCGAAGAGATGGAGAAGCAGGGCGTGGTCAGCCCGCCCGATCACACGAATAAGCGCGAAGTGCTCGTCGCGACAGCGTAGCGCGAGCCGCCCGCTCTACTGCGATTCCCACACGCGATACGCGTTGTAGTGGCGCACGAACCGATCGATGTGGTTTCCCGTCGACACCATGTGCCAGCGGTTCGAGAACGTCTTGCGCAGCGAGCCCGCGTTGTACGCTGCCGCGATTTTCGGCGGATCGCGCCGGTGCTGATTGCGCTGGAAGCTCGAGCCCATGTACTTCACGCCGACCTGAAACGAGAAGTCCGGGTTCGTGTGCATGCGCCTGCGGCATGTGGTGCGCGACAGGCCGGTGATCGCGGCGCACGTCGAGGCTGTGACCTGCATCGGTCCGGACGACAAGCCATCCGACGAGCCCGCCGGATTCGTGCAGTTCGATTCGGTAAGCGCGGTCGCGACGACCGACCCGCGCGAGATGTTGAAGTGATCCGCCCAGCGCCGGATCGATGGGCCGAACCGATTCATGCACGCACGCACCGCGCTGACCGAGCCGGATGGCGTGCCGCTGCGCAGGTGGACCCGCTGGTTACGGACGCGCCATTGGATGCCGCCGAAGATGTTGTGAAGGCCGCGATCCGGATCGAGCGTGCCGCGACCCGCGGCCGGCAGCTCGCCGAGGTCGTCGGGCTCGCCCTCGGCGTGATCGATCGCGAGCTCCTCGGCGATCTCGGCGACCGGCAGCTCGGCGACGACATAGATCGTGCGGCTCGCGGTCGCGAGAGACGCACCATCGGCATCGAGAAGCGTCGCCTCGATCTCGTGCGGACCGACGCGCGTGAACACGGTCGTCCAACGCCACACGTCTTCGCGCTTGCAGTCCTCCTCGGGCTGCGCCGGATCGCAGACCGCGATCTCGGTGCCGTCGATCGAGAACGCGACTACCTGTGCATCGGGATGATCGGTCGCGACCGCGAGCTCGATCGGATCGCCGATCGGCGCGGGTCCTTCCGCCATCGGCGCCACCCATTCGAAGTCGGCGTCCCCGGCGGCGCAGCCGATCAGGCCCAGCCCAAGACACAACGCGATTCCCTGTCGCATGCGCGCGAGCGCGAGCACGCGGCGTGCCGATCGTAAGCGTGGAGAATGTCGCGCGCGGGCCGTTAGGTGCGACCAAGTGGTTGCGACCGGCCGGTTGCGATCGTCGGCAATACCCTCAACGGCCGGCGAGGAACATGAAGTACAGCTCGGCCGGGTTCGCGAAATCCATGTCGTGGTGGCACTCCGGGCACTTCATCGCAGGTGCTTGTTGCTTCGCGAGATCGGCACCGTGCGTGCGAACGTCGAGCAGCATCAGGTGCTCGCTGTCGCATTCGTCGCAGTCATAGGGCGCGTAGAACGACGTCACGATCGACACGCCGCGCGCGGCGGGCATGATGTTGAGCTGATGCACGATCGGCTCGGCGACGCGCACGAGCTCCAGGCGCACCTGCGCTGCCTCGGCTGCATCCTGCAGGCGGATCCATTGCCGCATGCCGAGCGAGTTGATGAACGTGACGCCACCCAGATCGATCACGAGCCGCTGATCCTTGGCGTGATCGAGCAGGCGCACGAGGTTCGTGTTCTCGACGATGGCACCTGCGAGTGCCAGATGATTGCCCCGGACCTCGCAGGTCATCGGCGCGTGCATGGCGATATCTTAAGCTACGCTTGCCGCGTGCGGGCCACCTGGCTCACCGACATTCATCTGAATTTCATGCGCCCGCTTGCACTGCGCGCGTTCTACGAACGCGTCCGTCAGGAGCGCCCCGACGTGCTGTTCGTCACCGGCGACATCGGAGAGTCCGACTCGGTCGGGCGCTTCGTCGACCAGCTCTCCGCGATCGCGCCGACGTATTACGTGCTCGGCAACCACGACTACTATCGGTCGAGCATCCAATCCGTCCGCGACCGGCTGCCACCGGGTTGGCTTCCCGCGACGCAACCGTTTGCGCTTACCGAACAGACCGCGCTGCTCGGCATCGATGGCTGGGGCGACGCACGCTGCGGCGACCTCGAGTCACAGGTGCAGCTCTCCGACTGGCAACTCATCGAAGACTTCGAGCCGGTCCGCTACGACCGCGCGGCCCGTGTCGCGCTGCTCAACGATCTCGGCACGGCCGAAGCGTTCGCACTCGGCGAGCTGCTCGCGCGTGCGCCCGCGAGTCAGCGGCTCGTGATCTTGACGCACGTGCCGCCGTTTCCCGAAGCCTGCGTCTACGACGGCGCGCAATCCGAACCGGCGTGGCTGCCGTGGTTCACGTGCGTCGCGACAGGCGAGGTACTCGCCGAGTACGCACGCGCGCATCCGCACAAACACATCCTCGTGCTGTGTGGGCACTCGCACGGCGCGAGCGTGTGTCATCCCGAGCCCAACCTCGAGGTGCGTACCGGCGGCTGGCCGCCCGGCGTCGACGACTACGGCAATCCGATCGTGCAGACCACGCTCGAGCTGTAACGCTGACACGCATGTCAGGTGGTCTCAAAAAACTCGCGCGTTCGCCGACCAACCACGCGACCCTGCGCAAGTTGGCACGGGCACGTCCGCTGCAACGCTGCGCTGCATGCGCGCCGCCGTCATCGTCACGTGTTTGTGCTTCGCTTCACTCGCACACGCACAGCCGGGTCTCACGCCGCCGAGCCTGACCCCGTCGCTCGAAGCATCACCGCCACAGCCGCTGCGCCGCCCAAAGGATCGCGGCACCGCCATCCTCGCCTCGCTCGGCGGCACGGTCGCGCCGCTCTTGATCATGATGTCGATCGGCGGCAGCACCGAGCCGGAGAAGCCGATCGTTCTGTTCGGCGTCGCTGCGGTCCTGCTGCCGTCGGCGGGGCACTGGTACGCCGGCAAGTTCTTCACGACCGGCATGGGGATCCGGCTCGCCGGCGGCCTCGTCGCGACGGCAGGGATCGCCGCGCTTGCCGGCGATGACGACGGCACGGTGTCCGCGGCACCCGCGCTGCTCGGCCTGGCCGCGGTCGGCGTCGGCGTGGTCTGGGATCTCGCCACGGCACCTTCTGCAGTCGACGCGTGGAACCGCAAGCACGCGACGGTCACCGCGGCGCCGATGAAGGTCGGCAGCGGTTACGGCGTCGGCCTGGCAGGAGGGTTCTGATGCGCACGGCGATCATCATCGCAATCGCGATCTCATCTTCGCTCGCTGCCGCACAACCGCCTGGCATGACCCCGGAGCCGAACCGCGCGGCGCAACCGCACGTCACGCTCGCAAAGCCCGCGCGTCCAGCCAAGCATCGCGTCACGGCTCACGCACTGTCGGCAATTGGCTCGCTCGCGCCCTTGGCGGTGTTCGCAGCCTCGCCGAACCATCTCCAGCCGCCGGCGGGCGTCTTACTCTCCGCGATGCTGCTGCCATCGGCCGGGCACTGGTACACGCACCGACCGATCACGATCGGCATGGGCATCCGCGTCGTCGGCATCGGGCTCGCGGGCATGCTCTACAACCAGCGGCCTTACGGCGGGGATGTCAGCGGCCCCGTCGTGCTCGCAGTGGTCTCGTTCGCGATCGGTGCCACGGTCGATATGGGAACGGCGGGCTCGGCCGTCGATCGCTGGAACGCTAAGCACGCGACGGTGATCGCGCCGATGCCGGTCGGCACCGGCTACGGCGTCGGCATCGCGGGACAGCTGTGACCCGCGCCGCCACGAGCTTCGCGCTCGCGTTGGTGTTCGCGCTGCCGTCGCTCGCGCGCGCGCAACCGCCAGGGCTCACGCCACCGCTCGAGCGAGTGCAGGGAGTGAAGGCGAAGCGTCCGAAGGAGAGGGGCGCGGCGATCGTCGGTGCGCTCGCCGGCTCGGTCGCGCCGCTGTTCATCCACGAGATCACCGAGCGCCACCGCAATCCCGACACGGTGGTAACGCTCACGCTCGGCGGTGCGCTGCTGTTGCCGTCAGCGGGTCACTGGTACGCGGGCAAGCTCGTCACGCCGGGTATGGGTGTGCGCGCGGCCGGTGTGCTCGTGATCGTCGGTTCCGACGATCAAAGCGCCGAGACGGTGGCGGTCGGCGTGCTGCTGATCGCGGCCGGCGCGCTCTACGATCTCGCGACTGCGGGTAGCGCGGTCGACGCGTGGAACCGCAAGCACGCAACCGTCACGCCGATGCCGATCGGCAGCGGCTACGGCATCGGCGCCGGCGGGCGCTTCTAGTCATTCGAGCGCGATCGAGCGCGGCGTCGCGCGTAGCCCGCGTAACCGGTACAGACATTCACGCGCGCGTAGGATCGACCAGCTCGCCGCATCGTCGGCTACGACGTCGGGCATCGGCCGCGTCTCGAGCCGATCGATCGCGCCAAACATCGAATCGACGCACGCGAGCGTGCGGCACGCGCACGCCCGGCCATGCAGCTCCGCCGAAACCTTCTGCCAGCTCTCGAGATCGAAGCGCAGCTTGGTGTCGAGCTTCGGGTCGACGTTCGCTTCGGCGTCGTAACTCCACGCAGGCTCGTCGAGGCGTGGCGGGCACACCACGCCGTTCGCTTCGCACGCGGCGAGCGATGCGATGAACCGCCGCCGCACCGCGAGGTCGGCAATCGCGATCCGCAGCTGGTCGTAATCCCCGTCCGCGAGGTCTTTGACCCGCTGCTCGGCGGCGATCTCTGCGGTGCGCTCCGCGGCAAGCGCGCGCCCAAGCTCGCTCTTGTCGTAGCTCGGCTTGTAGATGTCGTCGGTCGCGAGGGTACCGGTATGTACGGTCACTTCGTCGGCGCCCCCCGCGGCGCTCCCGGACTTGCAGGCGGCAAGTGCCAGCAACAGTGCCAGCCGTCTCATCAAGCTAAGGTATCCGAGCGGCAGGCGTGCTACCACCATGCAACTGCACGAGACTCATGGTTTCTCATCCATGAATCGCCAGACAGCACACGCGTCAAACAACCGTGGCGCTGGTTTGGCGCCCTTCGGAGCCTGAATCAATGATCGACATTATTGGAATCCTCACCCGCACCTGGTTGGGCATGCACGGCCCGGCACCGGCACCTGCTCACGTGGTCGCAACCGCGCCGCTCGTAGCGACGCCCACCGCCGGCTCGGCGGCAACGAAGGCTGCGCCGAACGCGAACACCGTCGTGACGAACGTGCAGACGTTCTACGCCGGCATCAAGCAAGTGACCGCGCAGTTCCGTCAGACCGTCACGAACAGCACGTTCGGGAGCACGAAGAAGAGCGACGGCACGGTCTGGCTGATGAAGCCGGGCAAGATGCGCTGGGACTACGTCGAGAAGAAGAAGAGCAAGACGACAGTCGAGAAGAGCTTCATCTCGAACGGCAAGTACCTCTACGTGGTCGAGCACGGCAACAAGCAGGTCATCAAGAAGAACCTCGAGAACGACCTGATGCCCGTCGCGGTGACGTTCCTCTACGGCAAGGGCAATCTCCAGGCGGAGTTCAACGCCGAGATCGACAAGACCGGCAAGTACGGCGACAAGGGCGACATCGTGCTCAAGATGACGCCGAAGAAGCCGTCGGCGCAGTACAAGAACCTCTACCTCGTCGTCGCGCCGGATAACTTCCGCGTCAAGCAGTCGGTGATCATCGACTCGTCGAACAACACGAACCAGTTCGCGTTCTACACGCCGGATTTCGAGAAGGCGCAGAAGGACACGATCTTCGAGTTCGATGAGCGCAGCGTGAAGAACTACCGCATCATCGACGCGGACCAGCAACAGCAGCAGCAGGGCAGCGCCGCGGGCTCGGCCGCTCCACCGGCTCCGAAACCGGCTCCGCCGCTGACGGCTCCACTGCCTCCGCAACCGGCGCCCGCGCCCGCGAAGAAGTAACGCCCCGCCGCGTTTGCGCGACACCGCGACGAAGTAAGCGCACTCGCGCGCCCCGACGCGTTAACGTGGCGTCGTGGAGCTCATCGAAGCCAACGGCCTACGCTTCGCGTATCTGAGCGCGGGTAAGGGGCCGCTCGTGTTGCTGCTGCACGGCTTCCCCGATACCGCGCACACATGGGATCGCGTGATGCCCGAGCTGGCGGCCGCCGGCTACCGCGCGGTCGCGCCGTTCATGCGCGGCTATCACCCGACGGAGATTCCGAAGGACGGCGCGTACGACACCGACACGCTCGGCAACGATGCGGTCGCCTTGATCACGGCGCTCGGCGAGCAGCAGGCAGTCGTTGTCGGTCACGACTGGGGCGCGAGCGCGGCGTACGCGGCGGCTGCGCTGTCCCCCGAGCGCGTGCGACTGCTCGTCGCGCTCGCGATCCCGCATCCGAAATCGATCCGGCCCACGCCGAAGCTGGCGTGGACGATGCGTCACTTCCTCACGCTGCGCGGCAAGCGTGCCGCCGACCGCGTGCGCGCGAACGACTTCGCGTACGTCGACGAGCTCGTCAAGCGGTGGTCGCCGGGGTGGAAGGAGATTCCCGCCGAGGAGACCGCCGCGGTCAAGCGCGCATTTCGCGAGCCCGGCTGTGCCGAGGCCGCGTGTGCGTACTACGCGACGATCGGCCCGCGGCTGCCGGCGTCGCATCGCTTGTCGATCAACGTGCCTGCGGTCGCGTTCGCCGGTGTGCACGACAACGTCGTGCCGCGTGCGTACGAAAAGGCGCGGCATTGCTTCACGGCGTCGTACGAGGTCGTGCAGGTGCCGGGCGGCCACTTCATGCACCGGGAGCATCCCGGCGAGTTCAACGCCGAGCTGCTGCGCGTGCTGCACGACCACGAGCACCGCGCGCGCTAGAGCAGGCTGTCGATCCGCGCCAGGATATCGACGACGTCGTTGATACTGCTCACCGAAAACACGAGCGACTTGCCCTTCTCGCCGAGCCGATCGCGATACGGCGTGACCTTCGACGCCTGCACGATGATCGCGACGATCTTCGCGTCGTCGTTTGCAAGCGCGATCGCGACCTCGTCCTCGGACTCGAGCGGGATCACGCGATAGCCAGCATCGGTGATCAGATCGACACCGGGAATCTCGCCGACCATCACCGCGTGATCGCGACGGCGGCCGAGCCGCAATAAATAGCCGAGCAGCGCGTCGTCGAAGCCGGGTGGCTTCGAGAGGATCGCGAAGCCGGCGCCGGCCTTGCGCCCGATCTTGTCGGCGGCGACATCGTCGATGAGGAACACACTCTTCGCGCGCACGGTCCACTCGCCTTGGCCGGGCAGCTCGATGTGCACGTCGGTCTCGGTGAACAGCGGCAGCCGGTTCGCGCCCGCGATGAACAGCCCGCCCGCCGACAGGTTCTCCATGTAGTCGGTGACGAACTCCTCGGCATTCGAATAGCGAACCGCGAGGCGGACCCCATACCGCGGATGCCGTCGCTGTTCGATGCCCATGACCGAACCGTACCAGTGGTGAGGCGCGCGTGCGATGATCCGACGGCTATGGCCGAGCGGCCGCTGCTCATCTTCGTCAGCGACATTCACCTCACCGATCGCTTGCACGGCAATGCGGTCAGTAAGGCCGAACAGTTCGCCCGGTTCTGGGAGCGCATCCAGGCGGTGCGCGGCAATCGGCCGGCGGAGCTCTGCGTGGTCGGCGATCTGTTCGATCTGGTGCGCTCGCCGTCGTGGTTCGATGGCCGGCACCGGCCGTATCACGGCGCGAGCACGAATGGCGTCGTCAAGAACGTCGAGCAGATCGTCGACGAGACGATCCGCCGCGAGCAGGGTTTCTTCGACGCGCTCAAAGCAAAGCTCGCGAGCGGCGAGTTGAAGTTCCACTACGTCGTCGGCAACCACGATCGCTTGTTGTTCACCGCCCCCGCCGCGCAGCAGCGGATCGCCGACGCACTCGGCCTGCCGAAGCTCACGCTTCACAAGGAGCTCGAGTTTCGCGACCACGGCGTGCTCGCGTATCACGGCAACATCGGCGATCCGATCAACGCGAGCCCCGATGGCGACGCGACGATCGGCGACGCGATCGGTTCCGAGCTCATCCTCAACTTTCCGCGCAAGCTGCGCGCGATGGTCGGCGCCGATCATCCCGGCGTCGAAACCGTCGACGACATCGACGACGTCCGCCCGGTCTACGCGGTGCCTGCGTGGGTCCGCCAGCAGAGCGCGATCCGCCGCGACTTGCTAAAGCCGATCAGCCAGGTGTGGAGCGAGGTCGTCGACGAGTTCCTAGCGAACGACTTCGTCAAGACGTGGCTCAAGACCCAGCACAAGACGTTCGCGCTCGATCTCGGCAAGAAGCTGCGCTTGCTGCTCGAGCTGTCGCGCAACAAGGTGATGGCGCACGGTTCCGACGAGCGGCTGACCCAGCTCTACAAATTCTTCCAGCACAGCTTCGACGGCAAGATGTCTCAGCTCGCGGCCACCGAGCTCGGCCGCCGGCGCGGGCTACGCTACGTCGTCAACGGGCACTCGCACTTCCCGTCGATGCAGCCGCTCGGCCGCATCGGCGACGCGCCCGCGGTGTACTTCAACACCGGCACGTGGCGCGCCGTGCACCAGATCGGTCACGACATCGGCGGCCGGCCGAGCTTCTTGCCATACGACGCGATGAGCTACCTCGTGTTCTTCCCCGACGGCGACAAGCTCGGCCGCGAGTACGAGTGGTGGACCGGCGCGATGGTCACGCGCGCGGCGCATTAAGGCGGTTGTCGTGATCAGAGCGGTGCGGCAGACTCGGAAGGTGAGCTCCGACGCGCAACCTGACGTGCTCCCGGTATCGCCGGCCGAGGTCGATGAGAGCTTGCTCGACTGGTATCGCGAGCTGTCGGTCGTGGAACGGCTGCGCGCGGCGAGCCGCAGCGCGGCCTGGTTGGAGCGAATGCGCCGTGCAGCGTCCCGCGACCGCTGATCTCGAAGCGCTGATCCGCGAGCTCGTCGCCGCGGGCATCGAGTTCATCGTCGTCGGTGGCGCTGCGGCGGTGATCCACGGCGCGCCGGTCACGACGCAGGATCTCGATATCGTGCCGAAGCTCGATGCGCCCGATCTCGATCGGTTGCTCGACGTGCTCGTGAAGCTCGACGCCCGGTTTCGTCCCGTGCGGCCCGATCGCGATATCGCGCCGACGCGTGAGCACTTTGCCGCGAAGGGCCAGCTAAATCTGGTGACGAATCTCGGTCCGCTCGACATCCTGTGCCGGCTGCACGATGCGCGCGGCTACGACGAGCTGCTGCCGCGCTCGCGCGTGATCACCGATGGTGACCTGGCCATTCGCGTGATCGACCTCGATGCGCTGATCGAGATCAAGCAGTCGACTGGGCGCACGCGCGACGCGATGGTCGTGCCCGTGCTCGTTGCGATCCGCGACCGAAAATAGAAACGCCACGCGAGGTGCGTGGCGTAATCGAGGCTGAGTAGTGATTCAGCGAGCTCGTGCGAGCTGCTTACTTCTTCTCTTCCTTCTTCTCTTCCGCCTTCGGGGCCGCAGCCGGGTCAGCCGGAGCCGCCGGAGCCGCCGCGCCACCAGCCGGGGGAGCCGCCGGGTCAGCCGGAGCCGCCGCCGGGTCAGCCGGGGCCGCAGGCGCTTCGGGCGTCATCGCCTTCTGCATGCACTTGCCCATCTCCTCGCCGATCGCGGCCGCCTTCTTCGTGTCCTCCTCGGACATCTTCGGCGGTTCCTTCTGGTTCTTCGCCTGCTCCTGGCTCCACTTGGTCATCTCGTCAGAGACACCTTGGGCGCACTTGGCGTCGTGCTCGGCGCACTTGCACATGCGGTCCTTGAACTCGGTCATCTTGGCCATCGCCTCACCCGAGCCGCCGCCCTTCTTCTTGCAGCCAAACGACATCAGTGCCAGAGCCACTGCAAACGCCATCGTGATGTTCTTCATCGGATCGATCTCCTTTTGGCCATGGTCCGCTGCGTGTGCGGCGCGGTCAACGCGAGGAAGGCGGAGGTCCATCCAGCATCGTTTGCAATGTCGCTGGCATCGTTCGCAATGTCATCGATCGATGACACGGATTGGGACAATGTCGCGATCGCAGAACATTGGTAAGGTGCGCGCATGCAGTTGCGCCGTCACCCGAAGTTTCACGGGCCAAAGGGCCCGGTGGTGCTCGTCGTCATGGACGGTATCGGCTGCGGCGCGGGTGACGAAGCGGACGCGGTGAGCATCGCGGCGACCCCGACGCTCGATCGGCTATGGGTGCCCGGCGCGCGAGCCGAGTTGCGGGCGCACGGCAAAGCGGTCGGGCTGCCGAGCGACGACGACATGGGCAACAGCGAGGTCGGTCACAACGCGCTCGGCGCCGGCAAGATCTACGCGCAAGGCGCGTTGCTCGTCGGGCGTGCGATCAAGAGCGGCGCGATGTTCGAGGGCGCGACCTGGCGCAAGGTGATCGAGCGCGGCGTACGCGGCGGTGCGATCCACTTCTTGGGTCTGCTCTCCGACGGCAACGTGCACTCGCACCTCGATCACCTCGAGGCCATGCTCGCCGCAGCCGCGAAGGCGGGCTGCAAAAAGCTGTACGTGCACGCGCTACTCGACGGCCGCGACGTGCCGCCGACGAGCGCGCTGGAATATGTCGATCGTACGGAGCGGTTTCTCGCTGGACTGCGCGATGCCGGTGTCGATGCCCGCATCGTGAGCGGCGGCGGCCGCATGAAGATCACGATGGATCGCTACGAAGCAGATTGGCCGATGGTCGAGCGCGGCTGGCACACACACGTGCTCGCCGATGGGCGAGTGTTTGGCTCCGCGAGCGAGGCCGTGCGCACGCTGCGCGACGAACATCCAGGCGTGATCGATCAAGACTTGCCGCCGTTCGTCGTCGCGCCGCCGACACCGATGCAGGACGGCGACGCGTGCGTGATGTTCAATTTCCGCGGTGACCGCGCGATCGAAATCTCGCGCGCGTTTGACGACGGCGATCTCGATACGTTCGATCGCGTGCGCCGGCCCGACGTGTTCTACGCCGGCATGATGGAGTACGACGGCGACCTCCACGTGCCGCGCAACTACCTCGTCACGCCGCCCGCAATCGCGCGGCCGATGGGCGAGCTGCTCGCCGCAGCGCACGTGCCGCAGCTCGCGATCAGCGAGACGCAGAAGTACGGCCACGTCACGTACTTCTGGAACGGCAACCGCAGCGGCAGATTCGACGACGGCACCGAGACGTACATCGAGATTCCATCCGATCGCGTTTCGTTCGACGAGCGGCCGTGGATGAAGGCTGCGGAGATCACCGATCGGCTGATCGCCGAGTTGCGCACCGGC
Source organism: Kofleriaceae bacterium (assembly GCA_036524455.1). GTDB lineage: Bacteria > Myxococcota_A > Polyangia > Haliangiales > Haliangiaceae > JABFXX01. Next base: position 10,465 of record DATDCH010000656.1, on the reverse strand, counting down.
AAGCACCGGTTCGCCCGCGTGAACTACGCGAACGGCGACATGGTCGGCCACACGGGCTCGTTCGATGCGACCATCGTCGCCGTCGAGACCGTCGACCTCCAGCTCGCGCGGCTCGCGAAGGCCATCGAGGAAGTACAGGGAATCCTCGTGGTTACCGCCGACCACGGCAACGCCGACGAAATGTTCCAGCGCGACAAGCACGGCCGCGTGATGCGCGACAAACAGGGCCAGCCGGTTGCGAAGACCAGCCATACGCTCAACCCCGTGCCATTCTTGATTTACGACCCGATGCGCGGCGACCGCTACGAGATCGACGAAGCGCGCGCGCAAACCGCAGGGATCGCGAACGTCACGGCAACCTGCATCGAGCTACTCGGCTACGAGCCACCGGATGATTTAGAGTCTTCCCTACTGAGGTTTCGATGAAGGCAGTCTTCGCGCTCTTGCTCGTCACCGCGGCGGTCTCGCTCGCGAGTTGCGACGCCGGCACGGCTCAGGCGGCATGCGCCGGCGACGAGTGCATGCCCGACGTCAAGTTCATCGACACGACCGGCGTCGCGCATACGCCCGACAAACTGCGCGGCAAGGTCGTCGTCATCAACTTCTGGGCGACGTGGTGCGGGCCCTGCAAGAAAGAGATTCCCGATCTCTCGAAACTCTATCTCGAATACAAGGACAAGGGCGTCGTCATGCTCGGCGTGCTCACGAACGACAACCCGAGCGAAGCAGACCTGTTGAACTTCCAATCCGACGCGATCATGGAGTTCCCGATCGTGCGCCAGACGTCGGACATCCTCGTCTCGTTCAATTATCCGCAGGCGCTACCGACGACGTACATCTACGATCGCTCGGGTCGCCGCGTTGGCAAGCCCAAGGTCGGCGCGATCCAGGCCGACGACCTCAAGGCAACGCTCGCGCAGCTGACGTCGCGCTAGAAGGAGCCGGTCAGCGTCAGGCCCGGCGCCGGGCCGTGCGTCGTCGGCACGCCGGGGACGACCGACACGCCGTGCTTCCGGTTGTAGCGATGCACCGCATCGTCGGCATCGAGCACGTCGTACCAAATGCCGCCGACGAATCCGACCCCGGCGATGGCAAGGAGCGGATACGCGCCCTCGCTGAACACCTCGCACTTCGGGTCGTTCGAGCTCATCGCGCCATCGCAGACCGCGAGCTTGGTCTGCGTCTCGAGTGCGTAGACCGCGAGCGCTGACGCTGCCAGCCGGATGCCCATGCCCCAGGTCAGGTATTGCCCCGCGTAGAATTCGCCGAGCGAAGGCGTGACGAACAACAGGCCAAGGCCCGTGTACGTGAGCGGCGGATTGATCCGGTTTCCTGCCGGCGCGGTCATGAAACCGGCAACCGCGACCGCGCCCGATACACCCGCGGCCGACGCCGACAGGATCGTCGCGGTCTTTGGATCCTTCTCCGCGTGGGCAGTCGTGGAAGCCAAGACGACCAACAGCGCGGCCAGCAACGAGCGCATGGGGCGATAACACCAGAAGACGGCCGCGGTTGCGCGACTTCTGTTCTGACAATTGTGCGGGGCTAGTTGGTCTTGACGGAAATCCGCGGCAATTTGTGCACCCCCTTCGCGGCGTTCGGATCTGCGACTGTAACCGCGAGCGTCACGTCGCTACCGGCGGGAATGTTCTCGGTCGTGACGAGACGCACCGGCAACGTATCGCCTTCACGCAGCGTGTTCGGGCGGCACTCCTTCGCCGTGTAGAGGAGCTTGGCTTGGTAGATCCAATCCGCGGTGACACATAATGCGCCAGCGCTCGCGCAAGTCGTACCGACCTCGCGCTTGCACAGCACGTCGAGCTCGACGACACCGCCGGTCGCTTTGACGTGCACGAGCTCGAGCTCGGCGCGGTGCCCACAGCCAACGAGAACGAGGAGGGCGATCGCGAAGAAGGGCTTCATACCTACTCGATGCGCGCGAGCTCCGCTTGTCGCGTCGTGATCCCGCGGGGTTCGCCGGTTTCCAGCATCCGTTATGGTGGCAGGTCCTCCGTTTCTGCCATCCGTTATCGTTGACACCTTATCCGCTCCCGTTGTAGACATATATCCGTTATGGCGGATGACCGAGGAGCCCAGCGATGAGCCTCGAGATCCTGTTCGTGCTCGCGATGACGAGCCTCGGCGCGGCCACCGTCAACGGCGCGCTCGGCTACGGCTACTCGTCGATCTCGGTTCCGATCGGTCTGCTCGTCACGACGAGCCGGATCCTCAATCCCGCGCTCGTCGTGATCGAGGTCGTCGTCAACCTCTACGCGCTCGCGATCAACTGGCGCTCGGTGCCGCGCGTGATCAAGCGCGTGGCTCCGTTGTCGATCGGCCTCGTGCCCGGCGTCATCGCCGGCGCGTTCCTGCTCGATTACATCGCGGCCGCCGACGCAAAGCTCGTCGCGTTCGGCGTGCTGCTACCGCTGATCCTCGTCCAGGCATCGGGCAAACGCTTTCCGATCCGCAACGAGCGACGCGCGAGCGTGCCACTCGGTGCGGGCGTCGGTCTGCTCTACGGCGTGACCACGATCTCGGGTCCACCGCTCGCGCTGTTCTGGAACAACCAGGGTCTCGAGAAGAACGACTTCAAGACGGCACTCGCGGTCGTGCGCTCGATCGAATCGCTGTGCGCGCTCGCCGCGTACTCGTACCTCGGCCTGCTCACGGCCGAGTCGGCCTCCATCCTGCCGTGGATCGCGCCCGGCGTATTGATCGGCTTCCCTGTCGGTCATTGGCTCGTGCGCCGCGTCGGGGTCGAGACGTTCCGCCGCGTGTGCATGAGCTTCGATGCGTACCTCGTCGCGTTCGGCCTCGCGCGCACGCTGATCGCCTTCGGCGTCGCCCCAATTCTCGCGTATCAACTACTTCTGATCACCGCCGTCATCGATGGCCGGTTGCTTTTTGTGTACTTCAAGCCGCCTGCAGACAAAGCCGTTGATCGAACGCCAGCCTTGGTCTAAACGCTTCGGCATGAAGAACTGGTGGCTGGCTCTGGTGGCGCTCGCGGGCTGTGTTTCCACTGAATCGGAGCTCGATGCGACGGGCACGTTCTCCACGCAGCTGACCTACGGCGGCGGCAACTGCTTCAAGACCGGAAGCGAGCAGTTCACGATCTTCGTCGCGAAGAACGGTTACGGCGGCTACGACATGACGCAGAGCGCGGTCGGCCAGACTATCAACGGCAACGTGTTCTGTGGCTCCGACTCCTGCGACGTCATGTTCTTCAAGAGCTGGCAGAACAACAACGACGAGTCGCTGCACCTCGACGGCACGCTCGTGCTCGACGGCGACACGAATCAGATCACCGGCAACGGCAAGTACAGCGTGTTCGGTCTCGGCGTCGACTGCGACCAGACCGTGACGTTCGCCGGCACGCGCCAGTAGCTAGAGCACCGAGCCGATCGTCGCAGGGTCGGAGAACAAGCCGAACATGCCGCCCGTGTGCACGAACGCGACCGCGGCGCCGAACCGCTTCGGATTTTTCTTCAGCTCGGTGACGACGCCGTGGAACGCTTTGCCGGTGTAGACCGGGTCGAGCACGATGCCGTCGCTGCGGCATACGTCGCGGATCGTCTGTAGCTCCTCGGGGCGGCTCTTCGCGTAGCCGAGGCCGACGTGACCATCGAGGATCTCGATGTCGCTCGGCGTGACGTGGGCGTCCAGCTGCCAGCGCTCCTCGAAGTCGCCACAGATCTTGCCGATGGTGTCGACAAAGTACGCGCGGTCGTCGCAGACCGCGATGCCAACGACCTTGATGCCGAGGGCGGCGAGGCCGAGTAGCTTCCAGCCGACGACGAGGCCGGCACCGGTGCCGCCCGAGCCGCACGCGTAGACGATCGTGATCGGGTTGTCGGGCGCGGCGATGCCGGCGAGATCCTCGACGAGCTCGCGGGTCGCGCGCAGGTAACCCCAGCTGCCGAGCGCGTTGGAGCCGCCTTCGGGAATCACGTAGGGCCGGCCGCCCGCGGACTTGATGCGCTCGGCTTCCTCGGCGAGCAGACGGTTGCGGTCTTTCCACGCGGGACGCGAGATCCACCGGATCTCGGCGCCGACGAGCCGGTCGAGCATGATGTTGCCGGTCGGGGCCGGCGGCTTCTCGGGATTTTCCGTGCGCAGGATCAGCGTGCTCTTGAGCCCGAGCTGCGCGGCGGCCAGCGCGGTCGCGCGAGCGTGGTTGGATTGCTCGCCGCCGCACGTAACGACGTGGGTCGCTTTCTGTTGCAGCGCTTCGGCCATCAAGTATTCGAGCTTGCGGACCTTGTTGCCGGACAGCTCACTGCCGGTATGATCGTCGCGCTTGACCCAGATCCGTGCGCCGAGCTGCTCGCCGTAGCGCAGCCAATGGCCCCGGGTCGGGGTGTTCGCAAGCCGCACGCGCGGCGGTTCCTTGTCGGCAAGGCGTTCGAGCATGCGGGGACTCTACCCCGATGACCGCGGTCGGCTGCGGAGCGTGCGGTCGAAATGAATGACAGCGACGTGTCGCGTGTTAGATCGAGAAGCGTGAGGGGTTTTGTGATCGCGTTCCTCGTAGCGTTCGGCGTGCGTGCCGAAGCGCGCGGTTGGCCTACGCCTGCGGCGGGCCCGACGATGACAGGCGATCCGGAGCTGATCTTCACGTTCGACGACGGACCGAACAAGGACCTCACGCCGCTCGTGCTCGACACACTCGCGAAGCACAAGGTCAAGGCGGTGTTCTTCCTCGTCGGTCAGATGGCGGCGCAGCAGACGTCGCCCGCGATCCTCGAGCGCATGCTCGCCGAGGGACACATCATCGCGAATCACACGATGACGCATCAGGACCTGTGTCGCGTGAAGGATCCCGAGCGCGCGGCGCGCGAGATCGACGAGGGCAAAGCGGCGATCGAGACCGCGAGTGGCTGGCACGTCACGTGGTTCCGCACGCCGTATGGTGTGCGCTGCGATCGCCTCGACCAGATGCTCGGCGAGCGCAGCATCACCCACTTTCACTGGGACCTCGATCCGCAGGAGTGGCGACACAACAACAAGAAGAAGACGCTCGCCTACGTGACGAAGCAGATCGGCCGGATGACCGGCCGCAACGTGCTGCTCATGCATGACATCAAGAAAGCGACCGTCGATGCGCTGCCCGAGATCCTGGCGTTTATCGAAGCCGAGAACGCGCGCCGTAAGGAAACCCGGCGCCGGCGCATCCGGATCTTGCAGTCCTGGGAGATCGCAGTCGAGCAGCTGCCGCCCGGCACCATCGACTGGATGTTCTCCGTGGTGCCGAGCCGGCAGGGCGTCGTCGATGCGATCGCCAGCGTGCTGCCCTAACGTGCTCCGATCACATTCGTGCAACTGATCGAACTGATCTGGCGTTTTCGAGCCCGAGCCCGAGCCCGAGCCCGAGCCCGCAATCGGGTGGCTTCGGCATCGACGCCGCCGTCGCGATTCCGCTGGTCGATGCAGCCGTCGTCAGAAGAAGATCGGGCTCGGGCTCGGGCTCCGCGCTTCGCGCTGGGCTCGGGCTCGACGAGAGGACGTTACCGATCGCCAGCGTGCTGCCCTAACATTCCGAGACTTGAACCTGCGGGCTTCCCAGCCAGGCCCTCCACCGGTTCGTGGTAGGGTGCCTTTCGCGTGGCTGGATCGTTTCGAATTCGTCAATCCTATCGAGAGGATGTCGACCAAGTGTTGGCGGTCGCCGAGCACTTGGACACGGTCAACCTGCCGCACGATCGCGCCGTGATCGAAGGCATCCTCGATCGCTCGACGCGCTCGTTCGCCGGCGAGCTCTCGGGCGCCGACCTCGAGTTCGTGTTCGTGCTCGAGGATCTGAGCGCGAAACGGATCATCGGCACGTCGATGATCTACGCGCAGCACGGCACCAAGCGCGCGCCCCACATCTTCTTCCGGGTCGAGAACGACGAGCGCTACTCGGTGACGCTCGATCGCTACTTCGTGCACCGCACGCTGCGCATTGGCTACAACTACAACGGGCCGACCGAGATCGGCGGCCTCATCCTGTTGCCGGAGTATCGGCGCAGCGCGCAAGCACTCGGCAAGGCGCTGTCGTATGTGCGGTTCTTGTTCATGCGCATCCACCGGCCGGTGTTCCGCAATCAAGTGTTGTCGGAGCTGCTGCCGCCGCTCGAGCCCGACGGCACGTCGAAGCTATGGGAAGCGCTCGGCCGCCGGTTCACCGACCTCACGTATCAAGAGGCCGATCGGCTGTCGAAGGACAACAAGGAATTCATCAACGCGCTGTTCCCCGACGATCCGATCCACACCGAGCTACTGCCCGAAGACGTGCAGGCGATCATCGGTCAGGTCGGCGAAGAGACGCGAGCCGTCGAGAAGATGCTGCGCCGGATCGGCTTCGACTACGCCGAGCAGATCGATCCGTTCGACGGCGGACCGCACTTCATGGCGAACACCGACGACATCTCGATCGTGCGCGATGCGCGCGAGGTCGAGGTCCGCGCCAGCGGCGGCGCCACCGGGGACGAAGGCGGTCGCAAATGGGCGATCATCGCCGTCGAGACGCCGGGCAGCCGGCCGCAGTTCCGCGCGATCGGCTGTCGCGTGGGGCCGATCGAAGGCAGCGCGATCGGGCTCCCCGACGAAGCGCGCGGCCGGCTCGGTATCGAGGTCGGCCAAAAGGTATGGCTGAGCTTCGGCTGATCGGGAAGGCCTCAGGCCTCAGGCCTCAGGCCTCAGTGGGGCTCCAGACTTCAGGCCTCGTGCTCGGGCTCGTGCTCTCGCTCGGCGCATGCCGCTCGTCGGAAGCGGGACCGACGTCAGGATTGACACCTCCAGCTGGGTGGCAAGCGCTGCCGTCGCTCGCGACTGCGGCCAGTGAAGCGGCGAAATCGGGTGGCATCACCGTCGACGGCGTCGAGGCGTGGGGCGAGCCCGCACGCGGCTGCTATGCGGCATGGATCGCGCTGCGCGGCGCCGGCGGTGCGCCGGATGCGATGGCCGATCAGCTCGTGCGCAGCCTGTCGGTCGAGCCCGCGCTGCTGGGGATCTTGATCCGCGACGTCGTCAAGCCGGCGGCGGGTGCGGCAAGCGGCGTGCTGTCGCTCGCGTTCGAGCGCGGCGTGTATCGCGGCAAGCTGCGCGCAACGCTCGCGAAAGACGGCAAGGTCGCGGCACTCGCGTGCTTCTGGAATTGGCGCGAGCCGATCGCGTGCGAGCAGGCGTGCAACGGTTTGATCGGGAGCATGCGATGAGAGCGCTCGTCGCATGCGTGGTGTTAGGCGCGCTCGGCGGCGTCGCGCGCGCGGAGCAAACGCAAACGATCAAGGCGCCGGCGGGCTGGAAGCTCGACGAGCGACAGAGTGCGGCGGTGAGTGCCAAGCTCAACGAGGTCGGCCATTTCGGTCAGCCCGCGGTTCCACGGCTCGCGATCGCGAACGCAGACGTCTACGTCGCGCCCAAGCCAGGCATCGTGCTGACGGTGACGTTGATCGGCGGCACGATCGGCGACCAGCGCGAAGCCTCGGCACGAGCGGCGGTCGACGAGCTGCACGCGGCGTCGCAACGCGCCGCGCTCGCGGGCACCGGCATCGTCGAGGAGGGTTGGCAGGAGAAAGTCGACCCGGCGGCGAAGCAAATCGAAGCCACGCTCGCGTGGCGCGACACCAGCGCGAAGACGAGCTCGAGCTCGCGGCTGCTCATCGCGGGCGACGCGACGAACCTGATGGCGGCGACCGGCGAGTGCTTCGCGAGCGACGACGCCGACCCCAAGGGGGTCGCCGACTGCAAGGCCGCGCTGGCCACGCTCGACCCGGGCATCGCCCCGGCCCAACGCGTCGCGCTCGCGCTCGCGCCGACCGGCGCCCGCCCGACCTGGACCGCGAGCACGCCCGGAACCGCCATGGGATCCGGCGCCGTGCCCGCTCGCATGGACGACGGCTCGCGCGCGCCGCTGCCGCCGATGACCGTGCCGCAAGAAGGTCGCGCGACCGACCGCCGCCCGGTGTACGTTGGGATCGGGCTCGTCCTGTTGGCGGCCGTGTTTTGGTGGAACCGTCACCGCCGAGCACGCCGCGAGGAAGAATCGTAATGAGCGATGAAGCTGCCGGAACCGGCGAACCGATCCTGATCGTCGATGACGAGAAGAACATCCGGCGCACCGTGCGCATGGTGCTCGAGAGCGAAGGTCACGCCGTGCACGAGGCCGGCTCGATCGCGGAAGCCGAAGCCGTGTTGCTACGCGAGCCGGCGATCGACGTCGTGCTGCTCGACGTCAAGCTCGGCGACGACAACGGCCTCGACCTGCTGCGCACGCTCAAGTCGCGCGGCGAAGACGGGATGTCGAGCCGCACGTCGGAGATTCCGGTCGTCATGATTTCGGGACACGCGACGATCGAGGACGCGGTGGCCGCGACGCGGCTCGGTGCGTTCGACTTCATGGAGAAGCCGCTCGATCGCAACCGCGTGATGGTGACGGTGCGCAACGCGCTCGAGCGTCGCAAGATGTGGCGCGAGGTCCACGATCTGCGCCGCGCCGTCGACGCGCGCTGGGAGCTGCTCGGCAACACGTCCGTGATGTCTGACCTGCGCCGCCAGATCGCGAAGGTCGCGCCGACGCGTAGCCGCGTGTTGATCACGGGCGACAGCGGCACCGGCAAGGAATTGATCGCGCGCGCGATCCACCGTAACTCCAGCGTGTCGGCCGGCCCGTTCGTCAAAGTGAACTGCGCGGCCATTCCGCCCGAGCTGATCGAGAGCGAGCTGTTCGGTCACGAGCGCGGCGCGTTTACCGGTGCGGTCGCGAAGAAGCGCGGTCTGTTCGAAGTCGCCGACGGCGGCACGATCTTCCTCGACGAGATCGGCGACATGGCGCTGTCCGCGCAGGCGAAGGTGCTGCGCGTGTTGCAGACCGGCGAGTTCACGCGCGTCGGCGGCGAGAAATCGCTGCGCACCGACTGTCGCGTGGTCGCCGCGACGAACCGCGACCTCGAGCAGATGGTCAAGGAAGGCTCGTTCCGCGAGGACCTGTACTTCCGGCTCAACGTCGTGCCGATCCGTTCGCCCGATCTCAAGGAGCGCCCCGACGACATCCCGCTGCTCGTGGAGTCGTTCGTGCGCGAGTGCTGCGACGAGAACGGCCTCGGCTACAAACCGGTCGACGAGCCGGTGCTCGAGCGCCTCAAGCAATACGACTGGCCCGGCAACGTGCGCGAGCTGCGCAACGTCGTCGAGCGCCTCGTGATCATGAGCGACGAAGTGATTCGCGAGAAGGATCTGCCGCCGTACCTCGGCGGACCGCGCTCGGCGAGCCAGAAGGCGGAGAAGTCCGGCCCGGTCACCGCGATCGATCTCGGCCGCTACGCAGGCAAGAGCCTGCGCGAGTTCCGCGAAGAGGTCGAGTCCGAGTTCATTCGCATCCGGCTCGCCGAGTTCGACTGGAACATCTCGCGCACCGCACAAGCGCTCGGCATCGAACGCACGAACTTGCACAAGAAGCTGCGCGCGCTCGGCATCCATCGCGGCGAAGGCAGCGGCGGTGGCGAACACGAGTAGATGAAGCGCGCGGTCCTCACGCTGGTGCTGCTCATCGCGTGGACCGCGCACGCCGCCGACGAACAGAGCCTGCTGTCGGGGCTCGCGACGGATGATCCGGCAGCGCTCGCGGCTGCGATCACCGCGATCGAGCGTGCACCGACGACGCCCGATCTCGCCGACGTGCTATTTGCAGCCGGCCGCGCGTGCGAAGACCGCCTTCACGATCCGGCACGCGCGCTCGCGCTCTACGAACGCATCGTCCGCGAGCTTCCCGACGCCGGCATCTCGATCGCGGCGGGCCGGCGCATCGAGCAGCTGCGCGGCGTGCGCGAGCATGCACGCGAAGCGGCGGAGCTGGCGCAGCTCATCGCCGATGCAGACAAGCTCGCGCGCGCAGATGTCGTGCGCCGCGCCGAGGCGCTGATCGCCGCGCCGTGGCCCGGTGCCGCCGACGCGACGCTGTGGCTCGCCGACTGGCAGTGCCGCACGACGCGGTTTGCCGATGCGCAAGCGGGCTACGAGCGAGTGGTCGCGCGCTGGCCCGCGAGCACTCACAGCCAGCTCGCGCTGCGCAATGCGGCCGGCTGCGCGATCGATGCGCATGATTGGACGCTCGCCGAACGGCTCGCGCGCCGGTTGCCCGTGCTCGACGAAGTCGACCGCGCGGTGCGTGACGACCTACTCGAAGCCGCCGCGCGTGGGCGGCTCCGTGATGCGCTCTACGTCGCGTCCTGGATCGGTCTCGCGCTCGCGATCAGCGTGCTGCTCGCGTCGCTTGCGGAAGCGATCTGGCGTGGCGGCCGGCGGCGCCCTGCCCTGCGCCCGCCGATCGAGGTGATGTTCCTCGCGCCGGTCGCGGCGGTGATCATCTTCGCGTCGTTCACAGCACACCGCGCGATCGCGCCGGCGGTGTTACGGATCTCGCTCGTCGGCCTCGCGCTCGCGTGGCTCTCGGGCGCCGCGCTCGATCTACTGCGCACGC
>DATDCH010000655.1:0-12049 GCA_036524455.1 Kofleriaceae bacterium | reverse complement strand
GCGGATGATCGACTTATCGAGACCACCCGTGCCCGTCGGCGTACCGATGATCGGGGTCGGCACGCCTGGCGTGCGACGGCGACCGGAGGGACCACCGCCGCCCGGACCGTTCCAACCGCTGTCGCCGAACCGACCGAGGCCGATCTTGCCATAGCCGGGCTTGAGCCCGATGATTCCGCAGTTCTCGCCAGCGCAGCCACCGCCGGCACCGAAGCCGCTGCGGCCGTAGCCGAACGTGCCGTAGGCTTCACCGTCACCGCCGAACAGCGGTCCGTACACGTTCGCGTCGTCGGGGCCACTCGACAGGTTCGACGTCGACAGCAGCGAGGCGAACGCGTCGCCCGACGACAGCGGCACCGAGCCGAGGATACCGGCGGTGCGTGCCTCCTCGAGCGCTTGGATCCGCGCGAGCGCCGGATCCATCTGCCTGTCCTTGATGCGGATGTGACCGTCCTTGCGTGTCTGCTTGAGGTCGCCGGCAGCGCCTTCGGTGAGCGCCATCTGCGCGTTCGCGCCTTCCGAGCCACCGCCGCCTTCATCGCGCTCGATGATTTCCTCGGGCGTGAGCTCTTCCTGCATGGTGCCGTCGATGTTCATCGTGGTGTCGGTCGTGAGCGCGAGGTCAATGGACACGCCACTCGCCTCGACCGGCATGAACGAGAGCAGCAACACGAGACCGAGGTGGACGCCGAGCGAGCCGGCGAAGTAGCTCATCACGCGGCTCTGCATCGCGAACACCGGCACCGATTGGCGACGCGGCCTGGCGACGCTCGACACGATGAACTGCGTCTGGCCGACCTTCGCGCGAATGCGCGGGTGCAGTGCGAGCGGTAGCTCGTACGCACCGGGCAGGTCCGACGATGGACGTGCGCGGCCGCTCGCGGCGAGCTCGGCGAACGGAGTCGCGCGACCGTCGATGATCGCGTCGCCCGTCATGCCGTGGCCGAAGTTGAAGACGAAGTCGTTGCCCTGCGGTGCGACGAGCGGGAACGCTGCGGCAGGTGCGCCCTCGATCGGTTGCTCGACACCCGGTGCAGTACCGATGCGGTAGTAGGGGCTCTTGCGTTCGTCACGCATGCGCAGCAGTGCGCCGCCCATCGCGATCAGGCCGCCGACGAAGCCACCGAATGCGAGCCAGTCGTAACCGGCGGACAGCATCTCGGGGCGGTAGGAGTAGGCCGGCTTGTTCGCGACCTGTGTCCAGTAGTCGAGGCCCGCTTGGTTGTAGGCGGCCGTGCGGACCGACACGTAGAACGCGATCGCCGAGATCAGCACGCATGCCGCACCCGTCGCCAGTAGTGCCCACGTGCGCGGCGTGATCTTGCCGCTGTGGGGATCCATGCAGTGTTTCACGTCGACAACCGAGTCACCGAGCATGGTTGCGACTTCGATTGCGTTGCCGTTGTCGTGTTGAGCAGACATGTAGATAGACCTCCGTCGAGACGCCTGCGCGCCTTGGCCGCTCACACGCTTCACTCAGGTGGCGAATGCGTTGCGGTTCGAAGATTCGGACACCGAGTCCCGCCCCTGGTTCCGGAGATTTTTGGTTGCAACCACACGCTGAGATCGGTGTCTGCTACCGTTCGCGCCAATGCTCGACGTACGCGGGCTACGCGTCGCGCTCCCCGACGGTCGGGTGCTGATCGACAACATCGATCTGAGCATCGGCGCGGGTGAAGTCGTGGTGCTGCTCGGCGGATCGGGCGCAGGCAAGAGCACGTTCGCGCGCGTGCTGTTCGAGCGCGACGAGTTGCACGACGACGGATTCGACGTCGTCGCGGCCAAGCTCGATCTCGATCGCGGCCAGCTCGGCCTGGTGCCGCAACGTGGCGCGCTGTTCGATCATCTCGACGTACGCGGCAACCTCGAGCTCGCGCTGCGCCACGCGAAGAGCGACGAGGATCCGGCGACGTGGCTCGAGCGCGTCGGCCTCGAGCGCGAGCTCGCCGAGCCGGGCACGCCGGTGACGAAACTATCGGGCGGCCAAGCGCAGCGCGTCGCGGTCGCGCGCGTGCTCGCAAGCCGGCGCAAGCTGCTGTTCCTCGATGAACCGAGCGTCGGCTTGGATCCGCATCGCGTGCGCGTGCTCGCCCGGTTGATCCGCGAGCAGGTCAAGGCGCTCGGCATCTCGGCGATCGTCGTCACGCACGACGTCGCGCTTGCAGCGGGCGTTGCCGATCGGTTGTTCCTGCTGTCGCTCGAGAATCGCAAGCTCGAGCAGCTGTTCGCCGATCGCTGGCCGGGCGCGCTCGAAGAACCGGGCCATACACCGGAAGCGCGCGGGCGGTGGATCGTCGAGCTCGAAGCGACGCTCGTCGATCATCTCGAGGATCATGGAGACAAGCCGCTACCGCCGGGCAAGCCGAGCGGACGCGGCGTGTTGCGCAAGCTCGGGCGCGTCGCCGATCCGTTGCTCGCACCGTTTCGCGTGGCCGCGATTGCGGCAGTGAAGGCGCCGGTGCAGCTCGTGCGGCATCCGCGCGACTTCGTGATCGTCGCACGCCGCGTCGTGATGCAGACGCTGCTCCGGCCGCTGCCGTTCTACGCGATCGTGTCGACGCTGATCGGCTACACGGTGCTGTTCGTCGTCAGCAAGGTCGGCGGCGCGGGTGTGCGGCCAGATGCGCTGCTGCGCCAAATCGGTGGCAGTCACGTGATCGCGCTCGCGCCGGCGTTGTCGGCGCTGCTGTTCGTCGCGGCATCGGGCAGCGCGACCAACGCGTGGCTCGGCTCGATGGGCCTGACGAAGCAGACGCTCGCGCTCGATGCACTCGGCGTCGATCGACGCGCATACCTGTGGGCGCCGGCCTGGCTCGCGCTCGCCGTGTGTTTTCTTGCGGTCGCCGCGCTGTTCGCGCTCGGCATGATCGGCGGCGGCATGCTCGTGTGCGAGTCGTACGGGATCACGAACGCGTGGGAGCTGCTCACCGGCGACATCCTCGATCCGCGGCCCGAGCGACTGCGCTACGCGGTGCGCGCCGGCTTTCTCGTATGGATCTACGCGTGGGGCATCGCGAGCGATGTCGTCGCGAAGGGCGGCGGCCCCAAGCCCGAAGCCGATGCGGTGACGCGCGGCATGACGGCGAGCGTCGTCGCGTGCACGCTGTGGGTCGTCGGCTGGGAGCTCGTCACGGTGCTCGTGGTGTTCCGGCTGTGAAGCTCGCGACTGTCGCCGGCATCGCGATCGTCGCGGCGCACGCGGCCGGGTTCGTGTGGCTCGCGCAGCGCAGCCGCGGCGCCGACTTCGCCGTCGACGTTCCCGAGCTCGTCGTGCGCGAGGGACCGCAGCCCGGCTTGCACCGCCGCCGCTGGAGCGTGACGTATCGCGGTGGTCACGTGCGTGAAGTCGGCATGACCGAGCTGTCTGGACCGTTTCAGGATCCGAAGGCGCCTGCGTGCAGCGGTCGCGTGATCGTCGGCCAGCAGCTGCTCGACGCGATGGCGCCGGTGATGAAGGACATGGTCAGCGCAGAGATGCGCGGCATCGACATCTTTCCGGTCGGCGAGTTTCGGCGCGTCAAGGCGCTCGCGCTCGAATGGGCGCGCGCCGAGTCGAGCCCGGCGGATCGGCGGCTGCTCGGCAAGTCCGGCGCGCCCGACGGCTACGTGCGCGCGAACGCGACGGTGGTGTTCGATCGCGGCGAAGTCGACCTGCTCGTCGCGTTCATCCCGCAGCGCTCGCCAACGTCGCTGTCGTTTCGGATCGCCGCGATCGCCGACCTCGACTTCAACAACAGCGTGCTGCGCTGGGTCGGCGACAAGCTCGGCGCAGACCGCATCGCGACCGGCGTCGCGAAGGATCAGATCGACGACATCCTCGTCACCACGTTCGCGCCACCGCCGCCGTTCGAGCTACCCGGCGGTCAGACGCTGCAGTTCATCTACTGCGATGGACCGATCGAGATCGAGGACGGTCGCTACGGCGCGCTGCCGTTCGCGGTCGCGTTCTCGGTGCTGCCGAACGCGCCGCACGTGCTGCCGCCGCGGTACGGCGCGGGTCCGCGGCCCTCGCCCGCCGCCGATACGACGCTCGCGCTCGATCTCGACGTCGATGCGCTCAACGCGCTGCTGTTCGAGCTGTGGCGCACCGGCTGGCTCGATCGCCAGCTCGCCGAGGTGGGCCTCGATCGCCGGTTCAACACCGATCCGATCGTGACCGAGTACCTGTCGATTCGCATCTCGCCGCTCAAGCTCGCGCTGCCACCCGTGATCGCACCGCACGCTGGTGCGCTGCGGCTCGCAGCCGACGCGCGCGTCGCGATCGGGGATGGCACACGCGCGAGCGTTGGCCGCGTCTACGGTGCGCTCGACTTCCAGTTCACACAACCCGCGTCGGCCGACCTGCCGGTGTCGGTCGAGCTCGGGGCACTCGAGCTCGCGTGCGAACGATCACCGACGACGCTCGTGCCTTGCTACAGCGATCTCGTGACCGCGATTCGCGGCCGCGGTGCCGAGTTTCACGGCGCCCTCACCGACGCTTTTGCCGCACTGCTCGACGATATCTTCGTCGATCGCCACCTCGGCGCGACTGGATTGCCCGCAGACCTCGTGATCGGCGGCGTCGTGCCGAGTGTCACCGGCACCGGCACATTGCATTTGCAGCTCGCTGGAAAGCTTGTCCCGTCTCAGTGACCCGGTAGACTCTAGGTAGTGGATCGAGAGGCGTTTCGAGAGGCACTGCTTGCGATCATGGAGCGCAAGGTCCACTGGGCGTGGCCGCACTTCACGTCGGGTCGCGTCGCAAAGGACAAGCTGCACATTCACTTCGAGCAGGAGTACGCGTCGTACGTACGCGACGTCCCGGTGATGGTCGGCTGGGCGTACGTGCAGTGCCCGATCGCCGAGGTGCGCCGCGACCTCGCAGAGAATCTCTACGAGGAAGAGACCGGCGGCGTGATCGCCGGCAGGCCGCACCCCGAGCTGTTCCTCGAGTATCCGCGCGGGCTCGGCATGGACCTGTCGCGGTTCGAGAACGTCGAGCTGATTCCGGAAGCCCGCCTATATCGCAACGTGCTCGACGAGCACACGCAGCGGCGCGGCTGGTGCCAGGCTGCCGCGGTCACCACGATCTTCGTCGAAGGCACCGACCACGAGCGCGGCGAGCTCGATCCGAACGCGCCGAAGCGGCCGTCGCCACCACTCGAGCAGCACCCGCTCGTCGTTCACTACGGGCTCCCCGTCGAAGGCCTCGCACTGACGAAGGCGCATCGCCGCGTCGAGGGCAGCCATCGCGCTGCGGCGTGGCGGATCCTGCTCGATCACGCGCCGCAGAGCGAGTACGACGGCGTGATGGTCGCGATGGAGCGCACGCTCGAAGCGTGGCGCACGTATCGCGATGGTGTGGCGGCCGCTTGCGGGCTCGCGCGCTGACCGCCTCGTCCCGCTCCTGACCGGGGCTTACCGTGCGCTGTACGTAAGAGCACAGCGAGCGCCTGCGCACGAGCGCCGCGCTCTTAGGCGCACACCGCATTCCTTGCAGGACTCGCGGTTGCGTTGTCCTCGTTCTTGCAGAGGAAGTGCCCGCAATGGCAACCGCTGCTACCTCCGTCGAGCGAAGCGGACGAACGGCGGTGGTACGCGTGCGCGGCGACGTGATCGTGCCGACGGCACGCTACCTCTACGGCACGCTGCGCGGGCTCGCGAAGCGCCGCGAGGTCAAGCGGGTCGTCGTCGACTTCGGCGAGGTCGGCCGGCTCGATTCATCGGGCGTCGCGATCATCGAGCTCGCGAAGCGTGCGCTGCACCGCTCGGGCAAAGAGCTTGCGCTCGAGCATCTCGACGAGCGTCACACCGCTGCGTTCGAGCTGGCACCCAAGGATGGTGCGAAGCCGCCGAAGCAAGAAGAAGGGCCGACCTGGCTCGAGGCCATCGGCGAGCGCGTGCTGAAGATCGGCGACACGCTGCGCACGCTCGGCCATCTATTGCGCGAAACGCTGACACAGGGCTGGGCGATCGCGACGCGCCGCCGCCGCGTGCCGTCTGGATCGGTCAGCGCGCAGATCCTGGCGATGGGCGCCGACGCGGTGTTCATCGTCGGTCTACTCAGCTTCTTGCTCGGCATGACGGTCGCGTTCCAAGGCGCCGTGCAGCTGCAGAAGTTCGGCGCCGGCGTGTTCGTCGCTGACATGGTCGGCTGGTCGATGGTCCGCGAGTTCTCGCCGCTGATCACTGCGATCGTGCTGACCGGGCGTACGGGTGCCGCGATCGCCGCCGAGCTCGGCACGATGCGCGTCGGCTCGGAGATCGATGCGCTGACCACGATGGGTGTGTCACCGGTGCGATTCCTCGTCGTGCCTCGCATGGTGGCGCTGACGTTCGTGCAGCCCGCACTGACGCTGATGTCGATGTTCATCGGCATCACCGGCGGCCTGCTCGTTGCCGCACTCACACTCGGTCTGTCGCCGGCGACGTTCTGGGCGCACATCGCCGAACGCGTGACGCTCGCCGACTTCGCGCAGGGCCTCGGCAAGTCGCTCGGCTTTGCATGGATCATCGGCTTCACCGCGTGTCATTTCGGTCTGCGCGCGACCGGTGATGCGACAAGCGTGGGTCGCGCAACGACGCGCACCGTTGTCGTCAGCATCTTCTTGATCGTCGTGCTCGACGCGCTGTTCGCGACCATCATCACGATCGCGAGGAGCCGGTGACGGAGCCGTTGCTCCAATGCGTCGATGTCTCGGTCGGCTACGAGACGCCGGTGCTGCAGAACCTGAACCTCGAAATCGATCGCGCCGAGATCGTCGCGCTGCTCGGCGGCTCGGGCTGCGGCAAGTCGACGCTGCTGCGCACCGTGTGTGGTTTGGTGCGGCCGCTCGGCGGCGAAGTGCGGCTGTTCGGCGAATCGCTCTATGACGTCGAAGCGGAAGCGCGCACGCCCCTGCTCCGACGCATCGGCGTCGCATTCCAGCAAGACGCGCTGTTTTCGTCGATGACGATCGAAGACAACGTGGCGCTGCCGCTGCGCGAGCTGACCAAGCTGCCCGCGAGCGTGGTCCAGGAGATGGTCCGCATGCGGCTCGAGCTCGTCGGCATCGGCGACCTTGCGCGGCGCATGCCGGCGCAGGTCTCGGGCGGCCAGCGCAAGCGCGCCGCACTCGCTCGCGCGTCGATCCTCGATCCGGAGATCATCTTTGCCGACGAGCCAACCGCGGGCCTCGATCCGGTCGTCGCGGCCGATATCGACAGCACGCTCGTCAAGTTCCGCGATGCGCTCGGCAGCTCGATCGTCGTCGTCAGCCACGAGCTCGAGAGCATTCGCGCCACCGCCGATCGCGCGATCATGCTCGCCGATGGTGGCATCGCGGCGATGGGGACGATCGACGAGCTGCAGCAGAGCCGCGACCGATCGGTCTACGAGTTCTTTCATGCGAGGGCCGGATGAGCACCACGAAGCAACAGAAGATCCGTATCGGGCTATTTGCCGTCGCAGCGGGCGCGCTGTTCGCGCTCGTGCTCGTCGTGTTCGCGGGCCTCCACTTCTGGAAGTCGCGCAATCGCTACTACGTCGAGTTCGACTCGTCGGTGTACGGCCTCGAGAAAGGCGCCGACGTGTTCCTGAACGGCATCCGCGTCGGCAAGGTCGGCGACATCGGCCTCGCGAAGCACGACATTAGGCTCGTGCGCGTCGCGCTCGACGTCAACGAGGACGCGCCGGTGCGCACCGACACGACGGCGGTGCTGCAGTTTGCCGGCATCACGGGCCTCAAGGTGATCGACCTGCGCGGCGGCACGCTCGCGGCGCCGCAGGCTGCGCGCGGCTCGACGCTCGCGGTCGGCGAGACGATCCTCGACAAGCTCGAAGCGAAGGGCATGAAGATCGTCGACCAGTCGGTCGAGCTGATGGAGCGCGCCAACTCGATCGTCGCGAAGTCGGAGCTGATCGTCGACAACCTCGCGAAGGTGACCGACCCGCAGCAGATGGGCGACATCATGATGCAGACGCGAGCGGTCGCCGGCAACCTCGCGCAAGCGAGCGCGTCGCTGCGCGGTCTCATCGACGAGAATCGCGCCGGTCTGCGCGCGAGCGTGCAGGCGATCGAAGCGACCGCGAAGCGCGCCGCCGACCTTGTCGATGGCAACCAAGTGAAGGCGGCGGTCGCCGACCTCCGGCAGGCGAGCCGCAGCTTCAAGGAGCTGGCGCGTGAAGTGCGGCAGAAACCGTCAAAGCTGTTGTTCTCGAAACCCGAACCGGATCGGAAGCTGCCATGAAGTACGTCGTGCTCGTCGTCGCGCTCGCTGCGTGCGGAGGCAAGCTGCCCGAAACGCGCTTCTACCAGCTCGCCGAGCCGGCTGGTAAGACGCATGCAGCGACCGGCGTGCCGCTCGTGGTCGAAGCGCTCGACACCGATAGCGCCTACGACGACGAACGCATGGTGTATCGAGTCACGCCCTACCGGCTCGACTACTACAACTATCACCGCTGGAGCGCGACGCCCGGCATGTTGATCGCGAACTACCTCGAGCGTGCGTTCGAGAAGAGCGGCAAGTTCGGCGCCGTGACACGCGAGCCGAACCCGGCGGCGCCGGTCACGCTCGGCGGGCGCGTGGTCGCGATCGAAGAGGTCGATCAATCGAAGACGCGCTGGATCGGTCGCGTCGTGATCGAGCTGACGCTCACCGACTCGGCCACGGGCGACGTATTGTGGGCAGAGCAATACGAAGAGCTCGAACCATTGTCGATGCAGACCCCCGAGGGTCTCGCCCGCGCGCTCAGTACGGCACTCGATCGCATCGCGACCCGTGCCGTGCCGATCGTATCGATGCTCGCGGAACAGACCGCGCGCGCGAACGCAGCGCCGAAGCCGACGCAGACCCGCGCGGCACGGCTCAAGCCCTAGCCGGTTTCAACGGAATAGCCGGTTTCTCCGGCTTGAACTGATCCGGCGCCGGCAGGGCGCCGAGCTGCTGGAACATCGTGTAGATGTCGAAGTACGAGATGTTCTCGACGACCTTTCCGTTCTTGATGCGGATCCATTCGACCGCGTCGGTCGTCATCCGCTTGCCTTTCGCCGGGACACCGAAGAAGTCCTCCTTGCTCACGCCGCTCCAGCGATCGCGAACGACGACGACGTCTCCTGCGACGACGAGCTCTTGAATCGTCATCGTGTTGTCGTCCATCCCTTTGGCCATCATCTCGACGCGCTGCTTGAATGCCTCTTTGCCCTGTGCCGGCTTCGCCGACATCGGATCGCGGAGGACGATATTCTCATCCACCAGCTCGTCGATCAGATCAGTATTGCCCTTGCCCCAAATCTCGGTGATGTAACGCCGAGCCACGGTCGCATTATCAACTCCCATGACACGCTCCTTTCTCGCGCATTAGTTGGTGCACTGCGCGTGCCGTCAGTTCGAGAAGCCGCCGAGCTGCAAGCCTTGCGTCGCGCGCACCGCGGACTGCGAGAACACCTGGAACGCGCGCCGAATCTCGCTCGCGCTGTTGCCCGGCGTCAGGATCCACTTGTCGGGTATGCCCATCGACTTGAACACCTTTTTGAAGTCGGTGGTGCCGTCGTTGATGCCCATCGCGGCGACGATGTGATTCTCCTGCGCGAACATGTCGGCGACGATCGCGGCGACGTCTTGTGGACGGCAGCGCGTCGAGCCGTAGTCGCCACCGTCGGTGATGATCAGCGTGACGGTACGAACCGCAATGCCCGCTTGCGCGAGCTCTTGCGCCTTCGCGATCACGGTGCCGAGCAGGACGACCGTTTGATCGAATAGCGGCGTGCCGTGACACGGATCGTAGTTCGCCTTCGTCATCTTGTGCGCGTGGGCGAGCTCGACATACGGAAACAGCACGCTGCCGTTGAGGTAGCGCGTGTGCGCGAGCACTTCGCCCGACTGCTTCGACTTCGCGAGCGCCTCGAGCACGAAGTTGTGACCATCGCGCACGGCCTCGGTGTTGTTCGCCGCGGCGATCGACTGCGAGTCGTCGGGCATCATCGTCAGCAGCACCACCTCGCACGCGGTGACGTCGTCGATCGATACGCCGAGGCCGGCTTGAATCTGCGCGCCGACATCGACGACGTCGAGCGCCGCGAGTGACTGCGCGGACAGCGCGCCGGTCTCGTGCGCGTCGTCGAGAAGCTTCTTGATCTTGTCATCATCATCGTCTTGCATCGTTGCTCCTTAGAGCCGGAGGCCCGGCCAGCTGGTGATTGGGTCGGTGGAGTTCACGAGGTGCATCCCTGCGTCTGCGAACTTCTGCAGTGCGGCGTCGGCCTGGATGGTGAAGTCGGCGGCGAGACCACCGTTGCCATCCGGGACGGTGACCGCCGACATGCAGTCGGTCATCAGATAGACCTTGCTCGCGAGCTTCGGATCCTGCGCGGCGATCTCGGCGAGCAGATCATCGATCGTGCTCTTCACGCAGTGGCTCGCCGCTTGGCCCGCGATCACGACGGCGTCTGCAGCGAGTAGCGTCTGCACGAACAGCGTATTGCGCTGAGCGAGCGCGGCACCGTCGAAGCGCGACAGCACCTCGGGTCGCAGCACCGAGTAGTTCTCGGTCAGCGGGTTGCCGCCTTTGACCTCGACATGCGACTGCGACGTGCGCGCGAACGCGTGGAACAGGCGCGCCTCGTGGATCACGCCGGCGAGCGCGTGCCCATCGGAGCCGAGCAAGCAGTGCGGTGGCCACAGGTAGAGCTGATACTTCCCGGCGCGCTCGAGCTCCTGGCAGTAGAACCGCACCTGCTTGCACAACCACGTGTAGTTGCCGCCGCACAGCCACTTCGCCATCGCCGGATTCGGGCGCACGTCGCCGGCCGCGATCTCGTCGGAGGTGATCGTGCGAAACGGCGTGAGCGGCTGATCGGCTTTGTCGAGCCAGAAGCTCGGAAAGAAGATCTGATACGCGAGGTGCGTGTCGAGCGTCGTCGTGATGTCGGTGAGCGAGCCGAGGTTGCGATAGACAAATTCGGCGATGCGACGCGAGTCATCAACGGCGCCGCTTCCCGAGCGACCCGCGACGTACAGCGTGCCCTCCGGGAAGCAGAAGTCTTTCTGCACGTCGATCAAGAGCAAGTGCACGCGGGTCTCGTCGGCGGCAGACGGCTTGATCTTGTGCTGTGTGCGCCACGCGGTCGCGGCGCTCGCGAGCTGGGCAGCGTCGGGGCGGAAGGCCCACTCGGCTGCGTGCTTGGCATCGAAGAATTGCGGGATCGGTAACATGGGTCCTCCTAGGTGAGCTGCATGCGGATGGCATCGCGGCGACGAATCACGTCGAGGCCGCCAGGTGACAGAGCGAGCACGTCGCCCGCAGACACGAGCGGCGCGGTCTCTGCAAACACACGCGTCGCGGTGACGGCGCGTTGCACGACTTCGATGCGCGCGACGCCGTCATCGGTGGGCACGAACAAGTGCGGACCCGCAGCACAGGCGCCGCCGATACCGGCGAGCCACGGCGTGTCGGGTAGTGTCTCGCTCGCGAGCACGCTCGCGTCCGCACCGACGACGACGCAAGTGGTGACGAGCCGCCCAGCGTCGCTGCACGTCAAGAACAGCCAGGCGCGATCGTCGCCCGTGATCGCATGCGCGGAGACGAGCTGACCACGCAGCTTCGGTAACGCGACACGATCGTCGAGTCCGCCGCGATCGGTCCGGAACACGAAGCCGACCGCGTAACCGCCGGCGCGGTAGAGCCCGACGCCGAGCTTCGTGGACGCCCACGCCTGCGTCTGCCCCGCGAGCACCGAGCCGATGCGTTCGGCGCCGAGGCGCGTGCTGCGCATCAGCGCGCCGCCGTCGAGCCACACGCTTGCGAGCCGCGCGCCTGCCTGTGCGCCGAGCAGCACGCGCTTCGTCGCGACGGCGACATCCTCGATCGCGATCGGCTGGTAGCGCAGCCGGCCATGCACGATCGCGGGCGGCACGTGTGCGACCGCCTGGCACGCGAAGCAGCGCACGCGGGCATGCTCCTCGCCGCACGTCGAGCACGCGCGCAGCCGCAGCCGCTCGAGCGCTGCGCGCGGAAACACGCCGCGCTGATCGGTCTCGAAGATCGCGCAAAACGTCGCGAGCAGATCATCGGGCAGGATCGCGACGGAAC
>DATDCH010000654.1:0-9339 GCA_036524455.1 Kofleriaceae bacterium | reverse complement strand
GCGCCGCCCGCAGCCGCGCCGGCCGCAGCCGCGCCGGCGAAGAAAATCGACCTCGGCACGGTCGCCGCGATCGGCGTCGCGATCGGCGGCATCGGCACGCTGGTCGGCGCGCTGCTCGCGACGATGTTCGGGCTCGGCAAGTGGTTGCCGCTCGGTCTGATCGCGCTGCTGCTGATGATCTCGGGCCCGTCGATGCTGCTCGCGTGGCTCAAGCTGCGCCGCCGCAACCTCGGCCCGATCCTCGACGCGAACGGCTGGGCGATCAACAGTCGCGCTCGGATCAACGTCGCGTTCGGCGCGGCGATGACCGAGCTCGCCGCGATCCCGCAGGGCTCGCGCCGCTCGCTGTCGGATCCGTTCGCCGACAAGACGCCGCCGTGGCGGCTCTACCTCGCGCTCACCGGCCTGCTCGTGCTCGCCGGCACCTGGTACGTCGGCCGCATCGACAAGTGGTTGCCGAACGCAGTGCGGAGCACGACCGTGCTCGGCGAGTACGCGCCCGCGTACAAGCCACCGCCGCCCGGGCCCGCGGCCACCGCGCCCGCGCCCGCCGCGCCCACGCCCGCGGCCACACCGCCCGCGCCTGCCGCCGAAGCGCCCGCGAAATAGCGTTACTCTCGCGGCGGGTGCGCAACTTCGGCGGCAACGTCAGGTTCAAACCGCGTGTGCATGCGCTGCCGCGCAGCGTGGACGAGCTCGCGCAGCTCGTGCGTACGTCGAAGAAGTTGCGCGCCGTCGGTGCCGCACACTCGTGGTCGCCCGCGATCGTCACCGACGACACGCTCGTCTCGCTCGACCGCATGCGCAGCGTGATCAAGCTCGATCGCGACGCGAAGCAGGTCACCGTGCAAGGCGGCATGCGGCTGCGCGAGCTCAACGCGTACCTCGATCGTGAAGGCCTCGCGCTCGCGAGCCTCGGTTCGATCGACAGCCAATCATGCGCCGGCGTGATCGCGACCGGCACACATGGCTCCGGCCGCAACTTCCGCTGCATCAGCGCGCAGGTCGCGAAGCTCGAGCTGATCGACGGCCGCGGCGAACGGGTCACGCTCGAGCGCGGCCAACCGGAATTCGACGGTGCGGTCGTCGGGCTCGGCGCGCTCGGCATCGTCCACGCGGTGACGTTCGACGTCGTCGACGCGTTTCGCCTCCACGACACCACCGGGCTCGCGCGGTTCGAGGAAGTGATCGAATCGATCGACGAGCACGTCGCGAGCGCGGACCACTTCAAGCTGTGGTGGTTCGTGCCGGAGGAGCACGCGATCCTGTATCGCTATCGCCGCACCAACGAGCCGTCGAATGACCGCCGGCTACGCCGTTGGTTCAAGGAGCGCGTGATCGCCGTTGGCATCTACCGCAGTTTGCTCACGGTCGGTCACCTCAGCGGCCGGCGCTGGATCCCGCGCATCAACGCGTTTCTCAACCGCGAGGCCGGCCGACCGCTCCGTCGAATCGTCGCGAGCCACATCGGCTTCTTGACGCCGGTCCCACCGGTGCACGACGAAACCGAGTGGGCATTCGACTTCAACGACTGCAAGCCGCTGTTGCGCGAGTATCGCCGCCTGCTCCCCGACGGCGGCCACAGCTACAACTTCATCCAGGAACTGCGGTTCAGCAAAGCCGATGACCTCTGGCTCAGCCCTGCGTATCAACGCGACACGATCTGGCTGTCGCTCTACAACATCGATCGGCGCAACTGGCACGCGCAGCTCGCGAAGTTCGAGGCGTTTGCGCGCGCGCACGGCGGTCGCCCGCACTGGGGCAAGGAAGCGACGTTCGATCGCGAGTACCTGCGCGGTCAGTACGTGAAGCTGGACGACTTCGCGGCGCTCGCGGCGCGCTTCGATCCCGAGCGCAAGTTCCGCAACGCCTGGCTCGACGGCATTCTCGGCTAGAGCCCGAGCTGTGCGACGAGCATGCGATACAGCATCGGCACGGTGAGCGCGCTCGCGATGCCGCCGAGCAGGATCAAAAACAGCGGCAGTGCGATGCGACGCTGATTGCGCCGCGCGATCATCGCCGCACCGATCGGCGGCATGCGCGGCATGAGCGGGCGCGGCTGATACCTCACGCGTGGCGCGAACACCGGCGGCGGCGTCGGATTCGCCGGCAGCGGTAACCGGATCGCCGGAATGGCGCATTGCTGGAGCTTCACCGTCGGTGGCAGCGAGAGCTGCACGGCGTCTGACAGCGCTGGAATGAGCGGCTCGGCCGCGAGCATGTCGGCTTGCGCGGTCAGCGGGCGGCTGCCGCGCACGGGGCGCAGCTTGCCGGCGCCGAGCTGGAGCGCCCAGTCGACCCACTCCATCACCTCGGCGTTCGTCGAAGCGCCGCCGACGCCAGCGAGCGCGTTGCGCAGCGCGGACGCGTTCTGCCAGCGCCGTGCCGGATCGCGCTCGAGCGCTGTCATCACGATCGCTTCGAGCTCGATCGGCATGTCGGGGTTGTGGCGCGACGGAGGCGTGATCGGTTGCGAGCGCACGTGGCGCATCACTTCGAAGTCATCGTCGGCCTGGAACAGACGCTGGTTGCACAGCAGCTCGTATGCGATCACGCCAACCGCCCACAGATCCGCGCGACGATCGAGGCCGTTGTCGGCGAGGTACTCGGGCGCGATGTAGCCGAGCTTGCCCTTGATGATGCCGGCCTGCGTATGCGAGCTCGTGGTCTTCGCGACGCCGAAATCGATCAGCTTCACGACGCCATTGCTCGAGATCACGATGTTCGACGGCGACACGTCGCGATGCACGAGGTGCAGCGGCTGGCCGCGCTCGTCGGTGCGATCGTGCGCGTATGCGAGCGCGTCGCAGACCTGCATCAGCAGATTGAGCGCGATCGGATACGGAATCAGTCCGACCGTCGAGGACGAGTGCTGCAGTAGCTGCTTGAGCGTCGGGCCGGCGACCAGCTCCATCGCGAGGAAGTACTCGTCAGCGACGCTTCCGAAGTCGTAGATCTCGGCGATGTTGCGATGGTGGAGGTGCGAGACGAGCTTGGCCTCGTCCAGGAAGAGCTTGACCAGCTCGGGGTCGCTGCCGATGTTCGGGAGCAGCCGCTTGAGCGCGACGCGCTGCCGCACGCCGCCGACCTTGCGCTCGGCCCGGTGCACGGTTGCCATCCCGCCGACCCCGAGCTGCTCGTGGATCTTGTAGTCGCCGAAGGCGTCGGGATCGGGGGATTCGGTGCGGGGCCAGCTCCGCGGCGCGGTGATCTCGCCCATCACCATTGTCGAACGCTCGTCGCCAAACGACTGGCTCCGGGCAAAGCCCGAGCTCCCCGTCCACGCGTCACGGCGACCCACGCCGTAGCGGCGAGCAAACGACGAGCCAGCGGATCGCAGATTCTGACAGCGGCATTACGCAGGCTTGGCGCGGCCAGCGCCGGGGGTTGTCGCCTCAGCGATGAGGGCACACATGGTGGGGCGACCGGTCGACCTCGAACCGGGCCTTGTTCGCCGGAACTGTGGGCTTTTTGCACAGCGATGGCGGACGGGCGCGCGGCTCGATCCGAGCTCGACGGTGGCCCGCGTCACCGGAGCATTTCGGTCGCGGTCGGCGCGTCGCCGGCGCTCGGTTTGGGCAGCCGTTCGCGTAGCCGATCGGTCGGCTTCGGCTCGAGCTTGGCGCGCTCGCGCTCGCAGATCTGAAACCACGGCATCTGTGCTTCGGCGATGCACGCGTCGAGCTCGCTAACGGCGACAGCCGGGCGCTTCGCATGCAGGGCGAGCCGCGCGAGTCGCGCGCGTGCAGCGGCACGCACGTTGGGATCCGTGCTCTTCGCAAGGGCTCGATATTGATCGGCGAGGAAGTCAGGGTTCGTGGCGCGCCGGCCGATCAGCACGCGCTCGAGCTCGAGATCGAGCACGATGCGTTTGGCGGCATCGGCGTGGACGGTGGCGCGTAGTGGGTCGAGCGCGCGGCGTGCAAACCCGACGAGCACTTCGTCGCGGCGGCGTGGACACAGCTCGTCGACGAGCGCGACCGCGCACGAAACGTTTAGTAATAAGGCCCCGGCCACGGTCTGCTGCTCGACGAACCTGTCCCAACGCCCCGGGTTGATGTCGCGGGCGATGATCGCCGCCCGCTGTCGCTGACCTTGCGCGACGTGCGCGGCGACGAGCCGCATGCGCATGTCCGTGGCGATGTTGGCGTGTGAAGTGCTGGTAGGGCGTCCGGTACGGAGGAGCAGGCCGAGGTCGTGCTCGGCGCGCACAACATCACCGAGCGCCAGCCGGTAGTACATGGCATCCGCGAGCGCATAGGCGGCGTCTTTCTCGCCGGAAAACAGCGCGGCGTATTGCTCGAGCAGCGAGGCGGCTTCCTTGTAGTTGCCGACGTCACCTTCGAGCTTTCCTCGACGCGCGAGCGCCCGCACGCGTAGCTTCGACGTGGGATGTTGCTTTTCGATCCGTGCGGCAGCGGCGCGTGCGCGATCCACCGACCCGCCTTCCTGGAAGCAGACCAGCGCGTTGTAGAGCGGCTCGTCGTTCTCGCTCGCGCCCGGCGTCTGATCGGCGACCGCGAGGTATGCCTCGCCGCAGCGATCGTACGTTGCGAGATCGCGATCCTCCTTCGCGCGCTTCTCGAGCTGCTCGGCCTGCCGGCGCATGCTGGTGATCCGGATCTTGCGCACGGTGTCCGCGAGATCGGGCTTGGCCGCCATGAACGCTGTGTCGGCGGCGAGCCGCTCGGCAAGCTCGACGAGCGCGACATAGTTCTGTTGCCGGTTGTACGTGTCGAGCAAGAGGTTCGCGGAGTACTCGGCGACTTCGTGCGTGCGATGCCGCTCGAGGATCTCGAGATAGATCGGAGTTGCTTCCGCAAAGTGATTCCACCGGCGCAGGATGTTCGCGCGCAGGAACTTGACGCCGATCGCTTCGTCGGACGTCGAGTCGACCGACAGATAGGTGACGAACCCCTCGAGCATCTTGGCTTCACGCGGCGGGATCGGCTTGGGCGTCGGAACCTTCGCAAAGTCCTCGGCGCTCGTCCGCGGATCGGTGCGAACGCGCGGATCGACGTTCAGCGCGTTCTTGAGCGCGAGCAGGCCCGCGAACGCTGCGTCGGCGAGCTCGGCCTGCGGCAGCTTGCGCGCACGCGCGATCGCAAAGAACGCTTCGCTTGCCGCTTCCCACGCCGTGCTCGCGAGCCGTTGATCGGGCTCGGCCGCCGCCGCTTGCCACAGCTTCTCTGCGGCGACGACCGCCGGATCCGCTGACGTGCTCGCCTTGCGGTTGTACTTCGGCCCGGCGTGCACGACCGTGCACAGCGTGACGACGAGACTAATCGCGATGCGGGCGCAGGATCCAATCTGCATAGCTCTTCACCGGGAAGCCCGGCATGCCGAGCTTGTGGTCTTGTCGCGGCGGGCAGTGGTACGTGCCAAACCAGACATCCGTCCACGGCGCGAGGTTCGAAAAATTATGCAACGTGCGTGGCAGTGCCGCGTGATGCCAATGATGTAGCTCGGGTGCACCGACCAGCACACGCAACGGGCCGAGTGGCAACCGCACGTTCGAGTGAATGAACGCCGCCCACACCCCGCGGAACACGAGGAGCCAGGCCAGCCCACGCATGTCGACGGCGAACACGAGCGCGGGCAAGTTCATCGCGATCTGCGTGAGCATGCCGTCCACCGGATGCTCGCGGTGCGCGGCGAGCCAGTCGAGCGTCAAGCTGCTGTGGTGCACGCGATGGAACGCCCATAGCCAGCTCACCGAGTGCGACGCGCGGTGATACCAGTACGTGATCACATCACCGACGAGCACGATCTCGATCGCCTGCACCGGCCACGGCTGGCTCGCGAACCCGTCGAGCAGCCATGCCGGCATGATCGCGCCGAAGCCCTGCGCGATCGCGACGAGCACGGCAAGCTGGAGCCCGAGCCACACCATGTGCTGGCCGAAATAGAACGCGAGGTCGGTCGCGAATTGCGGGCGCAGTCGCCGCTGCTCGGTACGATTCGGGTAGCACCACTCCACCGCGCCGAGCACGACGCCGAGCGCGCCGAGCTGGAGCGTCGCGTAACCGAGCTGCTCGATCATCGGCGATACATGTCGCCCGGCGCTTTCGTCGCCGGGAAGTACTCGGGCTTTTGCCGCGGCGGTGGTGGTGGCTCGGCCTGTTGCTGTTGCTGCGGCGCCGATCGGATCGTGGGCTTCTCCGGCGCGCGCTTCTGTTCGGAGCGGACGCACATCGTGAGACCGAGGCACGCGATCGCTGCGAGCAAGATCGCGACGCGCCACAGCCATCCGGGTGGGCGCAGGTTCACCGAGTCGGTAGTGCTCATCACAACCGGGACAAGCCGTACCGGCGTGTGTTGCAGGCAAAAACCGGTCTACCGCTGGCGCACGAGCCGCGAGCCGTCGACGATAAACGCCGCGGTTGGACCGACCGCGTAGCCGCGCACGTCGCAGCCCGAAGTGACGTGCTCGACCGCGGCAAGCTCGACATCGACCCGACGCACCGTGCCGAGCTGGAAGCCATCGCACTCGTGGCTCTGCGCGCGCGGATCGCCCCACGTGGTCCAGTACACGGTGCCACCGGAGTGCGCGAGGCGATGCGCTGCGCCGCCGATCGCGAGTCGCTCCGCCTTGCCGCCTTCGCGCGGCACGCTGACGAGCGAGCTACCGACCGCGATGATCAAGCTCGGTTGCGTGACGACGAGATCGCTCGGTTGGTCGCCGAACTTCGCGAGCGTCGTCGCCGCGGTCTCGCCGTGTGCGATGCGCTCGAGCTTGCGCCCGCCGATGTAGAGATACTCAGCGTCGGCGGCGATCGGATCCTGCGCGCGACCCGCGCCGAGACGCACCGCTGTACCGCCGCTCGCCGGTGCACGCATCACGCCGCGCGCGCTCGTCCAGTACACGTAGCCACCGCCTGCCGCGATCGCGTACGGCTCGGCGGGTGACGACGCGACGAGCGTGCTGTCGCCGCCGCCGAGCGACACGCGTCGAATCGCGAATTGCGGCGTCGACACGTAATAGATCGAGTCGCCCGCGATCACGAACCCGTAGCTCGCATCGTTCGCGATGAGCTCGGGCAGGCCACCGCCGATCGGCGCACGCATCAAGTGCGCGATCACGCCGCTGTCGTCGTAGCTCGCTTGCGTCCAGTAGATGTGCGTCGCCGAAATCTCGTCGTGATACGTGGTGGCGGCCAGCACGATCGGCTTCGCCGGTGCCGCAGGCGGCGGGCGCATCGAGACGACGGGCGGTCGGGCGACCGGCGCACTCGCATACGCCGCGGGCCGCGGTGACTGATCCCGAATCAATAGGGCGATGGTGGCTATGGTGAGCAGGGCGAGGACGGCCGCCGTGGGCCGGAACGGCAAACGCAGTGCGTGCATGCTCGTACTAACGGCTGAGATGTGCCTGTATTCAGGGATTATTTCGATGAAATCGCGTGCGACTTCGAGCCGCGAACGGCATCGCAATGGCGCCTTGCTCCTACCTGGCCCCTGGCCCGAGCATGGCGTAGTGAGGTGGGCGCTCGCGCTGGTTCTCGTTGGGGCGTGCTACGCGCCGTCGCCCCAACCTGGCGCATCGTGTGCGGACGGCGTGTGTCCGGAACCGCTCGTGTGCTCGACGATCACGATGACGTGCGAGCACGCCGAAGGCACGATCGACTCGGGCGTGATCAGCGATGATGCAACCGACGCGCGGCTGATCGACGGCTGCACGCCGGCGCCCGAGCTGTGCGACGACGGCATCGATCAAGACTGTGATGGCGATGATCCGAGCTGCGCCACAAACGACAAGGCGGCGGGCGCGATCGACATCACCGCAGGCGGCACGTTCACGGCGGACCTCCGCTATGCGCACGACGACGTCGCCGCAAACGGTTGCAGCGAGGACGGCGGGCGCGACCTCTATTACTCGATCACGCTCACGGCGCCACGCGTCTACTACTTCGACACATTCGGCTCGAGCTTCGACACCGTGATCCGCGTGTACCCGCGCTCCTGCGCCACCGTCGGCACCGGCGCGAATGCGCGCGCTTGCCAGAACGACTCGTGCAACGGCGAGCAGAGCCAGGTCGCGGCGTCGCTGCCCGCCGGTCAGAGCTGCGTCGTGATCGATCAAGTATCGGCCGATGAAACGAGCGGCAACGTGATGCTGCGCGCGGTCGCGAGCACGCGCGACGGCATGCCACTCGCGAGCGGCATGCAGATGGTCTCCGGCAGCACGGCGAATGCGACGAACGTGATGGATCCGGTCGACAACAATTGCGACGGCCCGGGCTCCAACGGTAAGGACCTGGCCTATTTCTTCACGCTGTGCCCGGCGCAAACGCTGCTGCTCGACGCAGAGACGTGCACGGGCGCGACGTGGGACACCGTACTCTACGTGCGCAACGGCGCGACGACGCAGGTCGGTTGTAACGACGATGCGTGCGGCAACATGCAGAGCCGGATCACGAACGTGTCGATCACGAACGGCAACTTCTTCTGGCTGATCATCGACGGCTTCGACGCCGGGCACAGCGGCGCCTACACGTTGCTCACGAACCTCCGCTGAGCAACCGCCGCACCGAGTGTGCGGAGCCGACTCGCGAGTCACAGGGTCAGCGCGTGGCGGCGATGACCGCGGCGACGCCTTCGCGGATCGTCGGATACTGCGGCGACCAGCCCAGCGCGGCCTTGATCTTGTCACTGGTGATCTGCGTCGGCGCGAGGAGTGCCGGAGCGAGCCGACCGGCAGCTAGCTTGAACAGCCACGCCGGCAGCGACCGCGGTGGCCGGGCGCCGGCTTGTCGCGCTAGCTCCGACAGCATCGATCGCGGCGTGGTCGGCTGGTCGTCGGTGACATTGAAGATCTCGCCAGGCCGCGGATCCTCGAGGCACCGCCGGAACGCCTCGGCGAGATCGTCGGTATGCACGTAGCTCGTCGCGTTGTTGCCGTCACCCGGGTGCCTCGCGGGTCCGCCCTTCAATGTCGGCGCGAGCGAATACCTGGCGAAGATGCCGCGAGTCCCATAGACGGTCGACGGCCGCACCACCACGACCGGTTTGCCACTCGCGAGCGCCAGCTGCTCGTGTTCGCGCTTGTAGGCCACCGCCGGGTAGGGCGCGACGGCGCGGGCCTCCGAGACCGGGCCGTCGAGACAGGCACCGTAGACCAGAAAGCCACTGGTGTAGACGAGCACGCGTAGATCGGGTCGAGCTGCGGCGAGCAGCAGGTCGAGCGCTCGGCGATCGGCCTGTACGAGGGCGTCGTGCGCGCGCCCGCCGAGCCGACCGAAACGAAGCTGGCCCGCGTGAATGATGGCCTCGGCCGACGCGGCCGCGATCCGCCAGCTCGCGTCGTCGCGCATGTCGCCGGAGATGGCAGTAGCGCCC
>DATDCH010000653.1:0-14225 GCA_036524455.1 Kofleriaceae bacterium | reverse complement strand
AGATCGAGCGCTGGGTCGGCACCCTCGCCGCCGACGATCAGCGACACGCCGTAATAGATGCCACCGAGGCCGCGGTACGGATCGTTCTCGTAGGAATCGAGCAGCACGCCGAGCAAGTTGCCGTCGACCGGCACCGTCGCGCACATGATCGGCGGCATCATGGTGAGCTCTGGATCGTTCCAGGTGCCCGATCCGATCACCGACTGCGGGCCACCTTCGGGGCAGCGCTCGTCGTTGTTGAGATTGCACACCGACATCGACCAGCGCAGCCGGCGGTCGAAGTTGCGGTCCGATAGCAGCACGCACATCTCGGTCGGTACCATCTGCTCGAGCAAATCGACCGGCGGTGCGGGATCCTGGATGTCGATGTCGATGATCTGCTCGGGAGGGCTCGCCTGCATCGCGAGCACGCGGAAGTCGACGACGATGTCCGGATCGGCGAACGAGGTGCAGCCGACCAGCAGGAGCGTGATGGGGAGGTATTTCACCATGTGCCTCGCACTCCGATCGTCGGGAAGATCGGCAGGCCCGTGACGGGCGTCGATTCACGGAACCGATAGTCGTAGTCGGTGCCTTCGGCGTTCTTGCGATTCGTGACGTTGATGACGTCGATGTACGCAGCGATGCTCCACAGCTGGAACAACCACGCCTTCTCGACGCGCACGTCGAGCTGCATGAACGTGTCGACGCGGTTCGAACGCTGGCCGGCTGTCACCGAGTCGTAGCAGCCGCAGTCGGCGTCGAACGTCGCACCGATCACACGCGCCTCGGGACGGCCGCTCGCGAGCTGGAACTTCGCGCCGAGCTCGAAGCCGGCGCCCGGTTTGAAGCTCGCGACCGCGTTCAACACGTGCGGCTGATCGAACGAGGTCGCAAACCAGTTCTCGCCGTTGCGGTTCGTCTGCCGCGAGCGGCTGAACGTGTACGACAACCAGCCGAATGCGCGTTCGCTGATCTCGCGCTTGATGATCGCTTCGAAGCCGTACGACGCACGCCTGCCGGTGTTGCGGAAG
The DNA here is from genome assembly GCA_036524455.1 of Kofleriaceae bacterium. Lineage (GTDB taxonomy): Bacteria > Myxococcota_A > Polyangia > Haliangiales > Haliangiaceae > JABFXX01. Next base: position 13,212 of record DATDCH010000653.1, on the reverse strand, counting down.
TTGACCGCGTCGAACGTGCCGTCGTCGTTCATGATGACGTCGGGCGTGAACACGATGACGCCGCGACGATCGACGAAGTAGATCTCGCTGTCGATCGACCACAGCCGCGTGGGCTTCCACTCGTAGCCGAGTCCGTAGTGGTAGCCGTGCTCGAGTCCGATCTCGGGGTTGCCGAACCGCGAATCGAGCGCCTCGGGTTGAGGAGGTTGCGTGAACCGCCCGACGTACGCCTTGACGGTGAAGTCCGCGGCGGTCTTGTACCGCGTGACCATGCGCGGATCGATCGACTGTCGCTCGTGACCGTCGAGCAGGTAGCCATCGAGGCGCAGCCCCGGGATCAAGCGCAGCTTCGACGTCACGTCGATCGCGACGTCGGCGTAGGCGGCGAGCCCCAGGCTCTGCGAGCCGCGAAATACCAGCGACGGTGGGATATCGATGCCGTCGTTCTCGATCAAATCGTCGTCGACCGGGACGAGCGCTTCGAACGTGGTCGCGCGCGACAGCAGGTCGATGCCCGTGTCGATCGTCAGTGACTTGCGCAGCTTGCCGTGCACGCGCATGCGGTACGACAGGTTGTTGTTGCGGATCGACAGGCTCGTGAACGGTCCGGCGCCCTCGGCCTGCGCGCCGGTGAACGTGATCGCGTCGCGGCCCCACGATGGAGACAGCGTCAGCTTGAGCTCACCGCGCAGCGGCCGCTGGTAGGTGCCCATGAGCCGGAAGAACTTGATCGCGGTGTCGAGGTTCGCCGTCGTGTTCGCGTCGGCGTCTTTCTGGAATACGTGCAGCGTGTCGGACGAGCCGATCGCGAACACGCTGAGCCGGCCGTCCTTCTTGAGGTCCCAGTCGACGCGGCCTTGGTAGTCGTAATAGATCGGCGTGACGATGCGCTGCGAGCCTGCGCTCGGCTCGGGCAGGAACAGCGGCAGGATGATGTCGATGTACGAGCGGCGCCCGGCGATCGCCGCGGACACGTTCTTCGTGATCGGTGCGCGCACGTAACCGCCGCTGTCGATCAGATCGACCTTCGCCGCGCCGTGGACGCCGTCGCTCTTCGTCGGCCGCGTCTCGAGTGCGACCACGCCGCCGTGATGACGCCCGAACCGCGACGGGAATCCGCCGGGGTAGAGATCGATCGACTCGAGCATGTCGGCATTGAAGATCGAAGGCCCGCCCAGGAAGTGGAACAGGCTCGGCACCGAGTGGCCGTCGAGGAAGATGCCGGTGTCGTCGGGGTTGCTGCCGCGCACGAGCAACAGGCCAAGGCCAAACGGCGGGCGCTGCAGGCCGGGCAGCGTCTGGATCACGCGCACCGGATCGCCGAACGTGCCGGGCACGCTCGTGAACTGCTGGCGCTTGAGCGTGCGCTTCGTGACTTCGAGCTGCTCGCGTTCGCCCTCGATGATCGTCTCGTAGGGGTTGCCGCCTCGCGGCCTGAGCCACAGCCGCACTTCGAGCGCCTCGCGTTTCTCGATGATGATCGGTCGCTCGAAGCGATCGTATTTCGGATCGATGGCGAGTATCTGGTAGCGGCCCGGCGGTACGCCGTGGAAGTAGAACGTGCCGTCGTCGGCGGTGACTGCGTCGAGGCCGAGCTCGACGATCGAAACGATCACGCCGCCCAGCTTGCGCCGGGTACCGCGTTCGACCGCGGTGCCCTCGACGGTGACCGGCTGTGACATCGGGCCACCGTGATTCGGCGGACCGGTCTCCTCGACGCCGGGTGTTGGCTTCGGCGGCGGTGGCTCTTCGACCGGCTGCTGCTCGATCACGAAACTGATCGTGGTCTCGACCGCGATCGCGCCTGGCTTGCCGTCGATCTCCGCGGGCTCGAACACGTATTGCATCGCCGCCGCGACGGCCGCCTCGTCGAAGCCGTCGCCGACCTTCTCGAGGACGTCGACCTTCGTGACGATGCCCGTGGCGTCGATGTGGATCCGGACCTTGACCTTCGCGGTCTTACCGGCGGCAAGCGCGGCGGGCGGGTACTCCGGTGCCATCGCCTGCAACAGCTTCGGCGACTTCGTGATCTTGCCGGTCGGCGTGCCCTGCGCATGCGCGATCGCACACAACGCGATCAGCGCGGCGGAGGCACGGACCATGGCGCGAAGTATTGCTCAGGTCGTAGCGATCTGCCGCAGATGGACCAACAGCTTATCGAACATACCTTTCAAGGCACCTTCGAGCGCGTCCTTGCGCATCGTCGCTAGGAATTTGGGCTTGTACTTGGCGACCGGGATTTGCACCTTCGCGCCGCCCGACAAAAACGACAGCAGCTTGCCCTTGTCGTCGGAAATCGCGAGCCGCAGCTCGGCTTCGACTTCCATCATCGCGCCGACCTGGATGAGCTCCATCTTGACGACCGACACGTCGATCAACCGCGCGTCGAGGCCCCAGCGCTGGCCGTCGGCTGCGATCATTGTCACTTGCGGGGCGACCCTGAGCTGATCTTGCAGCGCGAGCTTCAGGATGTCGGCGTGCAGCTTGCGGGTGGTCTTGTCGGTCTTGCCGGGCGAGTCGTCGTTCGTACCTTTGATCGTGACGAACAGATCAGGGCGGTCCTCGACGGCGTGCGGTGACCGACCAAAGCCGGTGGTCTTTTTCGCGCGTGCTTGCGATGCGGGTTCGGCCGGCGCCTGCGGCTCGAGCTCGTCCTTCATGTGGTTTGCCTTCGCGACCAGCGCCGCAGCCTCGCGTGCTTTCGTGCGCACGGTCTCGTCGAGGTCGTCGAGCGCAGCGGACTTGAGCGCCGGCAACGCGGCCTTGTGACCGAGCTTGCCCAGGGCCGCAGCCGCGATCGCGCGCACTTGGGCGTTCGGATCGTGCAGCGCGGTGACCAGCGGTTTGAGCGCGCGTTTGTCGCCGAGGCGCGCGAGCGAGAGCACCGCTGACATGCGCGTCTTCTCGCTCGAGCTCGATAGCATTTGCGTGAGCTCGGCGATTCGATCGCCCGCAAATGCAGGCGTACGTTCCATCACGACCGCTACAACGATCATGATCACGAGCCAGCAAAGTCGATTCCCTCCTCGCATGCTCGTGCCTCGATTAAACGGGCGAGTCCTGAACGAAGTCAACGTTTTCTGCGTAACCACACGTGCGCTTCCAGTGCATCGCAGGTGTATTGTGAGGTGATGTCTGAGCAGCAGTACCGCCTAGGCGTACTCGCAGGAGCAGTCGCGCTCGTTACTGTCATCATGTATTTGAGGTTTTGCGGGAGTGTCGGGTTGCCTCCGAAACCGCCGCCACCGACGGGGCCGAGCGGTACGCAGACGCAATTACTCTCGAAGTCGACGACATCGCCGACGGTCTACAAAGGATTTCTCGAGAACGACGCGGAGACTGCTGGTGTGCGCGTCCCGACGCTCGACGAGATGTCACGCAAGCTTTCGTATCGCGTCGATGAAGCGCGGCACATTCTCGAACCAGGCAAACCTCCGATCGAAGTGGCAGGCCTGCGCGTGCGACTCGAGCGCACGAGCGATCAGCTCGTGATGGTGATCCAGAACTTGCTCGACTCTGATGTTGCGTACGCAGTGACGTCGAGCCCGAGCACCGGCGCGAATGCATGCAACTCCGCCCGTGCGCTGCCGTTCAACGCCATGGTGATCGCGAAAGGCTCGAGCGAGCGCCGGACCGAATGCGTGTGGCGTGACGGCATGGCGATCATCGTGACGAAGGTCGAGACGATCGAGCTGTCGCCGCTCTCGGCGTGGTACGTCGGCCAACTTCCGCCGCAGCTCGTGGGGATCGAAGGCCGGATCTCGCGCGGGCATCGCGGGGTCGAAACGAAGGAGAAATGCTCGGCCGTTTTGTCCCAAGCGGTCCGAACGGGGGTCGATCGGGGAGAAATCGGCTGGAGGGATCTGATTGACTTCTACTCCCGGCACCGCTGCCAGACCTACCAGTTTCCATCGACTTATCGGGCATTTAAGGCCGACGGCGAACGCCCTGTGCCAGCAGGTGGCTAAGTGTCGGACGAGTTTCCGCGGAGATAGACTTGCGCTCGGGTCTAAGTCCCGTTTAGCCTTGTTGAAGTTAGGCGGAGTTACGGGTGACCAAGTCCGAGCTCATCGAGAAAATCTCCGAGACGTTAAAGCTGCCGGCCGGTAAGGCGGAGGCCATCGTCAACACCATCTTTGACTCGATGGTGAAAGCACTAGAACGCGGCGAAGGTATCGAGATCCGCGGCTTTGGTAGCTTCACCGTTCGCAAGTACAAGGCCTACGAAGGTAGGAACCCGCGGACCGGCGAGACAGTACACGTCGCCGAGAAGCGTCTTCCTTTCTTCAAGGTCGGCAAAGACTTGCGTGAAAGAGTTAACGCCGGGCTCGGCACGCCGCTGCCCGCGGATCGACCGGACGAGCCGGACGATACCGATCCGAACGAGCCCGACTACGACGACGAGGACTAGTTCCTCGATTCGTCGTCGGTAAGTGGCTCTTACGCTTGGGTCTCTCGCGTTTCGATCGCGAATCCTCGTCGGTAAGTTGGCATTTCCTCGTCGAGGATCGTGGTTCATCCACTCGACGCCGGCCTCGGGGATCACGACTCAAGTCGTGGTTTCCTCGTCGAGGATCGCGACTAACCTGCGATTTCCTCGTCGAGGATCGACTAAGTCGCGATCGATGAAGGCGTTACCGTGCCGGCTTCGCCATCCACGGTGACGAGCATGCCGTCGGTAAGTTGCGTCCATGCGTCACGACAACCCACGACGCACGGCACGCCGAGCTCGCGCGCGAGCGCCGCGCCGTGATCGAGCAAGCCACCGGTTTCGCTCACGAGCGCCGCGCACCCCGCGACCAACACCGCGAGCGCTGGTGTAACTGCGCGAGTCACGACCACGTCGCCGGCACCGACCGCGACCGCGCTCGCAAGTGAGGCGAACCGTACGACGCGGCCTGCGACGCGAGGGCCGGTGCCGACCCCACGCAGCGCCGGCCCCTCGGCGGGCGGGCTGCCACCGACGACGATTGGCATCTGCCAGTGCGAGGCCCGCTCGGCGGCGGCGCGAGCCCCGGCGGCTCGCCGGTGCGCATCGTCGGGGTCGAGGCCAGTCGCCGCGATCATCTCGTCGAGCGGAAGCCAGAACATGTCGTCGCCGCGCAGCTTCAGCTCGGCCGAGCGCGCAAGCAATGCGCGACGCACGAGGAGCTGGGCACGGGCGAACAGCATGTCGTCGCGCTCGCCGAGCTCGGCGGCGACCCGCGCGATCTCGATCGCTCCCGCATGCACTTCGAGCAAGAGCGCGTTCGACACGGCGTGCTCGCCGGTGCGGCGTACGTTCGCCACCGTATGCTCGCCGGTCCGTCGCACGTTCGCGACCGCATGCTCGCCGGTACGCCGCGCGCCGCTCGCGATCTGGTGCACCGCTTTTGCGCGCGCGATCGCATCGCGGATCAACCCGGGCCGCTCGCCGAAGGTCGGCGCCGCGACATCCCATGCCGGTGCGAGCACCCCGAGCTGCACGTCGACCTCGTGCTCGTCGAGCTCGCCGCGTGCGGCCGCGCGCAGCACCGCTTCGACCGTCGAGGCAGGACGCTCGACGAGCGACGCCGCGATCGCGTCGGGATACGCCGAGCCGTGCTCGCGCAACTTCGCCGGCAGCACCGCGCGTGCCGCCGAGATCAGCGGCGACAGCTCGCGCGCCCAGATCGCGTAGAACGCGAGATAGCGCTCGATCGCTTCGGCCAACGGCAACGTGCCCGCGCTCGCCAGCGTGCGCTCGAGTCGCGCTTCGAGCTCGCTCGCGCGTGCGCGCAGCTCTGCCGCGTCGCGCACGATCGGCGGTTCCTCGCCGCGCGGCGCCGCATAGAGAAATCCCGCGCACACGCGCAGCGACAACGGCGCGATGCCCGCGTGCTCGACGCGTTCGACGAGCCCTTGCTGCGCGAGCGACAGCGGATCGGGATTGTGGGCGACGTCCCAGGTCCACGTGCGCCCATCGCCGAGCGGTGCGAGCACGGCCGGTGGCGGCGGCGTCAGCGCGCGCGCCGTTGGATGCACGATCGGTCGCGCCTGCACGACCATCGTTTCGATCGCGACATCGAAGCCACTCTGCTTGCGCAGCTGGACGAGCTCGACGTCGACGCCTTGCGGCAGCTCGAGCACGGTCTCGGCGCGCAGCGCGAGCAGCGCCGCATGTTGATGCTCGATCTCGCGCGGCAGGTCATCTCGCGAGTGTCGCGATACGTGATCGGCGCGCTGCACGAGCAGCACGTGCGAATCCGGTTGACCGGGCGGCCGCGTGTACACGACGAGCGGCGTACCCGCCACGTACTCCTGCACGATCACGCCGATCGCGATCGCGCCACCGCGCCGGCGTGCGTACGCAGCGGCAAGCGGCGTCAGCGCACTCGTCCACACCGCGCGAATCGCGTCCCACACGTCGTCGACGGGAACCGAGCCTCGCGACGAAAACACGCCCGCCGCAGCGCCCGCCGCTGTGTCCTCGATCGTCGCCGACGACCGCACCATCACGACATGGCCGAGCTCGTGAACCCGCGCGCCAACCGCCTCGACCAGCTCGTCGGGCAGCCGCGCCGTCGCGATCCGCTGCGCCGTTTCTTCGAGCACGTGGCCGATGTCTTTGGTGTCGGAAATGACGAGGTCGCCGGCAATGCTGCGAAACGCCCGATCGTCGATGACAAAGCCGGGCGGTACCGGCATGCCCGCGGCGAGAAGCCGGCCGAGTGCCACGGCTTTCCCGCCGCAGCTCGCGTCCGCATCGCGCAGGTCGTGCACCCACATGCAAAGCACAGTACGATCGTTTCGTGCGGCTTGCCGTTGTTCTTCTTCTGGCACTTGCCGCCACCGCTGTCGCCGACGACAGCAAGCTCGCGAAAGAAGACGTTCCGCTCCAGCCCAAGGGCACGCTGCGCGGCAAGAACAAGCTGTGCTGCGGCTATCCGCTCGTCGCTGATCTCGAGTGGGCGCTCAGGTTCTACTGGATGGTGCTCGAGTCCGACTACGACGAGCCGGCCAGCCCGAACGTGCCCAAGAGCGGCCGCGGCAAGGAGAAGGTCTCTGAAACCGCGCGCGTCGATCTGTACACGCCGCTCGGTTTCTTCCTCGGTCGGTTCACCGAACAGTTCGCGTGGGCGCTTCGCCTCGAGGGCTCGGGCCTCATGGCCGACGGGCGCGTCATCAACTACGCCGGTCGATGCGATTACGGCTACGCCACCAAACAATCGTCGGGGCCCGCGAAGGCGACTTGTTTCGAGCAGCTCGATGTCGATCAGTTTCCGTTCGGCCGCGGTGCGGGCTTGCGGCCGCTCATTCCGTTCAAGTCCGTCGCGATCGATCCGCGGCTGGTCAAGCTCGGCGAGCCGCTCTACATCCCCGAGTTCGACGGCCTCGTGCTCCCCGACGGCTCGATCCACGACGGCTGCGTGCGCGCCGACGATACCGGCGGCGGTATCAAGAAGCGCAAGATGGACTTCTTCGTTGTCACCTACGGCAACTTCCGGTTCCTGCTCGATCAGCTGCAGGGCGTCACGTGGGTCACGCCGCACATCGAAGCGCCGCGCTGCGAGTACATGCGCGAGCTCTAGAGGTGAGTGACGAGCCCGCTCGTGACGACGACGCGGCCCGCGTGACGCTGCTCGATCTCGCACAGCCCTGCGCATAGCGCTCGCCGGCTCGCTTCCGGAGCATGGCCTCGATCGACGAACACGATCGCGCCGCCATCGCGCACGACCCGCGTCCATTCGCGCAGCGTGATCTCCCAGCCGTCGTCGCTCGCCACATCGACGCCGACGACGGCCGCCAGCGAACGGTCCTCGATCGACGACAGATCGGCCAGCGCGTTCGTCAGCTTCTTCGCGGCGCGCGCGCTCATCGCGATCGGAACAACGTCGCGCTTTGCCTCGGTGAGCGCGGTCGCGAGCTTCGCGTTGCCGATCACGGCAAGCGTGCCGTCGGCGCGTGCGCCTGCGAGCGCTTCGCCAATCGCGGTTACCGCGGGGGTTACGAACAAGCCGTCGAGCACGACGGCCGCACCTTACACCGGTGGTCGGTCGTACGCGCCAGGCTCGAGCTCTTTCTTCGAGGGCTTGAAGATCAGATCCATCTGCGGACCGCGCTCGCCCTTGCTGTGATCGCCGCGATCACCCGGCTTCACACCCGCCGGTGTTTCCCACGGAATTTTCGCGTTCGGATAGCCCTTCGCGGCTTCGTACATGTAACGCGACCACAGCGGCACGACCGTCATGTACGCGGCGTCGAACTTGCCGAGCGCGCGCTGCTTCTTGTCGTCGCCCATCCACACCAGCGTCGTAAACTTCGACGTGTACGCGATGAACATCGTGTCGTGCGTGTCGCTCGACGTGCCGGTCTTGCCGGCCGCGGGAATGCCCGTCGCGCGCAGCACGGTCGCGAAGCCACGCTCGACCTCGGATGCGAGCAGCTTCGACATCAGGAATGCCGAGCGCGCCGGGATTGCCTGCTTGGCCTCCACGCCAGCGAGCGCGGCGACGCGATCGAGCCGGTCGCTCATCACGAGCTGTGGATCCTCGGCGAGCGTGTTGTCCTCGAGCGTGTTGCCCTCGCGATCGAGGATGCGCCGCACGTAGACCCAATCCTTTTCTTTGCCGTTGGGGCGCGGCCACCACTTGCCGTTGCGGGCGAACACGGTGAATGCGCGCGCCATCTCGTCGAGCTTGCTGCACGAAGCGCCGAGGGCGAGCGCGTCGTCGGCGAAGATCTTCGTGGTGAACCCGAGCTTGCGCGCCCAGTCCTCGACGTTCTTCGCGCCGAGCCGCTTGAACAGATCGACGGACGGGATGTTCTTCGAGAACACGAGCGCGTACTCGAGCGAGACGTCGCCGTCTTCGGTTTCGCCGAGGTTGACCGGGGTCCACGTCTGGCCGGTGACGGGATCGACGATCTTCATCGGCACGTCGTTGAGGATCGTGTCGAAGCCGAAGCCTTGATCGAGGCCGAGTGCGTAGTAGATCGGCTTGTACGTCGAGCCCGGTTGCCGGCACGCCTGCACGGCGCGGTTGAACACCGAGCGGTCGTAGTCGTAGCCGCCGACCATCGTGACGACGTACCCCGTGCGGTGGTCGCCGGTGAAGATCGTGGTCTGCGGATGCGGCACCTGCTCGAGCCTGACGACGCTGGTGTTCCTCTCGTCCCACTCGCGCTGGTTATCGGAGTAGATCCACGCCGGGTTCTTGGTATCCGGGAGGTGATAGTCGCGATACTTCTCGACGGTGCGTGTCTCGCGCGACACCCACACGACGTGGCCTCGCTTGAGCGCCTCGGAGGGGCTCTCGATCGCCTTGTCGTTTTCGGCGTTGCCAGGCTCCCACTTCGCCGCCCACGCCATGCCCTTGAGTGGCAGGTTCACGCGACGGTCGCCGATGAGTAGCTCCGCTTTCTCCCCGGTCACTTTGTCGACGAGCGCGAGGTAGCGCTTGCCACGCACGAGCGGCCCGTCGCCGTAGAGCTGCTTCTGGCGCGAGATGAACGTCTCGCGTGCCGCACCGTCGAGCCGCCACTCCGGCCCGCGCCAGCCTTGCCGCTTGTCTTGATGATGCGCGCCGTAGTCGGTGTTCGCGTACGCGGCGGCTTCCCACGTCGGCTCCGCCGCCGCCTCGACGCGCAAGCCTTCGCTCGACAGCGCGTAGCGCTCGCTCATGTAGCGGCGGATGTGCTCGGCGTAGTACGGCATGCGATCCGGAAACACCTCGCGATACATCGTGAGCTGGATCGGCGCCTGCTTCGCTTTCTCGACGTCGCTGCGTGCCGCGAAGCCATAGAGCGCCATCTTGTCGAGCACGATGTTGCGGCGATCGGTCGCGATCTTCGGGCGGTGGACCGGCGAATACGCGCTCGGCGCCTTCGCGAGCCCCGCGATCAGCGCGCACTCGGCGAGCGTGAGTTGATCGAGGTCCTTCTGGAAGTAGCGCCGCGCGGCCGCCGCAACGCCCCATGCGCCTGCGCCGAGATAGATGTGATTGAGATAGACCGCGAGGATCGCGCGCTTCGAGTACGTCGCCTCGAGCCGGCGCGCGAGGATCGCTTCCTTCGCTTTGCGCGACAGCGATTTCTCGGCGCCGAGGAACTGCTTCGCGACCTGCTGCGTGATCGTCGAGCCGCCTTGCGCGAAGTCGCCGGCGGTGATGTTCGTCCACAGCGCGCGCGCGATGCCCTTGAAGTAAATGCCGCGGTGGTTGAAGTAGTCGTGATCCTCGACTGCGAGGAACGCATCGACGAGCTGCTTCGGAATCTGCTCGTACGACACGAACTCGCGCCACTCGCGCGCGAACTCACCGAGCAGCGTGCCGTCGGCCGCATAGATGCGCGTCACCGCGGGCACCGTCTTCGAGTACGCGCTCAAGTCATGCGGCGTCCCGGGGCCCACCTCGTCGGTGCGCAGCGAGAAATCGCTGTACAGGCTGAGAAAGCGCACGCCGAGCATCGTCACGAACACGATCGTGGCGAACCCGGTTGCCTTGCCGAGCCAGTACACGAACCCGCCATCGGCGCGATTGACGATCATCACGCGTCGCCTCCCATTCTTCTCGCGCGCGCCGTCGGGTCGGCCGGCGAGGATGAACAAGGCGATGCCGCCGAGGATCGCTGCCGCTCCGAGCAGCGCGGCGGGCGTGCCGACCGCGAGCTCGAGGGCGCCGAGCGCCGCGCCGATGCTCGACCAGAACGCGATCAGCAAACCCACTGCGATCAACGCGCAGACCAGCAGCGCGATCGAGATAGCTCGAGCTTTCAGCACAGCCGAAAGATTTTAGCCATCCGCGACCCAAATGCCAGGCGGTCGAGCCTCCGGTCGGGCCCTCAAACGCTCGACGCAGCCAAGTTATTCGACTACGCCGCCGCGATCGCGAGGTCCGCAATCGGGCTGTCGCCCGTGATCTGGGTCAGGCAGCGCACGAGGTGTGCGCGAATCTTGTGCTTCTTCGAGTACACCGTCTTGAGGCTGATCTGCATCTCGGCCGCGATCTCGTCGGCTTCGAGGCCCTTCTGGTAGTACAGCTCGACGAACGTGCGGTCCTTGTCGGTGAAGTCCGCGAGCAATCCATTCAGGTGATCCCAGCGCTCCTTCTCGATCAGCTGGTCGAGCGGGGTGCGATCACACTCTTCGTGCGGGTCGAGCGTGCCGTCGACCTTGTCGAGGAGTGGGCGGCGGCCGGCACTGCGCAGGAAGTCGTAGGCCGCGTTCACCGAGATCATGCCGATCCACGAGCCGAGCTTGGTGCCGCGCGCCGGGTTGTAGATCCGGAGCTTGTGCATGTCGTCGCGGACGAGCTGCATCATGACGTCGGCGTAAATCTCGTCGAGGTCAGCGCTACCGAGCGTCGGCGCGTACTTGAGGGTGACCTTCGTGATGCAGCGGTAGATGAGCGGGCGGTACCGCCGAACCAGCTCGGCCCAGCCGCGGGCATCACTACGCAGAACACACTTGAGCAGCTCACGGTCGGTCCACTCAGCGGGGTTCTTGGCAGTTGCGCGGGCGAGAAGAGCCATCGGTTCCTCCTATTGGAGCCGAGCCTTAGAGCAACGCCGATGCCACGCCTAACTCGTGAGATTTGCTGGTCCATGACAACTATCCACAGGTGGCCGCCACCATTGTTTGGTGGAATCGACCAAGGCGGGGAAGTAAGTCGTGATGGCGGCCGTACTAATCACTCCCGCCGCAGCGAAGTCGTCACCTAACTGCGCGAACCGGGAGTCCGACGACGTCGCGCTTGGTCGCTGTAGGTGAGCGCAGCTTCGCTCGTACCATCCGCCGCATGTTCGGACCACACGATGGGCGGCGCGTGGATGTCCACCCGTACCGGCGGATGATGAGCTTCTTGATCCGCGGGCGAAACGAAGCCGCGGTCTACTTCGAGCAGCGCATCGACGTGTCGCGCGCGCAGCCCTGGCTGGCGGCGCGCCACAACCCGAACCTGCCGGCGTCGCAGCAGGCCAAGCTGTTTCATCTGATCCTGCACGCGCTCGCGTCGGTGCTGCACGAGCGTGAGCGACTCAATCGCTTCACGGTTCGCCGCCGCACCTATCAGCGCAACGACGTGTTCCTGTCGTTCGCCGCGAAGAAGGCGATGTCTGACGATGCGCCGCTAGCGACCGTCAAGCGCCGCTTCGAGAAGGGCGAGTCGTTCGACGCGCTGGTCGCGTCGCTCACAACCGACATCGGCGAAGCGCGCTCCGACAAGCCCTCTCACATCGACAAAGAGCTGAGCGTGCTGCTCAAGCTGCCGGGCTTTTTGTTGTCGTTTCTGATCGGAGTGCTCGCGCGCCTCTACGCGTGGGGCCTCGCGCCGCGCTCGCTCGTCGATACCGATCCGCTCTACACGAGCGCGTTCGTCGCGAACCTCGGCAGCATCGGACTCGACGCCGCCTACCATCACTTGTACGAACACGGCACCTGCCCGCTTTTCATGACGATCGGCCGGGTCGTCGACGCGCCACTGGTAATCGACGGCAAGGTCGATGTTCGCCCGACTGTCACGCTGCGCTTTACCTATGATGAGCGAATCGAAGATGGTCTCTATGCAGCAAAGACGCTCAAGCTGCTCAGTGAGCGAATCGCCCATCCGGCGAGTTGGATCGCGTAGCGTCGCCGTCGTCGTCGCGTGTGCGCTGAGCGCGTGCGTGCCGATGGTCAAGCGCGCGCCGAAGCAGGTGCCCGCCGACGGCGTCGTTGAATGCACGGACACGATGGAGACTCCGCTCACGATGGCGATCGGTGCAGTCGTCAGCGCCGGCGTGCTCGCCTACGGCGTGACCCACATCGAGGAGAGCATCAATAACGGAGGAGTGCTGTGGCTGCCGCTACTCGGTACGGCCAGTGTCGAGCTTCTGTTCGGGGCCGGGCTCGGTTACTCGTACGTGCGCCAGTGCCAGGACGCGAAGCGACTCGGCGCCGAGCAACTCGCAGTCGTTCGACACAAAGATGCACAAGCGAAAGCGCGAGCGGAAGCCGGTACGCTCTGGAAGCGCGCGTTTGCTGCGGCGCGCGCCGACGACTGCATGGCCGTTCGCGAGCTCGACCCGCAGATTCGCGATCTCGACGTCGAATTCCACGACGTGGTATTTGCGCGTGACGTCGCGATCGCGAGTTGCTTGGCGGCGCGCGAGTAACCCCACAGGCCTTCGCGACGGCGCTGGTCAGTTGTGGAAGTCCGCGTTGATCATCTCGACGAGCGTGACCACGCTGACGAAGATCAGCACGAGCGCGACGAAGCC
>DATDCH010000652.1:0-4296 GCA_036524455.1 Kofleriaceae bacterium | reverse complement strand
ACAGGATCGATTCGAGGAGTGTCTCGGGAATCGCAGCGCAGTTGACCGTGACGTACGGCTTCTCCGCGCGGCGGCTGTTCCAGTGGATCGCGCGCGCGACGAGATCCTTGCCGGTGCCGCTCTCGCCGCGGATCAGGATCGGCGCGTTCGTCGGCGCGGCGAGCTCGAGCTTGCGCTCGACCTCGTGCCACGCTGATGACAGGCCCTTGATCATCAGCGGCCGGCCAGTTGCGGCGCGCGACAGCTTGTCGACCTGCACGCGGCGCAGCAGCGGTGCCGCGACCTCGGCGATCGCGGTGATCGCGCGCAGGTGTTTGTCGCCGAGCCCGCGCGGGTCGCGCGTCGATACCGTGAGCACGCCGAGCGGGCGGCGCTGATAGTTGATTGGCGCGGCGGCGATGCTGCCGACGTCGATCAGGTAGCGCGTGTACAGCGGCTCGCGCGAGGTGTCGGGTACGAGGTACGGCTGGTCGGTATCGTAGACGTGCAGCGCGATGCCGGCACGCGGACCATCGTGGCGCACGACGCGCGGCAACGTGACAATCACGCCACCGACGACGTGATGGACGAGCACGAGCCCATTCGCCGCCTTGTCCCACAAGAACAGCGCGCCGTGCTCGGCACCGGTTTGCTCGAGCGCGATCGCGACGAGCTCGGCTTCGATCGCACCGGCAGGTGCGGCGTGGAGCCGATCTTCGATGTCGCGCACGCCTCGACTATAACGTCACGGCACGTACGTCGTGCACAGCCCGGCGTCACAGCGCACCTCGATCATGCCGAGATCTTCCGTACGGCCATCCTCGGCCTCGGTCGGGAACTGCGCGCAGCCGCAGCCGGGATACGCCGCGTCGCACACGGTCTCGGCCTGCATGAACGCTGCCTCCGCGCTCTTGTTGAGGCCGATCGCGTTCTGGGTGCCGCAGCAGTTCTTCGTGTGGCGTGCGACGAAGCAATCGGTCGCGGCGCTGCACGCTTTCTCGAGCGGCGGAAATGTCGTGCCGTTTGATTCGCATGCGAGCTGCACGGACGTCGCCGACGCATCGCTCGGCGGACCGTCATCGCCTTGCCCGGCGTGGTTGGAACAGCCGAGCGAAAAGGCCAGGACGAGTAGTCCGCGCATGATGCAGACCATAGCAACGTACTCGCCAATCGAGCGCGTCAATGATCCCGATCGGTTGCCCCGGTGGCGGCTCGGATTTCTGAGAGTCTACCGCCGCTACCGCCTCATCCCGAGCCGCTGGGCGAGCTGCGCCGCCGCCGGAACCTTCGGATCGATCTGCAGCGCGATGTGCAGGTGCCAGCGCGCGGCATCGGCGTCACCCGCCGCCGCGCAGAGCAGGGCGAGCGCGACGAGCGCACGCGGCCAAGGCCGCCGCCCTGCGAGAGTGTCCTCGACGGACTTACGCTCCGCCGCTGCGACCTCGCGCTGATCCTTGCCGGCTGCGGTTTGGATGCGAAACCGCACCCACGCCAGGTTCGCCTCGTAGTCGGGATGGCCGGGATGATTGCGGCATGCCCGTGCGAGCTCGCCCATCGCGCGGTGCGCGTCCCCCGACGCGAGTACCTGCTGGCCGCGCACGAACGATTCGGCGGCGTCCTTGATCTTGCTCTCCTCGATCGCCCAAACGGTCTCGATCTCGTGCAGATGCTGGCGCAGCCAATCGGTGTAGCGGCCGCGCATCGCGTGATCGACGAGCGTCGTGCGCGCCTTCTCGACCTGCTCCCAGATCGGCTTCACGAGCGTCGCGAGCTCGGCGAGATCGAAGCGCGACAACGCCTTCGGCGAATACCGCGCACCGACGAGGCGATAGCCCGCTTCGATCTCTGGATACTCGGCGAGCGGCGAGATCTCGAGCACGTCGAAGTACGACGTCCGAGCGAGCCGCTCGGTGCGCGCGCGCAGGTGATTGCGGATCTCGTCGAGCGCGCGGCGAGGCGCGGTCGCGAGGTCACGCACCTCCGGCGTCAGCTGCAACGCCCCCATCGAGGTCAGCGCCCACAACAGGCGCGCCGATGCCGAGGGATCGAGCGGACCGGTCTTGACGTGCGTCTGCACGGTCTTCGTGCCGTCGATGTGCGCGGTGGTCTCGAGCTCGGGCACGGTGAGCATGCGCTCCTCTTTGAGCGCGTCGAGCGTTGGCGTTGGCGTCACGTAGTGCTGCACGTGCCAGCGCAGCGCCGAGCGCGCGACCTCGAGATCCGCGTTGCGCGCGTGCAGCAGCGTGGCGGGCCAGTTCTCCGGGGTGTTCGGCGCGGGCGGCAGCTTGATCGCGGCACGCAGCACGGGCCAGCGCATGCCGGTCGAGAGCCGCAGCTTCGCCGCTTCGCGGATCGCCTTCGCGAGCGTCGTGGTCTGCGCGGTCGGTGCGAGTAGCGTGACTCGCGCGATCGGCGCCTGCTCGCGCGCGATCGCCGACGTGCCGAGCGCGACGACACCGGGCACCGACGCGTGCTCGCGCCATGCGTCGGTCACCGAGCACAGCCGCTTGCCGAGGTGATCGGCGTCGAGCACGACGACCTCCTGCTGCGAGGCGCCGCGCGGACCATCGGCTTGCGCTTGATCCCAGCGCGCTGCAAAGCCAGCCTGATTGAGCGCCTCTTCGAGCTGTACGGCGGCGCCGACGTCAGCGACCGCGATCAGGACGTTCACGCAGCGAGCGTATCATTTGGCCAGCAGCTCGACGATTTCTACGCAGATCCGGTCGGTCGCTGACTTGGCCGCACGCACGATCCCGGCGAGCGAGAGAAATCCGTGCACGAGCGACTCGTGACAGTGATGTCTCACGGTGACGCCGGCCGAATCCAGGCGCGCAGCCCAACCGTCGCCCTCGTCGACGAGCGGGTCGAAGCCGGCGGTCACTACGATCGCCGGAGACGCGCCCTCGAGGTGCTCGTCGAGCCAGAACCACGGCGACCCCGACTCGCGCTCGTCCGCGTTGTTCAAGTAGTGGTCGCGGAAGTAATGCATCATCGCCTTCGTGAGGAGATAGCCCTCACCATAGCGATCGATCGACGGCGCGGTCAGCGTCATGTCGAGCAGCGGGTAGACGAGGATCTGTAGATCGGGCTGCCGAATCTTTCTGCGGCGCGTCTCGCGATCGACATGTACCGACAGAAAGCCGCCGAAGCTGTCGCCGCCGATCGCCACGCGTCCACCAGTCGGCACGCGCTCGCTCAGCGCTTCCCATGCCAGCAGCGCGTCGTCGATCGCCATCGGATGCTTGTCCTCGGGACCGAGCCGATAGCCAACCGATGCCACCGTGCACTTCGTATGCTCGGCGAGGTAACGCGTGACGCGCTCCGAGCCATCGATCGATCCGATCACGCCGCCGCCGCCGTGGCACCACACGATCCAGTGCTTGCCCGCGTCGTGCGGCACGTAGATGCGCACGGGGATGCGCTCGTGTGTGACCGTCGTGTCGATCACCTCGGCCATCGGCCGGAGAGCGAGCTCGGTCGCCTCGAGGTTCGACTCGGCGAATCTACGCGCGGCGGCCGGATCGAGCGACTCGAGCGGCGGTAACCGCGCGACCCGCTGGTACTCGAGCGCGGCGGCAACCTGCCGATCGAGCTTCGCGTCGGGACCGGTCGACCGCCGCTTGCCGGCGAAGCGCACGAGCCAATCGCTCTTCATCGCGGCTCGGATCGCCGCGCGTCTCAGTACATTCACGTAGCGAACATACTAGGGCGGGCGGCGAGAATGCGCGATTCGTGCTCGTACGATTTCTAACGGCCGCGGCGGCGCACGCGCACCACGAGCAGGCCGAGACCGAGCAGCGCGAGCCACGAACCGTTGTTCGAGGTCGAGCAGCCGCCGTCTTCGCCTTCCGCGGGCCAGCACACGCCACCGCCGGCGCCGGTCTCGAAGCACGTGAAGCCGCTCGGGCACGTGAGGCCCGCGTCGCACGCGCCGGTGCACAGGCTGTTCGTGCCGTCGCTGCCGCACTGGTCGGTGATGCAGTCGCCGTTGCCCGTGCACGTCGCGCCGAGGCCGCCGGGGACGCCCGAGCCGGGCAGGCAGTAGCCGCCGAGGCAGTGGAAGTCGCTCTTGCACGTGGTCGCGGCGTCGCAGCGATCGACGACGTTGACCGTGATCTGGCTCGAGACCTCGCGGTTCGCGGAGTCCTTCGCGACGATGCTGATCGTGTGCGCCCCGCCGGGAAGCATCGCCGACGTCGAGAACACCTGCGGATCGCCTTGTGTGATCGATTGCGTGGTGGTGCCGTCGACCTTGAGCGATGCGCTCATCACGCTGAGCTGCGACATCACGGCGAACCGCACGTTGAAGCCGGGCTT
>DATDCH010000651.1:0-3706 GCA_036524455.1 Kofleriaceae bacterium | reverse complement strand
GCTCGTCTGCGTCGACGAGACGTGGGCACGCACCGCGATGCTGCTCGCACGGATCGACGCCGCGGATCCGGCGGCTACGCGCGAAGCTGCCGACGATCTCGGCGAGGTGCCGCCGTTCGAGCGTTGCGCGCGCGGCTCGCTGCCGGCGGTGCCCGAGGATCTGCCGGCCGACACGCGCGTCCGCTACGAAGACCTGAGCAAGCAGATCCAGACGATCGAGCGCGAGACCACACTGAAACCGCGCGAGCGCACGGCGAAGCTGCGCGCGCTGGCGCCCGCGATCGAGGCGCTTCATTACCCGCCGCTCGACGCGCGCTGGCACTGGGGCATCGGCCACACGCTCAACGACGCGACCGACAGCGCGGGTGCGGCCGCGGAATTCGACCTCGCCGCGCAAGCGGGCCTCGCCGCGGGCGACGACAACCTCTACGTGCGCGCGCTGATCATGGAGCTCAACCTCGTGTCCACGACGGCGTCACCCGAGCGCATCGCGCAGCTCGAGAGCCAAGCGCAAGCTGGTGCGAAGCGCCTCGCCAATCCGCAGGTCGATGCCGAGCTCGCACGAAGCCGCGCGGTGCTCTACATGGATCGCGGAGAGCTCGCGAAGTCACGCGAGCTCTTCGAGCAAGCGGACGCGCTCTACTCCAAGCTCGCGATCGCACCGATGACGATGCACATCGCCGTACTGCAAAACCTCGGCGCCGTTTGCCTCGAATCCGGCGACCTCGATGCCGCGGAGCGCGCGCTCGATCGCGCGGTTGACTTATCCCGCCGTCGCTTCACCGAGCAAGGCGCCTTCTACTGGGAGACGCGCGCCGCACGCGGCACCGTCTACCTCGCACGCCGCGACTTCACGCGTGCCGAAGCCGAGATGCGCGCCGCCGCCGATGGCCTCGAGCGCACGGCCCCCGACGGAACGCAGCTGGGCCGGTTGCGCGCGTACATCTGCATGCTGCTCCGCGTGCGCAAGGATTATGGCGGTGCGCGCGCCGAGTGCGCGGCCTCGCTCGCCGCGATCCGCACCACGGTCGGACCCGACAGTCCGCACGAGGTGTGGACCCTCTATCAGAGCGGACACGTCGAGCTCGCCGCCGAGGACTACGCTGGCGCGCTGGGGTTTCTCGAGCGCGCGGTTGCGCTCGCGAAGCACGACAGCGTGCGACCGATCGAGCGTGCGACGGCGCAGACGTACCTCGCGATCGCGCTGCTCGGCGCAAAGCGCATCCCGCAAGCGAGGGCGCTCGCCGCGAAGATCGCGCCGGTGCTACGCGGGCCCGAGCTCGAAGAGTCGCGCGGCGACTTCGTGCGCGCGTTTCCCGACCTCGCCGCGCAAGCTACTCCGTAGTCCCTTGTCAGCGCATCGCCTTGCAGTGCGCTGTCAGCTCGTTGATCACGACGCGAATCGCGGCGGTCGGCGAGATGTCGTAACGGCGCACGAGCGCGACGCGATCGCGATGCACGGGCAGCGGCGGCGACAGCGTGTAGAGCTTCTTGCGAATGCCATGCTCAGCGACGCGACGGGGCAGGATGCCGATACCGACCTCGTCGAGCACGAGGCTCTTGACCAGTTCTAGGCTCGAGCACGGCAATAGGCGCGGCACCGCGAGCCGCCGCTTCTGCAGCTGCGCGAGGATCTGCTGGCTCTGCGTCAGCTCGGGGACATAGATGAGCGGCATCGCGGCGAGCGCGCTGGCCGGATCGTCGACGCGGCGCACGCAGTGGATGAGCTCCACCGAGTCCTCGAACACCGGAACAATAATGAGGTCGGGGTGCTGCCGCGGATTGACGATCAGTGCGAGGTCGACGCGCCCGGCGGTGAGCTCGCGCTCGACTTCTTGCGAGCGGCCGTTCCACAGCGTGAGCTCGACTTTCGAATAGTCGCGGAGGAAGCGCGCCATGAAGGAAGGCAGCGAATAGGCCGCGAGACTCTCGTGAATCCCGAGCACGACGCGGCCGCTAGGCTCGGCGTGCTCGTCGGCGATCTGCGCGACCGCGTTGCCAAGCGCTTCGAACGCTGCGCGCGCACCGGCGGCGAGCACTTCGCCGGGGCGCGACGGCGCGATGTGTTTTCGCGAGCGCACGAGCAGTGCAGTGCCGAGACGATCCTCGAGGCGCTTGATCGCGAGGCTGACCGCCGGTTGACTGACACGAAGCGACTTCGCCGCATCGGTGAAGCTGCCTGTATCGATTACTGCGAGCAGCGCGGCGAGCGCAGCCGCATCGAGATCGCGAGGTTGGGCGTCTTGCCGAGGCATGAGCTAGATTCTGTCATAAGCAACGCTTATTCCGCCGATTCAAATCATTGCGTATGAATATTTCGTGCTCCGCGTTAGCAAAGCAGCACCACCGCTTTGCCCTGGAGATCGCCCATGCGTTCGCTTACTCGCACTACCTTCGTTTCCCTCGGCCTGCTCGCCGGGACCGCATCCACCGCCGCTGCCGACGTGTTGCATGCCGAGACGATCGTCCACAATACGACGACGTCGCTCGACATCGAGCTCAACCAGAACACCGTGCTGTGTTCGTCGGCGGACTACAGCGGGCTGTTCTTGAAGGTGCTGATCCCGAAGCTCGCGAGCCTGACGCTGCTCGATCACCAGAATTTCGGCGCCGGCGCACCGTGTGTCGCCGCAGGTCCGTGCGAGCCGGGACGCATGCCCGAAGACATTCTCGACGCGAGCCAGCCGACCGAGCACGTCGCGATTCACGTCCGGGCCGTTCGTCTCGACGAGACCGACACCGTCGCGCAGACGTGCTCGACCTCGCTGATCGAGAACATCAACGTCACGATTCGCGGCTTCGAGTTCAAGCACACGCGCAGCGCGTGGCTCGGCGACCGGCCGTTCAGCGACTGCGTGAAGGGTGCGCCAGCGAACGATAATCCTGCGGATGATCCGGGACAGCTCGAACAGGAGCCGAAGAGCGGTGGCTGCGCAGCAGGAACTGGCGTCGGCTCTCTGACAGCGCTGATGCTCGGCGCTCTCGTCGCGGTGCGTCGCCGCCGTCGCGCGCGCGTGTAGTGCACCGCGGTGCACAACCGCTTGTTGACGCTAAGTCAACAGCAAACCTGAGGCATCTGCGACCTCATGCGATGTGAGCGCACGCGGCTTGGCGCTGCGATGCGCGACATGTGAAGTGAAAAGCACAAGAACGAGGAGGCTCTCCGATGCGTATCAGCACGCTCGGACTCGCTGCTGCACTTTCTGCAGGGCTAGTCCACGACAGTGGCGCCGTCGTCCGACCCAAAGGTGCCGAGGCACCGCTGGTCTCTGCCGACCGCGCTCCGCGCACGCACCGCGCGATCGAGTGGCAGACGATGGCGGGGTCGAAGCTCGTCGGCTGGACCGCGATGTGGGATCGCGACACGAACGTGCCGTTGCGCTTGTGGGGCCGCACGGCGCCGATCGCCGGCGTCGTGGCGAATCCCGCGATCGCCGAAGCGGCGGCGCGCAAGTTCCTCGCCGATCACGTCGCGACACTCGCGCCAGGCGCGACGGTCGCCGACTTCACGCTCGTGTCGAACGTGCTGTCGCCGAAGGGCGATATTCGCAGCGTCGGCTTCGTGCAGCGCGCGGGCGGCGTACGCGTGCTCGGCGGCGCGATCGGCCTCTCGTTCAAAGCGGATCGACTCGCGCTCGTTAGCTCGACCGCGTTGCCGCACGTCAACGTCGTGGCACCCGCGCAGCGGCTACCGGCCACGGAGCTC
>DATDCH010000650.1:0-4229 GCA_036524455.1 Kofleriaceae bacterium | reverse complement strand
GATGCTGACGCCCGAATACGCGAGCCCCGAGCAGGCGCGCGGCGAAGCGGTGTCGGTCGCCACCGACGTGTACTCGCTCGGTGCGGTGCTGTACGAGCTGCTCGCGGGGGAGCCACCGCAGCGCCCGACCGGCGGTCCGCTCGAGCTGCTCAAGACGATCTGCGAGGTCGATCCGCAGCGCCCGAGCACGGTCGCGCCGAGCGAGCTTGCGCGCGACGTCGCCGGCGATCTCGACAACATCATCATGAAGGCGCTGCAGAAGGAGCCTGCGCGCCGCTACGCTTCGATCGAACAGCTCGGTGAAGACCTCCGCCGCTATCTCGACGGGCTCCCCGTCACCGCGCGCACCGCGACGTTCTCGTATCGCGCGGGCAAGTTTGCGCGGCGTAATCGCGGCAAGCTCGCGCTGGCGGTGATCGTCGCGTCCGCGCTGTCGGCCGCGACCGTGATTTCGGTGCGCCAAGCGCGCCGCGCCGACGCCGCCGCGCAACGCGCGCGCGAACGCTTCGACGAGGTGCGCCGGCTCTCGAACTCGCTGCTGTTCGAGATCGATGAAGCGATTCGCGACGTCGCCGGCACCACGCGAGCCCGCGAGCTGGTGGTGTCGCGCGCGTTGACGTACCTCGACGGGCTGTCGCGCGAAACCGCAGACAACCCTGCGCTCAGTCAGGAGCTCGCGATCGCGTACATGAAGATCGGCGACATTCAGGGCAGCCCGTACGAGCCGAACATCGGCAAGACCGCTGAAGGCCTCGTGAGCTACGCGAAGGCGAATGCTTTGCTCGAGCGCGTACCGCCCGACGCACCCGGCGTCGAGACCGTGCGTCTGCGGGCCGCATTCGGCACGGGGTTCATGCATCACACGAACCGCGACGTCGCGAATGCTCGCCGTCACCTCGTCGCTGCGATCGACCTCGCGAAGCGCGCGGCGCCGAGTGTCGATGTCGATCGGATCAGCGTTGCACGCGCATACCTCGCGCTCGCGTTCATCGAGAAGGCGTCGAACAACATCGCCGAGTCGGCAAAGCACACCGACGACGGGCTCGCGTACATCGCGACGTGGGATCCGAAGTCCACCGACGCACGCTACTTCCGCGCCGTGTTCTTGCTGCGCCGGGCGGAGGCCGCTGCGCGCGGCGGTGACCCCGACGCCGCGGTCGGCTTCCTCGAAGAGCTACTCGCGATCCACAAGCAGCTCGGCATCGAATTCCCTAACGTCGGTAAGTATCCACGTGAACGGATTCGCGCACTGCTCCTGTACTCGATGGTGACCGCAGGTGTGGGCGACTCGATGATGTGGGTTGCGAACACGAACCAGCTCGATCGCGCCGAGGCCGGCCTGCGCGACGGTCTCGCTGCGATCGAACGCCTAGCCGCCGCCGACAAAGACAACGCCGATCTGAAGATGCTCGTCGCCGCGTTTCACACGAGCCTCGGCCTCGTCCTGATGCAGCGCTCGCCGCGCGACGCGGCGCCGATCTTCGAGAACGCGTTCGCCGCCTTCGACAAATTTCCACCGACGTTTCGCCAATCGAGCTACGCCCGCGAGAACGAGTTCATCGCGCACTGCGCGTACGCTCGCTCGCTCGCCGTGCTCGGTAAGCGCGACGCCGCACTTGCGAGCGCCACCACAGGGCTCGAGCTCGCGAAGGGCGATCCATTCAATGTCGCGCTCTGCGAATCGCTCGTCGCCGCCGCTCGCCTCGCGCTCGGTGATCGCGACATCGCCGCTGCGCACCACGACGCGGTCGCGGCCACGCTGCGCAGCGCCGCCGACAAGCCCGACACGGCCGGCCTGATCGGCCTGGTCGAGACGTTGAACCAACTGGCCCAGCTCCGCCCGGCTGACGCCTGCGCACTCCGGACCGAAGCACTCCAGCGGTGGCGGGCCCGCGGCGCAAACACGAACTATTTGCGCTGGCGCCTCGAAGAGCTCGAATCCGCTGCGCGCACTTGCAGCCGCTGATCGGGCCGCCCTCGAAATCGACGATCGCCATTGTGGTTTTGCGTTGACCACCGCGCATGGGCCCTTGTACGCATGCACGGTTCTATCTTCAGCGAGGTCTCTATGGTGAAGCGGTGGCTACTATCCGTCGGTGTCGTGGTTGCCGGGGTGGGTTGTGGGATCAGCGACGACCTCTCGACGTCATCGACGTCGAACGCGCTCACCGGCTCCACCGGGCTCGAGACCGGGATCGAAGAAAACGGCCTCGCCACGAACGAGCTCGTGTTCAACGGTGTCTGGGACAACGGGGTCTGGGACAACGGCGTCTGGGACAACAACCTCACCGCGCGCGCGCTGCTGCGGCCCGACTCCGACACGTACAACCCGCACACCGGCAAGGTGCTGCAATACATCTACGAGTGCGCGATGCCAGCGACGCGCAGTACGCGGCTCGACCTCGGCGACGGCTACGAGCTCGTGCTCACCGGCAAGATCGGGCTCGCTCCGCAATGGTTCGACGGCGCGTGCGATCAATCGTGTCAGCGCTGGGTGTCGGCATGCGTGCTCGCACGCACCAACGCGTACGGCGTGAAGGTCCCGATCTCGATGCGGGTGTCGGACTCGGCGCCGCAGCACATCAAGGACGCGCTCGCGCTCGCGCAGGGCGACGCGGAGACGCCCGGCGAGGCCGAGCTGTTCCCGGTTCGCGAGGGTACCTACTACGGCAATCTGTTCCAGCGCACCGGGCCGCTGCCTGACACCTCTGGCCCGACGATCAACACGCCGACGTTCTACGCGTGCGCGGGTCCCGGCAGCAACATCCCCGAGATCACGAAACGGTTCTGTTCGAGCCAGGGCAATAACGGTCCGATCAAGGTGACAGGCACGTGCGATGCCGTCTGCGGCGGCGTCGCGGTGGAAGGTGCAGCGGTCGCGTCGTGTCCTCCGGTCGTAGCGAGCGAGGAGCCGTTCACCGAAGTCATCACGGTCTACGTGAAGGATTTGATCGCGGTGTGCGGCAACGCCGTATGCGAAGTGACCGAAGCCGCCGATGCATCTTGCCCGAGCGACTGTCATCCCGACACGTGGGCGCGGTCGTTCGAAGGCATCATCATGAGTGCCGTCGCTCCCGAGGATTCTGGACCTCCGTTCCCACCAATTCCAACGGCCGATAATCCGACGAGCCCACTCGAGGGCCCGGAATGGTCGCGCGTGGTCGCGGTGACGCCCGACGACTCGATCGTGCTCGCGGGCGTTACGGCGGTTGCTGCGAATCTCGATCTCGGCGGCAGCCTCGGCTCGGTGCCGGCACTCCAGCAGGCCTACAGCGTGCTGGCGAAATACGACAGTGCCGGTGAATTCGTCTGGGCGAAGCTGCTGAGCATCCGGCCGCGCACCCTCGACATCCCGATCATGAACGCAGGCAGTGTCGCGGTCGGCCCCGATTCGAGCATCGTGTTCGCGGCAACCGGAGGTGCCGACGGCGCGTCGATGATCGTCGGCAAGCTCGACGAGAGCTTGATGGCGGATCAGCCGGTGCCGATTCAATGGTGGCTGATCAGCGAGGGTGTGCGTTCACCGACCAAGGCACTCGCGATCGATTCGCAGGGCAACGTCATCATCGGCGGCTCGTACCGCGGCGCCGGTACGATGCGTGTCGAGCATCCGATCTTCAACGGGCTCCTCTGGGACGTGTTGTACGCCGGCACCGAGCCGGGTGACGTTCAGTTTCCTGATTCGCTCGGAACAAGTACGGAAGACGCGTTCGTGCTCAAGGTCTCTGCCGCGGGCATTCCGCAATGGCTGCTGCGCTTCGGTGACGTGCGCAACGACGCAGCGACCGGCGTGACTGTCGATGCCGACGACAACGTCATCGTCACGCTGTTTGGTCAGTCATCGCCGGCGGGCATCGTCAAGCTCTCGCCTGCAGGTGACACGCTGTGGAGCAAGCGGGGCAATCACACGTCGGCGACCGTCGATCGATCCGGGAATGTTTTCGCGACCGGAAGGCTCGAGCCGAAGGTTCATCTCAAAGGAACGCCGCGCCCGTTCTATCTCCTCGACTACGACTTCTCCATCGTTGGCGCGATCGACAACGACTTCTTCGTTGCCAAGTATGCGCCCGACGGCGCGCCCCTCGGTGCCAAGAGTGCGACGCGCGCGTGTCCCCCACCGAGCACATGCGGCGGCGAATTCACCGGCCTCGATATTTCGCTGGTCCGCGATCCGGTCGCCACGAACGACGCGATCGTGGTCGGGGTGCGCGGTGGTCTGCTGAACTCCC
>DATDCH010000649.1:0-4409 GCA_036524455.1 Kofleriaceae bacterium | reverse complement strand
ATCGCGCGCGCTACCAGGTGCGCATCATGCACGTGGTCGCATTCGCCGCGATCGTGTGCGGCCAGCTCGGCATCCTCTACGTCGGCATCTTCTCGGCCGCGCCGCTGATCGTCGGGCTCGGCCTCTACTTCTTCTGCCGCACCGAGAGCCTGCGCACCGCGCTGGCGGTCTATCTGTTCGCCGCGCTCTCGCACGCCGCGGAGGCGGTGCTCGTGATCATGAACCTGTTCGACGACCCCGGCTTCGCGCGAGCACGCGACGACTTGCCGTTCACGGCGCAGCTTGCCGGCCAGGTCACGATCCAGATGGGCTACGCGTTCTGTTTCTGGTTCGCGCGACTGTCGCGGCAGACGTCGCTGCGTGCGATCGAGCAGCTGCAGAAGGCGACGCGCGTCGCCGCGCAACGCGACGTCCAGCTCGCCGAGCTGCGTCAGGATCTCGATCGCGCGATGAAGGTCGGCGGCCCGGGCCGGTTCACCGGGCATAGCGTCGGTACGTGGACGCTCGGCAACGTGCTCGGCCGCGGTGCGATGGGTGAAGTCTACGAAGCGACGAGCGGCACCGCCGAAGGCGCGGTCAAGATGCTGCGCCGCGAGCTGCTCTCCGATCCATCGCACGTCGAGCGATTCTTTCGCGAGGTCCGCGTCGCCGGCTCGCTCGAATCGCCGCACGTGGTGCGCGTGCTGCAAGCATCGACGCTCGAGGATCCGATTCCGTTTCTCGCGATGGAACGACTGCGCGGCGTCACGCTCGGTGACCTCGTCCGCCAAGGACCGGTCACGGGCCCGCGGCTGCGTTCGCTCGTCGAGCAAGTTGGCGGCATGCTCGACCGCGCGCGCCAGGCCGGCATCGTTCACCGCGATCTCAAGCCGCACAACCTGTTCCTGACCGAAGACGGCATGTGGAAGGTGCTCGACTTCGGCGTCGCGTTGCTCGGCGACAGCTCGGGCACGTTGACTCGCGGCGCCGTGATCGGCACGCCGACGTACATGGCTCCAGAGCAAGCGCGCGGCGAACCGGTCGATCATCGCGCCGATGTCTACGCACTCGGCGCCGTGATTTATCGCTGCCTCACCGGGCGCGTGCCGTTCGTCGCGCGCGACACGCCGGCGCTGCTCTATGCCGTCGTGCACGCGATGCCGCTGCGCCCGTCGACGATCGCGCCGATCACGCCGTACGAGGAAATCTGCCTCGCGATCGCGATGGCGAAAGACAAGCGCGACCGATTCGAGACGACGGCCGTGCTCGCAGCGGCGTTCGCGAAAGCATGGCGCGGCGTCGTCGACGACGACGTGATGCGGCGTGCACGCAACGTACTCCGCCAAAAGCCGTGGGCCGAACCGGAGCCCGCCGCTCCGAATGCCGCCTAGCGTCCGTTGCCGTCGGAAAGCGTCGGTGGTACGACCCCACTACCAAAAAGGAGTCTGCCATGGCCGAGCTACAGGGGAGCAAGACGCACCAGAACCTCAAGGAAGCGTTCGCCGGTGAATCGCAGGCGAACCGCCGCTATCTCTATTTCGCCAAGGTCGCCGACGTCGAGGGTCAGCCCGACATCGCCGGTCTGTTCCGCGACACCGCCGAGGGCGAGACCGGCCATGCGCACGGTCACCTCGATTACTTGAAGCGGGTCGGCGATCCGGCGACCGGTGAGCCAATCGGCGACACCGTGAAGAACCTCAAGGCGTCGATCGCCGGCGAGACCTACGAGTACACGCAGATGTACCCGGGCTTCGCGAAGACCGCGCGCGAAGAAGGCTTCACCGAGATCGCCGAGTGGTTCGAGACCCTGGCGCGCGCCGAGCGTTCACACGCAGGCCGCTTCCAGAAGGGCCTCGACACGCTCAACACGAAGTAGTCGTCGGCGTAGGATGGCGGTCATGCGCACCATGACCCCCGTGGCGCTCGCCGATTTCGACGAGCAGCCGTTTCGCTTCACGGCGACCGCCAAGCTCGATGCGGACCCCGTCTCGGTGTTCGCAGAGCTCGGCGACCCATCGCTGTGGTTTCCGCTCATGCGTCGCTCGGTGTGGAAGACGGGCGCGACGAGCGGCGTCGGTGCCGAGCGCGAGGTCGACGTGCTCTCGTTCGGCAAGTTCCGCGAGCGCATGCTCGCGTGGGACCAGGGCGCCCGCGTCG
Source organism: Kofleriaceae bacterium (assembly GCA_036524455.1). Lineage (GTDB taxonomy): Bacteria > Myxococcota_A > Polyangia > Haliangiales > Haliangiaceae > JABFXX01. The sequence continues at coordinate 2,273 of DATDCH010000649.1, read as the reverse complement.
CGTTCACGATGATCAGTACGACGTCGCCACTCGTCGACGCGATGGCCGAGGACTGGCTCGTCAGCCGCGAAGACATCTTCACGCGGCTCGACTGGATCGTCGTCGCGCGGCCAACGCGCATCGGCCGCCTCGCGACGGTGCCGCTGCGGGCAATCCTGCGCGTGATGTTCATGCGCGCGTGCGGCAATCTGCAGAAGCGCGCAGGTACGTTCAAACGCGAGCATGCTAAGGAAGTCTCATGAGCTTGGTGCGTCCTATCAAGCGCACGGACATCAAGGGTCCGGCGATGTACGCGCATATTCGCGACGACTATCGAAACCGCGTGATCGAGCTCAAGAAGCCGCGCCGCGTGTTCATCGGCGACTGGGTCGAGCTCGTGTTCGACAACCGCCACACGCTGACGCTGCAGATCGAAGAGACCTGCCGGCTCGAGAACCTGCGCGACGAGCAAATCCAGGACGAGATCGATGACAACAACGCGCTGATGCCGACCGAGACCGAGCTCGCGGCGACGATGTTCATCGCGCTGCCGCAGGACGAGCACATCAAGGAGAACTTGAAGAAGCTGGTCGGTCTCGACGAGCACGTGATCTTGCACATCGGCCCGCACGCGATTCGCGCGACGTTCGAGCCCGGCCGCTCGACCGACGAAAAAATTTCGGCGGTGCAGTATACGCGCTACCCGCTGTCGGCCGAGGCCAAAGCTGCGCTGCTGACCCCGGGTACCCCGATCGCGGTCGAGATCGACCACCCGAACTATAACTACCGCGTACAATGCTCCGAGGAGCTGCGCGCTTCTCTCGCAGCCGACTACACATGAAACGTGTGATTTTCGTGGCCGCGCTCGCGGCCTGTAGTGGCAGACAGAACCAAGCGGACCGCGAAGCGCGGGACTTCGATTGCCGCGAACGCACGGCGAGCTACGTCGCGATCAAGCACATCGCGGGCGACGAGCTCGGCGTGAGTCTCGATTGCGCCGAAGCCGGTCCGCGCATCAAGCGATGGAAGACGGACAAACAAGGTCATCGCGTCGCCGACGAACGCGCGCTGACGCCCAACGACTTCGACAAGACGTGGCGTGAGATCGACGCCACGGGCTGGCCGCTCCTGCGCGACTGCTCGAACGGCAGTCTCGAGAAGACCGACCCGGTCTATAAGTTCGACATCAAGGACGACACGAACAAGGTGTCGTTTCAATGCCAAACGCGCGATGTGCCCTACCCGTACAACGACATCACGGATGCGCTCGATCTGATGGCCTCGCAAGGCCGCGGCCAGCTCGGTGATGACGAGCCCGACGAAGCAAAGGCGCTCGATCACAAGGACAAGAATCGGTGAGCGGACCGCTCGCAGGGTCTACTGCTGTGGTGACCGGTGCGAGCCGCGGGATCGGGCGTGCGATTGCGCTACGCCTCGCCGAGGCCGGTGCAGAGGTCGCCTTGTGGGCGCGCGACTCCTCGGCACTACGGATGGTGGCCGGTGAAATTACCGCCGCACGAGGCAAGGCTCGTGCGATCATGGTGGACGTGACTGACTCCGATGCGGTGAATCGGGCGTCTGATCTCGTGCGCGCGACGATGCCGCCGGTGCGCACGGTCGTGAACAACGCGGGCCGCGTGCTGCGCAAATCGACCGAAGCGATCACCGATGAAGAATGGCGCCGCGTGATGGCGGTCAACCTAGATGGCACGTTCTTCGTGACGCGCGCGTTCATCGCCGACCTCGAGCACAATCAGGGTCGCGTCATCAACATCTCGTCGATTTCGGGACGCGAGGGCACATCGCTGCTCGCTGCCTACTGCGCAGCAAAGCACGGGGTTATCGGGCTCACCCGCGCGCTTGCCGAGGAGCTGCGCGCTGCTAAGGTCTCGGTGAATGCAATCTGCCCCGGCAGTGTGGATACCGCGATGCTGCGTGAGGGAATGCCGGGCGCGAGGCCTGACATGAGTCCGGACGACATCGCGAAAACGGCATTGTTCCTCGCACACGCGGCACCGTCTGCGCTAACCGGCGCCTGTATCGACGTGTACGGGTAACCTTCGGAGGAATGGAGGAAGCCATGCGCGAAACGCTGTCCCCTCCAGATTCGGAAGCCCTCGCAGCACTACCGATCTTTCCGTTACCGAATTGCGTGCTATTGCCGGGCGGCCTGCTCCCACTGCACGTGTTCGAGCCGCGTTACCGCGAGCTCACGCGTGACTGCCTCGCCGGCCATCAACTGATGGCGGTTGGCCGCCTGCGCCCCGGCTACGAGACAACGTATTACGGCCGCC
>DATDCH010000648.1:0-3297 GCA_036524455.1 Kofleriaceae bacterium | reverse complement strand
GACACCGGAATCCAGGCGATGTGCGATCCAGTAGACCTCGGCCTCGAGCTGATCAAGCAGGAGTACCGCGCCGCGGTGCGAGCCGCGATCGAGCAGGCCGCGCGCGGGCTCGCGCCCGGTGATCGCCATCTGCTTCGCCAGCACTTCGTCACCGGCCTCACAGTCGACCAGCTCGCGGCAGCGCTCGGCATCCATCGCGCGACCGCGGCGCGTCGCATCGTCAAGGCACGCGAGCAGCTCGCGGCAACCGCACGCGACGAGCTGGCGACGAAGCTCGCGATCCCGGCGCACGAGCTCGGCGAGATGTTCGGCCTCGTGGTGAGCCGCCTCGACGTCTCGATCAGCCGGGTGTTGGCTACGCACTCATGAGGTGTCCCGACGACAACGTGCTCGGCCGCTTGCTCGACGGTGGGGTCGACGACGCGGAGCGCGAGCAGATCGAGACTCACCTCGACGCGTGCGAGCTGTGCTCGCAGCTGGTCGCGGAGCTCGCACGCGGCACGCCCGTGGAGCTCGATGCGACGCTACCGGCCGGCGTGGGGGACGCGACCGTGCTCGACGCCGGGATGACCGTCGGCCGCTTCACGCTGATCGAGCGGCTCGGTGCGGGTGGCATGGGTGTGGTGTGGGCCGCGCAGGATCCGCAGCTCGATCGCAAGATCGCCCTCAAGTTCGTGCGTACCGGTTTCGGTAAGCCCGACATGTTGGTGCGACTCGAGCGCGAAGCGAAGGCACTCGCGCGCGTCAATCATCCGAACGTCGTCGCCGTGCACGATATCGGCACCGATCGCGATCGGATCTACATCGCGCAAGAGCTCGTCGCGGGCTGCGATCTCGCTGCGTGGCGGTCGGCGCAACCGCGCACCGTACGCGAGATCATCGCCACGTTCGTGCAAGCAGCGCGGGGGCTCGCCGCCGCGCACGCCGCCGGCATCGTGCACCGCGACTTCAAGCCGAGCAACGTGCTCGTCGGTGACGACGGCCGGGTCCGCGTCGTCGATTTCGGCGTCTCGCGCTCGGCCGAGCCCGACGACGACAGCCGTGTCGTCGAGACCACGCCGGCCAGCACCACGGAGCCGCGGCTCACCGTCACGGGCGCAGCCGTCGGCACGCCGCTGTACATGTCTCCCGAGCAGCATCTCGGCGAGCGCTCGGATGCGCGCAGCGATCAGTTCAGCTTCTGCGTCGCACTCGCTGAAGCGCTGTACGGCACGGTGCCGTTCAAGGGCACGAACGCGGCCGACTACGCGATCGCCGTCGTGCGCGGTCAGGTCGAGCTCGCGCCAAACCGGACGCACGTCCCGGGCTGGCTCCGCGCGATCTTGTTGCGCGGTCTGAGCGGCAAGCGCGACGACCGGTTTGCGACGATGGACGAGCTGATCGCGGCGCTCGAAGCCGACCCGACACGCGCTCGCCGCCGCAACATCATTATCGCTGTCGCTACCGTTGGGTTGATCGGATCGATCGGCGCGGTCTACGCGGCAGGCAGCCGCTCGACGCAGTGCACGGGCGGGCGCCCGCAGCTCTCGCAGGTCTGGAACGATCAGCAACGCTCGACCGCGCGCGCAGCGTTTCTCAACACCGGCTTGCCGTTCGCTGCGACCGCGTGGTCGCGCGTCGAGCGGGTGCTCGATGGCTACGCCAACGATTGGATCACCGCCCACAAGGCGACGTGCGAGGCGACGGCGCGTGGCGAGCAGTCGCCGCAAGCGATGGACGTGCGGATGAGCTGTCTCGGTCAGCGCCTCGCGCAGATCACGGCCGCCACGGACGTGTTCGCACGCGCCGACCGGCAGACGGTCGAACACGCCGATCAAGTGGCAGGCGGGCTCGCCTCGATCCGCGACTGCGCCGACATCGCGACGCTTCACGCAGTCACGCCGCCGCACCAAGCCATGAAGCGCGAAGTCGACGCGGTGCGCGAGCGGCTCGCCGCCGTCAAAGCCACAGCCCTCGGCGGCAAGTATCAAGACGCGCTGCCGCGTGCGCAGGAGGCCGTCACGGCCGCACGCACGACCGGGTATCAACCGGTCGTCGCCGAAGCGCTGCTCGCGCTCGGCGGGATCCAACAGGATCTGCGCGACGACAAGGCTGCGGAGGCGACCTTGAAAGAAGCCTACGTCGCGGCCATCGCGGCGGGACACGCCGAGACCGCCACACTCGCGGCGTCGACGTTGCTCCAGGTCGTTGGCATCCATCTCGCCCGCGGCGAAGACGGCGAGTGGTGGGCGCAGATCGCGAAGGCCGGCGTTGCGAAGCGCGCGGCGATCGATCCGACGCTCGCGGCCGATGTCGCGATGCGCAGCGCGGAGCTCGCGATCGCACGCGGCCGCAACGACGAAGCGATCACGGGGCTGCGCAGCGCGCTCGCCGCGATCGGTGGCGATCGGTTGCGCGCATCGATGATCCACGACGCGCTCGGCCAAGCGCTGTTTCGCAGCGGCAAGTACCCCGATGCACTCGACGAACATCGCAAAGCGCTCGCGCTGTACGAGGCCGAGCTCGGCGCCGAGCACCCGCACGTCGCGATCGCACACAACGGCATCGGCGTCGCGCTGCAGCACATGGGCAAGGCCGACGAAGCGATGGCAGCGCATCGCAAGGCACTCGCGATCGTCGAGCGCAGCTTCGGTGCCGATCACCCGGAGGTCGCCGGGACGCGCAACAACATCGCGATCGTGTTGTTCAACCAGATGAAGCTCGCCGAGGCACTCGCCGAGTACCAGCAAGTGCTCGCGATCCAGGAGGCGAAGCTCGGCACCGAGCATCCCAACGTCGGCACCACGCATCAGAACCTCGGCGCGCTGTACCGGCGGATGGGCAAGCACGAGCAAGCGCTCGCCGAGTTTCGCCGCTCGCTCGCGATCATGGAGAAAGCGTACGGGCCCGAGCACGCCGAGGTCGCGAGTGCGCACTACAACCTCGGCTCGGTGCTGTTCAGTCAGCAGCAGCAAGCGGCTGCGCTCGACGAGCTTCGCGCGGCGCTACGCGTGTGGACGAAGGCGCTCGGCCCGCAGCATCCGCAGGTCGGCCTCGTGCACAGCGGAATCGGTTCGGCGCTGCTGCACCAGGAGAAGTTCAGCGAGGCGCTGCCGCACTTCGAGCAAGCGCTGCCGATCATGAAGGCGAAGCTCGGTGCCGACCACGTCTACTTGAGTGCGGTGCACGACAACCTCGGCACCGTGCTGCATTACTTGAACCGCAACGCCGAGGCGATCGAGCATCACCGCCGCGCGCTCGCGATCCAGGACGCTCAGCAGGTCACGATCTCGCCGAACGATCGCGCGATCGGCGTCG
>DATDCH010000647.1:0-8640 GCA_036524455.1 Kofleriaceae bacterium | reverse complement strand
CGATGCCGGCACGCCGTGCAGCGTCGAGCACGACGGCGGCACGATGCGCAACAACATCATCGTCAACTGCTCCGACGTCGGCATCTATCTCAATCGCAGTCGCGACTCGCACCTGCTGAGCAACACGCTGTTCTCGACCTCGGGCATCGACTTCCGCTTCGACACCACGAGCGGCGAAGCCGTCGGCAATCTGCTCACGGGTCTCATCCGCACGCGCGACGGCGCGACGATGACGATGAGCGGCAACTTGCCGAACATTGGGGCCGCGCTGTTCCTGAGCTGGTACCGAGCGCCGCTCGAAGGGGATCTCGAACCGGTCGGCGATGTCAGCTCGCTGATCGGTATCGCGCCCGCGCGCCCCGACGTACGAGACGACTACTGCGCGGCGCTGCGCCCGGCGGGCGGGCTGACAGTCGGCGCGCTCGAGCACTCGGTGACGCCAACGTGCGACACGAGGCGCCCGCCGATCGATCCCTCCGCCGATCCGACCGGTGATGGCGTGCTCGGCGGCGACGCGGGCAACGACGGCCCACCGGGATCGGGTGGCGGCTGCTGCCAGGCGCCGGGCCGACCCGACATGCTGCCGCTTGTCGCCGTGCTGCTGTTGTTCGTGCGCCGCAAGCGGCCGTGATTCTACGGCGTTGCGAAATACTCACAAATCGCTGCGACGAAACGCGCGGCTCGGGCTGTCATCTAGGTCGTGGAAACACGCCAGCAGCGGCTACGCAGGTTGCTCGAGCCCCTGCACGATCGTGCGCAGGCGTTTGCTCGCTCGCTCGCTCGTTCACGTGCCGACGGCGACGATCTGTTCCAAGAGGCACTCGTGCGCGCGCTCGACAAGGTCGACGCACTTCGCGAGGACCGCGCGTTTCGCGGCTGGCTGTATCGCGTCATCGTTTCCGTGCACCGCAATCGCTACCGGCGCGGGTTCTGGCAACGCCTGCTGCCACTGACCAACGAACCGGCGAGTGACGACGCGACCGAAGCCAATCTCGGCGCGAGTCAACGCGCGCGTCTTGCACTCGCTTCGCTACCGCACGAGCAACGCGAAGCGATCGTGCTCCACGACATCGAAGGCTGGCGGATCGAAGAGATCGCCGAGCTCGAAGGCGCGTCGGTGTCGGCCATCAAGTCCCGCCTCTCACGCGGCCGAGAACGTTTGCGCGACATCTACGCGCGAAAGTTCGCGATGCGTGCCGAGGCTTCGCTCGTGCCAGGAGAATCACCATGAGCACGCTCGATTCACTGATCACGAGTGACCTCGAGTCGCTCGGCGAAGACAGCCGGCGCGACATCGCCTCGCTCGACGACGCCCTGAACGCGAAGAACATGTATCGCGACGATCGGCCCGGCGCCGAAGCTCGCCGTAACGAGCTCGCCGAGGAGCGCCGCGTCGAGCTCGCGATGATGCCGCTCGCGATGTCACACGTGTTCGCGCATCGCGTTGGTCGCGCTGCCGTCGGTGGCGTGGCGTGCCTCGCGACGATCGTGATCGTCGCAGTGCTGTCCGATCCGGTGCTGCTCCACTATGCGTCGTGGTTCGTGCCGCACCTCATCGACGTCTCGAAACTCGAGACGTTCGTCATGCTCGGGCTGGTCGGGCTGCTCGGCGTCTACGTGATCGCAGTGTGGATCGCCGAAGCTTGGTTCGCTCGGCGGATGCGCGACACGATCCGCACCGGCCACGATCCGTATCGCGATCTCGACGAGCTCGCGCGCGGCCCGTTCGAGGTCGCTCGCCGGGTCGTGCAACGCGTCGACGGGCTCTCGGTCGGCCTGTTCCTCGCCGGTACCACGGCGCTCGTACTCGTGCTCGGCTACGCGGTCGTGATCATCGACGTGTTCCAAACCGATTCTTCGTCGTGGGTCTACAGTGGAGACACGCTGTATCCGCGAGGACTCGTCAACAACCTCGATGTACTCGCCGTCTCGCTGCTCGGTGTTGCGGCCGCCGGGTTCTTCGTCGGCCGTGCGTGTCACAGAAGCTCGTCACTGCTCACGCGGTTTGGGCACTGGTCGACGCTCGGCCTCGCAATCGTCGCCGGCGCGGTCACCGCCTACGTCGGGCTCGGCGCGCTCGTGCGAGTCGGCAGGCTGCCATCGACGGAGCTGCGTTACGCGCTCGCGCTCGGGACCGCACTCTGCTTCATCGCGGCCGGTGTCTGGAAGCTACTGTGGTGGCGTCGCCGCGAGCATGCTCGCATCGGCGAGTGACCGCTCGAGCGCACCGAGCAACACGTCGGGTGCCTGCGCGCCCGACACGCCGAGGCGACCGGCCATCACGAAGAACGGCACGCCGGTGATGCCGAGCTCGGCGGCGAGCTCTTCGTCGCGCCGCACATCATCGGCGTAGCGATCGCCGGCGAGCACATCGCGCACGTCGTCCTCCGCCAGCCCCGCCTCGACCGCGAGCGGCACGAGCGCGCTCGGATCGCCGATCGGTACACCGTCGCAGAAGTAGCCGCGCATCAGCCGCTCCTTCAGCGTGATCTGCACGCCGCGCTCGTGGCCGAGCTGGAGCAGGCGATGGCCGTCGAACGTGTTGCCGGCGCGCACGCGATCGAAGCGAAACGCGATGCCTTCCTCGCCGCCGACGCGCGTCATCCGGTCGATCATCTGCTGCGCCTCCGCGACCGATCGTCCGTACTTCGTGGCGAGCCGCGCGACGTAGTCGCCATCGCGCTCGCGTGGTGCGCGCGGATCGAGCTCGAACGACCGAAACACGAGCTCCACTTCGTGTGGGAACCTCGCAAGCGCGGCTTCGAGCCGGCGCTTGCCGACGTAGCACCATGGACACGCGATATCGGACCAAACATCGACGCGAAGCGCTGTCACGGTCACACCGTAGCACCGCTGCGCGTGCGAGCTTGTCTGACGACGACTAGCGCACGAGCAGCGCGATCACCGTCAGCAGCGCGGCGACCACGACGAACGCCGTGAAGAAGGTCGCGTTGCTCATGCGCCATTCCGCTGGCTGCAAACCGCGCACGATTCGGTCGTGCTCGGCCATATCGCGCGTCTCGGATTTCCCAACCCGAAGACGTGAAGACACTGACATCCGCGCAGTGTGGATCGCGCCAGCGGCCTGCACCAGTTCTTGCCAAACTTTCACGTCGGCATCGTACAAAGGCGCCACTCCCTGTCTTCTGCCAGTAAAGCCGCATACGTCCACAGCCGTCGGTCGGCCCCACGTTGCGACCATTCTGATCGATAATGGATGAATGGTGCGCTGTGCTCTGATGGTGTTGTTAGCGAGCACTACGACGATCTACGCACAGACGGCGCCGCCGCCCGAGCCGCAGCCACCGCCCGAAGTGCCGCAGCCGACAGCGCCGGCTCCCGTCGACCCGCAAGCGGCACCTGCACCCGCGCAGTCCACGCTCGCGCCGTATCCGGGCGCCACGCCACCCGGGATGCAGACGCCGGTGGTCGCTCGTCAGGCCAGCGTGATGGACCGGCGATGGGCGATCGGTGTCGGCGTCGGTCCCGAGTCGTACCAGCCCGACGCGGCGCAATCGCAGAAGACCGAGTTCGGTCAGTTCGAGGTCGCAGCGCGCTATCGCGTGCGCAAGGCGATCGAGCTCGGCCTCGCGCTGCACCTCGGTGGCAGCAAAGACATCGGGATGGGTGGCCTCTACTTCGACTTCCGCTACCGCTTCCGGGCCGAGCAGAAGCTCAACGTGTACGCGCTTGCCGGCCTCGGCGTGCTCACCGTCGCGCACGAGGATGCGAGCGAAGAGGCCAAGCGCGGCCGAGGCTCGTTGCGGCTCGGTGGCGGCGTCGAGTACCGGTGGACCTGGTTTGCGCTGCTCGTCGAGCTGCGCCTGCTCGGCGTCGGCGAGAACGACAGGCTCGGCCCGCAGATGCCCGAGACCGTCGACTATCAGCTGTCGCGCTACAAGTTATCTGGAGGTTCGCTGGCGATGGGCGCGAACTTCTACTTCTAAGCCGGCCACTGTGGAGTAAATGCTCACCCGAGGCGAGTCGAGGGTGCGTCAGGGTGCGGCACCATGCGGTCGCATCTATGCAAGGTCCCTCGGGCTTGATACGCACGCGGGCATGAGGAAGAAGCTGCTCGCTGCGCTCTTGTTTGCCGCCGGCTGTGGTTCGTCGCCGCCACCGACCACGACCACCGGCCCGACGCCGCTGCCACCGACGACCGAAGGGCCCGCGCCGACGTCGCCGGCTCCCGCGGTGACGACCGCGCAGCCGACCGGCGAAGCGATCGTGCCGACACCCGGCAATCCGCCGGCTCCGGCCAAAGCCGGCGCACCCGAGCTCGGCACGTGGGGCTTCGACCTCAAGGGCATGAACACCAAGACCATCCCGGGCTCGAGCTTCTATCAGTACGCGAACGGCACGTGGCTCGCGACGACGCCGATTCCCGAGGACAAGTCGAACTACGGCATGTTCACCGTGCTGCAGGATCGCAGCGAAGAGCGCACGAAGGAGATCATCCTCAACGCGAAGACCGCGAAGGGACCCGAGGCGAAAAAGATCGCCGACTTCTACGCGAGCTTCATGGACGAGGCTGCGATCGAGAAGAAGGGTGTCACGCCGATCAAGGGTGACCTCGCAAAGATCAAAGCACTCAAGGCGAACAAAGATCTGCCGGCGCTGTTCGGCTCGAACGCACGGAGCTTCCGCAAGAGCCCGTTCTTCGTCTTCGTCGATCAGGACGAGAAGGCGCCCGAAACGCACATCGCGCTGATGAGTCAGAGCGGGCTCGGCCTGCCGGATCGCGACATGTACGACGCGAAGAACGCGCAGTTCGAGCCGATCCGCGAAGGCTACAAGAAATACATCGCCGCGATGCTCACGCTCGCCGGCGAGAAGGACGCGGAGAAGCGCGCCGCCGACATCTACGCGCTCGAGGAGAAGATCGCGGCGGTCCACTGGACGCGCGTGCAGAACCGCGATCCGGTGAAGACGTACAACAAGCTCGCGATCGCCGATCTCCAGAAGACCGCGCCCGACATCGAGTGGAAGCCGTGGCTCAACGCGGCCGGTCTCGGCAAGGTGAAGGACGTCAACGTCAATCAGCCGACCGCGATCACGGGCATCGCGAAGCTCGTCGCGAGCGAGCCGATCGCCGTGTGGAAAGACTACCTGACGCTGCACCTGCTCAGCGGTGCGGCGCCGTACCTGTCGAAGACGTTCGTCGACACGCACTTCGATTTCTACGGCAAGACGCTGACCGGCACGCCGCAGAACAAAGAGCGCTGGAAGCGCGGCGTCGATCAGGTCACCGGCGCGATGGGCGAGGCCGTCGGCAAGCTCTATGTCGCGAAGTACTTCACGCCGGCGACGAAGGAACGCGCCGACGAGCTCGTCAAGAACTTGCTCGTCGCGATGGGCCAGCGCCTCGACGCGCTCGCCTGGATGGGACCGGAGACGAAGGCGAAGGCGAAGGCGAAGCTCGCCACGTACAACCCGAAGATCGGTTACCCGAAGAAGTGGCGCGATTACTCGAAGCTCGTCGTCAAGGCGGGTGATCCGGTCGGCAACGCGTCCCGCGCCGCAGCGTTCGAGTACAACCGCCGCCTCGCGAAGCTCGGCAAGCCCGTCGATCGCGACGAGTGGGGCATGACGCCGATGACGGTGAACGCGTACTACAACCCGGCGCTCAACGAGATCGTGTTCCCGGCTGCGATCCTGCAGCCGCCGTTCTTCGATCCGAACGCAGACGACGCGGTCAACTACGGCGGCATCGGCGGCGTGATCGGTCACGAGATAAGCCACGGCTTCGACGATCAGGGCAGCCAGTACGACGCGACCGGCAAGCTCGAGAACTGGTGGACCGAGGACGACAAGAAGAAGTTCAAGGCCGCCACGTCGCAGCTCGTCGCGCAGTACAACACGTACTGCCCGTTCCCGGCCGCGAACGGCAAGCCGGCGCAGTGCGTGAACGGCGAGCTCACACTCGGCGAGAACATCGCCGACCTCGCGGGTCTCACCGTCGCGTATCAGGCGTACCAGCTGTCGCTCGGCGGCAAGCCGGCACCGGTGATCGACGGCCTCACCGGCGACCAGCGCTTCTTCCTCGGCTGGGCGCAGGTGTGGCGCCGCTCGTATCGCGAGCAAGAGCTGGCGAACCGGCTCGTCACCGATCCGCACAGCCCGTCGGAGTTCCGCGCCACCGTCGTGCGCAACATCGACCCCTGGTACGAGGCGTACAAGATCAAGGGCGGCGACAAGCTGTTCCTCACGCCCGACAAGCGCGTCCGCATCTGGTAGTCAGTAGTCTTCGCGCAACACGACGCCCGTGAGCTCGCGCCGGAGCATCCATTCGAAGATCTCCGGCGCGAACCACGTGTAGGCACAGAAACCGAGCCAGATCTTGCGCAGCACCATCTCGGCGTCTTCGTAACCGGCGGCGCCGAGCAGGATGATCGCCAGCTGCACGACGACGAAGCTTCCGATCAACAGGCCGATCTGCGAGCGCTCCGATCGAAGCCCGACGAACATGCTGAATCGCCACCACAGGCCGATCAGCACGTTCCGCCGCGCTTTCACAGCGGTCCACAGCTGCAGCGAATCGCGAGCTCCCGCGTCTTGCTCGAGCGCGAACCGCGCGTGGTTTTCCGCTTCGTCGACGCGATTGCGCGCGAGCGCGATGTATCCGGCGACGACGTGCGCGTCGACGTCGCTGGGATCCGAGGTCAGCGCGAGCTCGATGTAACGGTGGGCCTCGGCGAGGTTGCCCGTCTTGAGCTCGAGGTCGGCGAGCGCGCTGAGCGCATCGACGTGGTCCGCATCGATCGCGAGTGCCTCGCACAGCAAGGTATGTGCAGCGTCGCGCTCGTTTTGTAGCGCCTTGATCGCAGCGCCGAGGACACGCGCATGGACATCGTTGTCGTCGTCTTGCATCGCGACGAGGCAATGTTTCCAGGCGTCGTCGAGCTTGCGTTCTGCGAGTCGCACGGCAGCCGCTGCGTAGTGGCAGAACGGGCTGTCGGGCCCGAAGCCGAGCGCGAGATCGGTCTCGATGATCGCGCCGTGCAACCGGCGGGCACCGAGCAACGCCAGTGCGAGTGTTGCGTGCGCTTGGGCATGCTCGGGATCGATCGCGAGCGCGCGCTTGAGCAACGAGGTGGCGGTCTGCCAATCGCGTGCTCGGCGAGCGCGGTCCGCTTGCTCGATCAGCGCGGCGACTTGACGCGCCTCCATCACCAACCTCCCGACAGCACGATGCGCCACACCGGATGCTCCGACACGCCGAGCACGATGTCGCGCAGGTAGCTACCGACGACGAGCACGTACATCGCGCGCTGCACCGCACCGCCGTAGTACGTGTAGACGTGGAACGTGCGCGCTTGGATCGTCGAGACGGCGTAGGCGATGCCGAGCTTGAACGCGACGACACCGAGCAGAGCGATCTGCAGCGCGAGCTTCGACTCGATGATGCCGGCGTCGACGAGCCCGAACACGACGAGCGCGAGCACTGCTGTGCCGGCGAAGCCGGCGATGCACAGCTGGATCTCACGGCGCGCGCTTGGACTACCCATCGCGATCGAGTTCACGATGAACCACGGCCACGCGAGCCACGCGCCGCACCACATCATGCCAAGCAGCGGTGCCGAGGGTTGGAATACGAGGTTCTCGAAGCCCGATGCGGGCATCGGCTCGTCTGCAATTTCGTAGCTCATCGTTTGCTGTGCTTGGCTAGGAACGCGAGCACTTCGTCGTACTGCCCGCCTTCGTTGGCGTAACGCGCGTAGTTGCGTGCGGTGGTGAGCCACTCACCCGTCGTCGGTTTGATCTCGGCGAGGGCAGCGAGCAGGTGCGCATGACTGATCGGAACCTCGCCGCCGCGCGCGAGCGAGTCGGCAATCGCGCGATCGGCAGCCGTATCGACGAGGTTCTCGAGATCGGCGCCGGAGAATGCCGACGTGCGGGTCGCCAACGCGTCGGTGTCGATATCGCTGGAGACCGGTCGGCCGCCGAGCAGGATCTTCAAGATCGACGCGCGTGCTGCGCGGTCCGGCGGCGGCACGAATAACACGCGATCGAAGCGACCGGGACGGCGGAACGCAGAATCGATCGCCCACGGCACGTTCGACGCCGCGAGGATCAACACGCCCGAGTTGTTCTTCGCGAAGCCGTCCATCTCCGACAGGAACTGACTGACGAGCTTCGACGTATGCGCCTCGCGCGTGTACTGCCGCTTGCCGGCGAGTGCCTCGAGCTCGTCGAAGAACAACACTGCGGGCGTAGTCGCACGTGCCTTCTCGAACAGTGCGTGGAGCTTGCGCTCGCTCTCGCCGATATACATATCGAGCACGTCTTCGATCGCGACGTTGAGAAACGTCGCGTTGCACTGCCCCGCCGTTGCACGCGCGAGCAGCGTCTTGCCGCACCCGGGCGGACCGTAGAGCAGGATCCCGCCGCCGGCCTTCTTCTTGAACTTCGCGAAGAGCGCGGGCTTCTGAAACGGCAGGATGATGCGTTTCTCGATCTGCACTTTGATCTCGTCGAGCCCGCCGACGTCAGCGAACGTCACCTTCGTCGGTTCGGGGTGCAGGAGGCGATTGACTTCGCTCGCGTCGGTGTCGTCGTTCGACAGCACGCGCAGGCGGCGGCCGTCTTCCTCGTGCACCTTCTCGGTGGTGCCGAGCCGGACGCGCAGGTCGCGATCCT
>DATDCH010000646.1:0-11533 GCA_036524455.1 Kofleriaceae bacterium | reverse complement strand
CGCTCGACGCGGTGACGTTCCCGACTGGCAGCTCGACCGTCGCGAGCCAAGCACACGATCAGATCGGGCGGGTTGCCGACCTGCTGCTCGCGTATCCCGACGTAACGGTCGAGATCGGCGGATATACGGATGCGCCGGGCTCGACCACGATCAACGCGCGGCTGTCGAAGGAGCGCGCCGACAACGTTCGCCAAGCGATGATCGATCGCGGCGTCGAGAGCGCACGGGTCACGGCGAAGGGTTATGGCGAACAGGATCCCGCGGAGACCACGTCGGGAGAATCTGCCGCGAACCGTCGCGTCGTCGTGCGCGTCATGAAGCGTGGATGACCACTGTGGAGATTTTTCACTACGGACAACTCTGCCAGATCGTGTGATGCCAACTGTGTGCCTACATCGCGCGCCTTGCGGCGCTGTCGCTTACGCGAAACGATCGCGTCATGCGCCACCTCTATCTTTGCAGTGCACTGTTGGCTTGCGCGGCGGGCTGTAGCGACGATCCAGTTTCGGTTTCCGATGTCGTCGATCTGAAGTTGGCGCTCGCGTCGGGCGACGTCGACAACGGCGTGTTGTTCGACGAGAAGAACGTCAACACCGAGAGCGGTAATCCGTATGGCGTGTTCGTGTCGATGGCCCGCGAGGAGATCGGCGGCGAGCCGTCGCGGATCACCGTCGACGGCACCACGGTCACGGTGGACGCGACATCGACGAACGTCACGATGCTCGGCGGCGTGTTTCTCGGCGCCACCAAGGTCGAGTTCATCATGAACGGCTCGACGACGAAGTACGCGGTTGCGACGCGCGACGTGGTCGCGGCGGATGTCGCGGGGCCTGTGGAATTCGGCGTCGATTTCGATTCCGACAAGATTCCCGCGGAAGACTTCTCGGACCTTGCGAGCGGCTCGTTCAAGGTCGCGATCTCAGGCCCGGCGGCGGCGACGTTCGAAGCTGCGAACGCCGACGCGGACCTGACAGTGTCGCTGACGTTCTCCGCGTTCGAGTGAGCTCGAGACTCCTACGGCTCGGGCCAGGTCGCGAACGTACGCGAGAAGCGCGTCGGGCTGACGACGCCGCAGCGGTAGAGCACGGCGTCGGCGTCGGAGCTGATGCGCGCGCCGAGCTCACCGCCGAGTAGCTCGCCCGTGCGTTTGCGCGCGAGCGCGCAGATCACGTTCATGCCGGAGGATTCGGCGAGCAGCGTTGCCTCGTTGAGATGCGCGCGCGCCGCTTCGACGCGGCCGGACCGCGTGTCTGCGGCAGCTTCGAGCAGCATCGCGTTCGCGCGGATGTAGGGTGCGCGTTCGCGGCGCAGGCGCACGAGTGCGCGTTGCACGCCGTCGGCGTCGTTATGAAGGAGTGCGATGCGGCCGAGCTCCATCGCGGTATCGGCGCGCACGACCTCGATGTGTGCGAGCGGCGTGGCGAAGAATGCGGTGAGCTCGTCGCGCGAACGCAGCATGCCTTCGCGATCGTCTTCGTAGAGCGCGAGCTCGGCTTTCGCGCGGGCGAGAAACCAATGCTGGAGATGCAGCCCGTCTTCGGGTCGGCTCCACGAAGCGGCGGCGAGCTCGATGTGTGCGCGCGCAGGATCGTCACCCGCGAGCCAGAGCGCGCTCGCCGACCACCGGAACGATGTCGCTGCGTAGCGATCGCCGCGTCGCGTGGCATCGCGTACGTACTCGAGGTACTGGCCGCGCAGGCGGTCGTAGACGCCGTGCCAGCGCATCGCGAACATGACGAAGAGGCGGATGTGGTTGAGCTCGGGGCAGACGCCGATCGTGTGCTCGCGCAGCTGCGACTCGGCATCGAGCAGGACTTCGAGTGCGCGCTCGAAGTGACCCGAGAAGTATTCGACGACACCTTCGCCGCAGCGCGCCCATCCGAGCAGGAATGGATTGCGCTCGGCCTCGGCGATCTGCCGCGACTGACCGACGAGCGAGCGCGCGTAACCGATGTGCGCTTCGCCCGCGGCGGCCGAATACATCGCGTGATAGGCGAGGGCGTACGCGATGCGGCGGCGATCGCCGAGCCGAAGTGCGGTGCGCAGTGCGCGGGCTTGGCACAGCGCACCGTGCACGGAGTCGACGAGGGACAGACCGAGCGACGCCGTACGGTAGAGATCGAGGCGGAGCTGATCGTGGATGCTGCCGGTGTTCGGCGGGCGCTCGCGATAGCGCGAGCCGCGGATGCGCAGCCACACCATGTTGCCGATCAACGCGCGGCGCGTCGAGTTGCCACTTTCGGGGAAGCGTTCGTTCACTGCGGCCATGCACTCGCGCAGCAGCAGGAGCCCTTCGGTGATGTGGCCGGAGACGAGCAGCTGCTCGGCCGCGTGACGGCGATGCTGGAACTGTTCGTCGTCGGATGCGGCGGCGGCGGCTTCGAGATAGTCGCGCGCGGCTTCGGCACCGCGACCGGCGGCAGCGAGCGCCTCGGCGCGTCGCACGATGATGGCGCGACGCTCCTCGGGCGGAAGATCGTCGGCGAGGTTCAGCGCGGCCGAGCACAGCGCGGCGACTTGCTCGAACGCGGCTTGGTCGACCGCGCGGCGCACGCTGCGGCGGGCGAGAGCGGCGGCTTGTTCGCGCAGGCCGGCGGCTTCGAGGTGCTCGACGACGGTGAGCGGATCGCGCTCGGCATGACCGGACGCGAGGAACATCGCCGCGAGGCGCTCGTGATAGCGGCGCTTGCGCGCGGGTGCGATCCGAGCGGCGACGGCCGCGCGCACGCGATCGTGGTACGGCTCGATCGGATCGCCGGCGCGGTTGCCACCGGTGCGCACGAGCGACGCGGCGCGCAGCGTGCCGAACCACTTCGCCGCACGGCGCGGATCGAGGTCGAGCACTTCGGCGACCATGCCTTGGGGAAGCGGGCGGCCCGCGATCGCGATCAGCTCGAGGATGCGGCGCGCGGATAGGTGCATGCGCGTGATGCGTGCCCAGATCGCGTCGTCGAGGCGCGTGCCGCGCAGCAGCGAGTCGTGGCGCAGGAGCTCGCGCAGGAACATCGGATGGCCGCCCGTGCCGGCGATCAGATCGAGTGACTCGGCGGCGCGCTCGGGCGCGGTGCGCGTAACGAGCTCGACCGCCTCGGCGACGTTGAGCGGTGCGAGCTGCAGGCGCGTGATCGGAATCGGCAGCGCCGGCGACCCCGTGTCGCGGAACGTGAAGATGAGGAGCAGGCGGGGCGCGCCGGGTCCGTGAAGCAGCTCGGAGAGCAGGGCGAGCGTGTCGGAGTCGGCCCATTGGATGTCATCGATCGTGACGAGCATCGGCCGGATCGCGCCGAGCGCTTCGAGCAGGTGACGCAGGCCGCGGAACGCGCGAGCGCGTAGCTCGAGCAAGTTGGCGGGCAGCGGCGATGCCTCGCGCGCGATCAACGGCACGCGCAACAGCACCGGAAACAGCGACGCGAGCGCACTCAGCTCCATGCCGGCGGGCAGCGGGAACTGATCGAGATCGAGCTTGTTCAGCGTGCGCGCGACTGCGTCCACGATGCCGTCAATGCCTTTGAACGGAAGCGTCTCGCGCTCGTGGCAGCGGCCGGCGAACATGAACGGCGGATCGTCAAGGGTGCTCGCGCGTTCGACGAAGTGACGCACGAGCTTCGTCTTACCGATACCGGACTCGCCCTCGACGGAGATCGCGATCGTCGAGCCTTCGGTGACCTCGGTGAGCGCGTGCTCGAGTGTGGCGAGCTCCGAGCTGCGGCCAACGAACGGCGTCTCGACGACGCGGTCTTCGCCGCGCGCCGCGAGGATGCGCAACACTTCGGCGCCGCTCGGCCGCGCGGCCGGATCGATCGAGAGCAGGCGCACGCACAGCTCGGAGAGGTCATCGGGCGCACCGGCGATACGGCGCGGCGGCCGGCGGTGCTGCTTGCGCATCATGATCTCGAGTGGCGCACCGTCGATCGGCAGGCGGCCGGTGAACACTTGGTAGAGCATCACGCCGACCGAGTACCAATCCGAGGCGGCGCTCGGCGGCCGTGACATCGCTTGCTCCGGTGACATGTATGCGGCGGTGCCGACGACGGTTGAATCGGAGAGCTGGGCGCGGACGTCTGCGATCAGGCCGAAGTCCAGCAGCACGACGCGCGACTCGGGTGTGACCATCACGTTCGACGGCTTGAGGTCGCGATGGATCATGCCGGCGTGATGGAGCGCGTCGAGTCCGGTCGCGAGCTGGCGCAGCGCCGAGCGGAGACGTCGCTCGTCGAACAGGGGCGCGTCCTCGGTCGCGTCGGTGGCGCGCACCCAGTCGAGGAAGTCGACGCCGGAGACGAGCTCCATCGTGAAGAACCAGTAGCCCTCGTCGCGATACAGCTCACCGAGCCGGACGAGGTTGCGGTGTTCGAGATCGGCGCGGGCGCGAAACTCGGTCTTGAGCCCGAAGATCGATTGCGCGTCGACCCAGCGCAGGGTCTTGAGCGCGACGGCCATGTTGCGGTCGCGATCGAACGCTTCGTACACGATGCCCATACCGCCCTCACCGATCACGCGTCGGACCTCGAAGCGCGGCGTCCCGGGAAACGCAGCTGCCGGTGCAGCACTGCGCTTGGGAGTGGACATCAGTTCCATGTTGCGCGCGGCGTCGAAGCCCGCAAACAAGTAAGATCCGTGAGCTGAACTGCCGCGAATCTTGTTCGCGCCACATTGCTCTACATCGCGTGTCACCGGCGCACGGGCGCGATCGGCTCCCGCCAATCTGGTGGCTGTGCGCACCCGTACTGTGGAACCAGTACAAATATCTCGGGATTGGTCGGAACGAAGTTGTGCGATCGACGCGTCGAATCGACCTGACGGGCGTAGAATCGCTTCATATACTTAGACGTTCTCTCGCCCGGTTCGCCATGCCGACCAATGCGCGACGAAACAGACGGGTTCCTCCGACAGCCATCTGGGCTGCGGTGGTAGCTGCATTGCTCGTTCACGGCACCGTGCTCGGTACCGTGGAGGCGCTGGACCTCGCCGTCGTGGGTCAGGGCATGTCGACGCGCAAGACAGATGCTGAGCTTGTTGCTGTCACCGAGCTGAAGTCGAACTGCCTCGGTGATGCGCTACTCGCGAGCAGTGCGCGCGTGACGCTGTGCTTTGCACCGTGGAGCGCCGACGTCGATCAGTGTCTCGCTGATTCCGAGATGCGGATGTACATGGATATGTCGGGCTGCGTGAACACCGACCCTCCCATGGAGGTCGCAACGATCTCGCTGCCGTCGCAACGCGCCATCGATCAGGTGACGCCAATCGATCCCGAGCCGCTCATCGAGATGATGAAGCAGGAGCAGGAGAAGCAGCAGCCACCTCCGCCGGAGCTCGCGCAGCAGCAGCCGCAACAGCAGCCGCCGCCGCCACCTCCGCCACCGCCACAGCAAGCGCCGCCCGCACGCGCACAGGTCGTCGAGACCGCGAAGCCGACCGACCAGAAGCCGCCGGAGAACACGCGGTTCGTCGCCGAGTTCGATACGTCGGTGAAGAAGCAGTCCGTCGCGCGCGGCTCGGTGTTCGAGCAGATGATCGCGAAGTCCAAGCCCTCCGAGCTGGAGGCCAAAGAGAATCCGAAAGAGGCCTCGATCAAAGAGCAGACGCCGGACCGGCCCAAGGGTGCCAACAAGGAAGCGCCCGACGTGCCGGGCACGCTCGCGATGCGCAAGGAAGGCGCGCAGAACCCGGCCGACCAGCAGCAGGACGCGAAGACGCGCGGCAGCTACACCGGTGCGACCGGACCGCTCGCGTTCGACGGCTTCGTACCGAAGAAGGGCGACGGCTCGTTCGAGCAACAGCGTAAAGAGCGCTCGGAGATTCCGCGCGGCCAAGCCGGTGCCGGCGGCGGCGCTCCCGACGTGCCGAACTTGAAGCCGTCGCAGGACGTGCTCGAGCGCGCGATCGGCGGTGGCAACGTCGATCACCTCGACGACGTCGCGAACGGCGACGAGACGGCCCTCAATGCGAAGCGCTGGATCCACGCGAGCTTCTTCAATCGCCTGAAGCGCCAGGTCGCGCAGAACTGGGATCCGGCATCGGTGTGGCGGCGCCGCGATCCGAACGGCTCGGTCTATGGCTACAAGACGCGCGTGACCGAAGTCCGCGTCGCGCTGACGCCCAAGGGCGAGATCGCGAAGGTCGTCGTGACCACGCCGTCGGGCGTGTCGGAGCTCGACGACGAGGCGGTGCGCGCGTTCCAGGCGGCAGCGCCGTTCGTCAATGCGCCGAAGGAGCTGGCCAGCGATGACGGTCTGATCACGTTCGCGTTCTCGTTCTATTTCGAGATCGGCGCGCCGCGCACATCGTGGCGCGTGATCAAGTCGATGTAGTCTCGCCGCGTGCGCGTCTACGCGGCTGTGGTGTCGGTGGCGATGCTCGCCGCGACGTTGTATCCGCTCACGCTCGATCCGCGCGAGGACGGCTTTCCGCTGTCGACGTATCCGATGTTTGCGTGGAAACGACCGACGAAGCAGACGTATCGCTACGCGCTCGGCGAGACCGCGGCCGGCCAGCGCCGCACGTTGCGGCCGATCCTCGTCGGTACCCGCGAGGTGTTGCAGGCGATTCGCGTGTTCGATCGCGCGATGAGCGGCGGGCGGCCCGCATTGACGCAGCTGTGTGAGTCGATCGCCGCGCGGGTCGCTGGCCACGAAGATTTTGGCGACGTCGTCGCGATCCGCATCGTGACCGGCACGCACGACTCCGTCGAGTATCTCGCGCGTGACGTGATCGGCCGCGAGATCGAGCACGTGCGCTGTGTGGTGAAGCGATGAAACGGATCGCGGACTGGTGGTTCGCGTCTGCGCCGGCCGAGCGGCTCGCCGCGCTGCGCCTGTTGATCGGCGGCTACGCGCTGCTCTACATCGCGATGCGGTTGCCCGAGTTCGTGGCCGTCGCCCGCTACGGCCGCGCCCAGTTCCAGCCGGTCGGCGTCGTGCGCGTGCTCGATGCGCCACTGCCGCCGAGCGCGGCGCTCGTGATCGGCATCATCACGTGCGTGTTGCTCGCCGGGTTCGTCGCCGGCTTCAAGTATCGCGTCACCGCACCGCTCGCAGCGGCCGCACTGCTGTGGACGATCACCTACCGCAATTGCTGGGGGCAGGTGTTCCACACCGAGAACCTCCTCGTGCTGCACGTGATCGCGCTCGCGCTCGCGCCCGCCGCGGATGCGTGGGCGATCGACAAGCCGCGCGCGCCGGCTGCGTCCGGCTACGGCTGGCCGATCAAGCTCATGGCCGCGCTCACCGCCGCGACCTACGTGCTCGCCGGGGTCGCGAAGCTGCGTATCGCGGGCGTCGACTGGCTCGACGGTGAGCTATTGCGTAACCAGATCGCGGTCGACAACTTGCGCAAGGCGCTGCTCGGCGACCCGGTTGCACCTCTCGCGCACCCGTTCCTCGATCATCCCGGGCCGCTCGTCGTGTTCAGCGTGATGACGCTCGTCATCGAGCTCGGTGCCCCGCTGGCGCTGGCCCACCGCCGCATCGCCTACGCGTGGGCGCTCACCGCCTGGGGGTTCCATGTCGGCGTCATCCTGATGATGAACATCTGGTTCCCGTACCCGCTGCTCGGCCTGGCGTTCCTGCCGCTGGTCCCGGCGGACCGCATCATTAAGGTTGTGATCCGTGCCGCGCAGGGAATACGCCGCCGATTGACCAGGTAGGAATTCGCGCTTGCCTTTGCAACTACGTTTGTAGTAATCCTACGAAGGTCGTCGTAACCAATATGCCGCCCAAGTGCCCAGAGATGACTCCTGCCGAGCTCCGCGTCATGAAGGCGCTGTGGGAGCTCGGCAAAGGTTCGGTCGCGGACGTGCGCGCCGAGCTGGAGCAGCGCGGCAACGAGCTCGCGTACACCACGGTGATGACGCTGCTCGGCCGGCTCGCCGCGAAGAACGCGGTGCTCGTCGACAAGGCGCGCGAGCCGTTCGTGTATCGCCCGGCGCATCGCCGCGAGTCGGTGTTGCGTGAGCGGCTGCGCGAGTTCGTGCGTGACGTGTTCGACGGCCAGGCCGAGTCGCTCGTGCTCCGCCTTGTCGAGGACGAGAGCCTGACGCGTGAGGAGCTGCGCGAGATCGAGCGCAAGATCGCCGAGTCCGAGAAGACCGCGCCGAAGAAGGAGAAGAAGTGAGCGTGCTCGTCGACGCCGCCGCGCTCGCCAAGTCGTGGTTCGCCACGCTCGGCATGATGGCGGGGCAGGGCACGCTGCTCGTGATCATCGCGCTCGTGCTGACGCGCGCCGGCCGGTTGCGTCCCGCGTGGCAAGCCGCGATCTGGCTCGTCGTTGCAGTGAAGCTCGCGCTGCCGTGGAGCCCGGCGATGCCGTGGTCGCTCTCGGATCTGCTCGCGGGTTTGTCCGCCGACAGCACCGAGACCGCGATCGCGCTCGCGCCAATCGCCACTACAGCAGCGGTGCCGATGATCACGTGGTCGGGCATCGCGTGGCTGATGCTCACGTTCGTGTGGAGCGCCGGCGCATTGTTCGTCTTGATCCGCGCGCTCTACGCGCAGCACCAAACGCTCGTCGCCGCACGCCGCGCACCCGATGCACCACCCGAAGCACTCGCGATCATCCGCGAGCTCGGCTCGCGCGCGCGCCTCGTCGTCGGCGATCCCGAAGTCGGCCCCCACGTCGTCGGCGTCGCGCGCCCGATCATCGTCGTGCCGCCCGCGCTGCTCGCCGATCCCGCGCTGCTGCGCGCCGCGCTGCTCCACGAGCTCGCGCACGTGCGCCGCAAGGACGCGCTCGGCCGCTATGTCCAGATCGCAGCTGCCACGCTGATGTGGTGGTTCCCGCTCCTACGGCTTGTCAATCGCCGGCTCGATCTCTCGCGCGAAGCAGCATGCGATGCGTGGGCGCTCGAGACTGGCTCGGTGCCACGCCCGGCCTACGCACGACTGCTCGTTCGCATGGCCGCGCTGCGTGGGGCCGCGGCCCCTGCGCTCGCGCAGCATGCTCTCGATGCCCGCGTCGCTGCCGTGCTCGGACCGCCGGCACGCGCACGTATCGGCCTCGTGCATCGGCTCGTGCTAGTCGGCTGGTTCTTCGTCGCACTCGGCGGTGCACGCACCGCGAGCGCGCGCAGCCAAGAACCGGTCTGTCGGTACACGCCCGAGATGGCGCAGGCGTTGTTCGCCGCGTATCCCGAAGCCGACCTCGACGGTGACGGTCAGCTGTCGCGCGAAGAGGCCTGTGATCTCCAGGCCGAGCTGCAGAATTCATCTCGGTCGTCTCCCGACCACGAGCAGCCGCTCGCAACATTGCTTGCAGAGCCGTTGTGTTGCAATTGCGATGAGGCAGAGGTCTACTCCAGCCCTGAAACTGCGAGTTGTCAGACAATCGAAGGAGTCGAGCGATGAAAACCTTGGTTCTCTTGTTAGGTGTCCTCCTTGCCGCGTGTCAGGCCGACACCACGAAGCTCAACGAAAAGATCGACAAGCTCGACAAGAAGCTCGACGCGTTGATCGCACAGGGTGGCCGCGGTGGCGGCGGTAACCCCGGTGGTCAGCAGCGTCCTCCGCGCGCCGAGCCCGATCGCGCGAAGACCTACGCGGTGCCGATCGACAACGACTTCTTCGAGGGTCCGCCCGACGCGAAGATCACAGTGGTCAAAGCCACTGACTATGCTTGACCCTTCTGCGAACGCGTCCGGTCTGGACGCCCAGAAGGTTCGACGATGGATGACCTCAAGAAGAAATACGGCGCCGACATACGGATCGTGACGAAGCATCTTGTCGTGCACCCGACGACGGCGATGAGCGGCGCGCTCGCGTTCTGCGCCGCCGCGAAGCAGGGCAAGGCACTCCAGATGGACGCGCTGATCTGGGACAAGAGCTTCAAGGCTCGTCAGTTCGATCCCGACAAGTGCTGGGACAGCGAAGCGGGCTGTCCGATCCTCAACAACTTCGCTCAAGAGCTCCAGCTCGACATGACCAAGTACAAGGCGGATATGAAGAGCTGCATGCCGGTCGTTCAGGCCGACATGCGCGCCTTGCAGCAGCTCAGCGTCAATGCGACGCCGGGGTTCTTCATCAACGGCCGCTTCATCTCGGGCGCCGTGCCGCTCGACAACTTCGTCACCGTGATCGAGGAAGAGCTGAAGAAGGCGAACGAGCGCATCCAGCAGGGCACGCCGAAGGCCCAGTACTACCAGCAGTGGGTGCTCGATAAGGGCCTGAAGACCGTCGAGCTGCCCAAGCAATAACCCCGGCTCGTGCAACGGCGGAGCTCTGCTCCGGGCCCGAAACTCGCGAGCCTCAGATAGTCGGAGGAATCGCGATGAAGGCCATAGTTCTGTTGTTAGGTGTCCTGGCCGGGTGTCAGGCCGACACCACGAAGCTCAACGAAAAGATCGACAAGCTCGACAAGAAGCTCGACGCGTTGCTCGCACAGGGCGGCCGCGGTGGCCCTGGCCCCGGCGGTCAGCAGCGGCCGCCGCCCCAGCGTCCCGGGCCCGATGTCGCGAAGACCTACTCGGTGCCGATCGACAACGACTTCTTCGAGGGGCCAGCCGACGCGAAGATCACGATCGTCAAGGCGTACGAGTACGCGTGCCCGTTCTGCAAGCGCGTGCTCCCGACGATGGATGAGCTGCGCAAGAAGTACGGCAACGACCTCCGCATCGTCAGCAAGCATCTCATCGTGCACCCGACCACTGCGACGAGCACGGCGCTCGCCTTCTGCGCGGCGGCGAGGCAGGGCAAGGCCAAGGAGATGGACGGTCTGCTCTGGGCAAAGACGTTCGAGGCGCGCGCGTTCGATCCCGACAAGTGCTGGGAGAGCGATGCGGGCTGCTCGAACCTCAACAACCACGCGCAGGAGCTCCAGCTCGACATGACCAAGTTCAAGGCCGACATGAAGCGCTGCGGGTCGATCGTGCAGGCAGACATGCGCTCGCTCCAGCAGCTCGGTGTCAGCGCGACGCCGTCGTTCTTCATCAACGGCCGCTTCATCTCGGGCGCGGTGCCGATCGACAACTTCATCACCGTCATCGACGAGGAGATGAAGAAGGCGAACGAGCGCATCCAGCAGGGCACTCCGAAGGCGCAGTACTACCAGCACTGGGTGGTCGATAAGGGGCTCAAGACCCTCGAGGCGCCGAAGCAGTAGCCGCGCAGCATCAATGCGCACCGAGCCGGCTCGCGCAACGGGCCGGCTTTTTTGCGTCGCGACAATGCTATGACGGCTGCATGCCGGCTTCGGTGGGGTCCGAGGACGCGGAGGTTCCGCGTCGTGCGTCCGCGGGTGGACGCTTCGAGATCCGGCGTTGGCTCGGCGCAGGCGGCAACGGGGTCGTGTACGAGGCGTTCGATCGACAGCGCAGCGCGGTCGTTGCGCTCAAGCTGTTGTCACGGATCGACGCGACGTCGTTGCTTCGGTTCAAGACCGAGTTCCGCACGCTCGCTGATCTGAGCCATCCAAATCTGCTCGCGATCCACGAGCTGCTCGAGAGCGGCGGCGACTGGCTGCTTGTCATGGAGCTCGTCGACGGCTGCGATCTGCGCACGTTCATCCGGCCCGAAGCGATCGTGACTGCGGCCGAGACCGAGGA